>JBJXEB010000076.1:0-49191 GCA_046155095.1 Cyclobacteriaceae bacterium
TCTCCAGGTTTACGCCAATATAAAGGAGCTGACAGGCTTCCTAAAGTATTGAACGGTTTGGGGATTGCTATCCTTTCTACTTCCAAGGGTGTGATCACTGATAAAGAAGCGAAGGCATTGAATGTAGGTGGAGAGGTTTTATGCTATATCTATTAATTGTAAAGCCATGTCAAGAATAGGTAGACTTCCGATAGAGCTTCCAAAAGGTGTAACGTTCACTTTTGCTGAAGGCGACCATAAGGTTACTGTAAAAGGACCCAAAGGAGAATTGAAACAAGTTATCGATCCTGATTTTAAGGTAACGATGGAAGAGGGCAACGTAGTAGTACATCGCCCCACAGAGCAAAAGCGCCACAAGGCCATGCACGGATTGTACCGTTCATTGATTGCCAACATGGTAGAAGGCGTGAGTGTTGGATACAAGCGACAATTAGAAGTAATCGGTGTCGGTTTCAAAGCAGTGGCTCAAGGCAACGTGTTGGATTTGAGCTTAGGCTACTCGCATAGCATTATCTTATCGGTGCCATCAGAATTGAAAGTGGCGGCCGCTCAAGAGAAAGGTCAAAACCCAATTATCACATTAGAAGGTATCGATAAGCAATTGATTGGACAGGTGGCTGCAAAAATCAAATCATTGCGCAGCGTAGAGCCTTACAAAGGAAAAGGTATTCGTTACATCGGTGAGTTTGTTCGTAGAAAAGCTGGTAAAGCAGCGGCTAAATAATAGTAGATATGCCAAACATTAAAAATAGAAGGCTGCGAATCAAAAAAGGTATTCGCAAGAAATTAGAAGGCACTTCGGCTCGTCCAAGACTTTCTGTTTTCAAAAGCAATAAGGCTATTTATGCCCAAATAATTGATGA
The DNA here is from genome assembly GCA_046155095.1 of Cyclobacteriaceae bacterium. Classification (GTDB taxonomy): domain Bacteria; phylum Bacteroidota; class Bacteroidia; order Cytophagales; family Cyclobacteriaceae; genus ELB16-189. Next base: position 864 of record JBJXEB010000076.1, read on the forward strand.
CTCCAAAGGTCATACCCTTTTAGCTTCCTCATCAAAAGACTTAGATAAAAAGGGTGGAGTTTCATTGACGATTTCAAAAACAGTAGGTCAGAAATTGGCTGAAAAAGCATTGACAACCGGCATCAAGGATATCGTTTTCGATCGTAATGGTTATTTGTATCACGGTAATATAAAAGCTTTGGCCGAAGGTGCCAGAGAGGGAGGCTTAAATTTTTAATAGCATGACACAAAGTAACGTCAGCACAGTAAAAGCAAGCGAAATCGACCTAAAGGAAAAGGTGGTGGCTATCCAGCGTGTAGCCAAAGTGGTGAAAGGTGGTAGAAGATTTAGCTTCGCAGCCATTGTAGTAGTAGGAGATGGAAATGGTGTAGTAGGTTACGGATTAGGCAAAGCCAATGAAGTGACAGATGCGATCACCAAAGGTATCGATGATGCAAAAAAGCATTTAGTAAAAGTGCCAATCATCAAAGGCACCGTACCTCATGAGTCATTGGGTAAGTTCGGTGGTGGCTTCGTATTGTTGAAGCCTGCTTCGCCTGGAACAGGTGTAATTGCTGGTGGTGCTATGCGCGCTGTGTTAGAGAGTGCGGGCGTGCATAATGTATTGGCAAAATCAAAAGGTTCGTCTAATCCACACAATGTGGTGAAGGCAACTTTCAAAGCATTGACTACGATGCGCGATCCTCAAACCATCGCACGCAACCGTGGAGTTTCATTATCAAAAGTATTTAACGGTTAAGAGCTATGGCAAAAGTTAAGATCACTCAAACCCGTAGTATGATCAAAAGACCAGATACCCAGCAGCGTACGATCAAGTCGTTGGGTTTAGGTAAGGTAAATCGTTCGGTGGAAGTAGAATATACTCCGCAGATTCAAGGAATGGTAAAAAAAGTAAGTCATTTAGTGAGCGTAACGCAACTGTAATATATTTTCAAGATGAAGCTGCACACACTTAAGCCGGCCGAAGGTTCGGTAAAAAATAACAAGAGATTAGGCCGCGGACAAGGCTCAGGCGGTAGCACGGCTGGTCGTGGACACAAGGGTGCTCAGTCACGTTCGGGCAATAGCAAGAAAGTCGGCTTTGAAGGTGGCCAGATGCCATTGCAAAGACGTGTGCCTAAGTTTGGTTTTAAGAACAACAATAAAATCTACTTCAAAGGGATCAACTTAGATGCTTTAGAAGAATTAGCTAAAAAGACCAGTGCTTCTTCATTAAACATCCAATTGATGGTAGCCAATGGTATTGTTGGTAAAAAAGATAAAGTAAAAATATTAGGTCGTGGCGAATTGAAAGCGAAAGTAAATGTGGAAGCGCATGCATTCTCTGAAACCGCAACAAAGGCAATTGAAACCGTAGGCGGTAGCGCCACAACTGTGAAATAGATGAAACGTTTCTTTACAACCATAAAGAACATTTTTGCGATCGAAGATCTTCGCGTGAGGATTTTGAATACGATTGGATTCCTGATCATTTTCAGGTTGGGTTCTTATGTCGTATTGCCTGGTGTGGATGCCAATCAATTGACTGGGAGCCAAGGCGGTATTTTCGATTTCTTGAATACATTCTTGGGCGGATCATTCAGTCGTGCCTCTATTTTCGCCTTGGGCATTATGCCCTACATATCGGCTTCTATCGTAGTCCAATTGCTTACGGTAGCTGTCCCTCACTTTGCAAAAATGCAAAAGGAGGGTGACAGTGGAAGAAAGAAATTGAATCAGTTCACCCGTGTTTTGACTATAGCCATCACCGCAGCTCAGTCCTATGGATATTTGCGCGCTACCGTAAATCCAGAAGCGATTATTAATCCGGGCTTGTTCTTTACCATATCATCTATGATGATCATTGTAGCAGGCACGATGTTTTGTATGTGGTTAGGTGAGCGCATCACTGACAAAGGAATTGGTAATGGTATCAGTATGTTGATCATGATAGGTATTGTATCACGTTTCCCAGCAGCGATCTACCAAGAGATGGATACTAAAGGATTGGCTGGTGGCTTAACCATAATCCTCGAATTCTTAGCATTGTTCTTTGTGGTAGTAGGTGTGATCGCGATGACGCAAGCCGTTCGCAGAATCCCTGTTCAATATGCAAAGCAAGTAGTGGGAAATAAATTATACGGTGGCAAGCGCGACTTCATTCCATTGAAGTTGAACTCCGCAGGTGTAATGCCAATCATCTTTGCACAAGCATTGATGTTCATCCCTCCGTTGGTTGCACAAATCTGGAGAGATAGCGATGTGAGCGCGTATGTGGGTTCTACTTTCGCAGACTTTACTTCTTGGCAGTATAATTTGTTGTTTGCTTCGTTGATTATCATTTTCACTTTCTTCTATACAGCTATCACAGTGCCATCCAACGACATTGCTGAAAATTTGAAAAGAAATGGTGGGTTTGTTCCGGGTATCAAGCCAGGAAAGCAAACAGCGGAATTTATAGATAGTATTTTATCAAAGATTACTTTACCGGGTGCATTGTTATTAGCAGCGGTGGCCATTCTTCCTGCATTTGCAGTGAAGGCGGGTATAACGCAAAACTTTGCATACTTCTACGGTGGCACATCGCTCCTCATTTTGGTGGGCGTAGTGTTAGATACGCTTCAACAGATTGAAAGTTATCTGTTGATGCGTCACTACGAAGGGATGATGAAATCCGGAAGAGTGAAAGGACGTTCTCAGATTGCTGCGGCTTAAAGTTGAATGGTTCACTATAAGACGGACAATGATATTCAGATTATTAAAGAAAGCGCCCAAGTTTTAGCAAAGGCGCATGCGGAAGTAGCGAAGGCCATCAAGCCGGGAGTGAAAACGAAGAAACTGGATAGCATTGCCGAGGAATTTATACGTGACCACAATGGGGTGCCTTCGTTCTTGAACTATAATGGTTCATTTCCAGCTTCCCTTTGCATCTCTGTCAATGATGTAGTGGTGCATGGGTTTCCTGGGGAGTATGAATTGAAGGAGAAAGACATTGTGTCCATCGATTGTGGGGTGTTGTATAAAGGGTTTCATAGTGATTCGGCTTACACCTACCCTTTGGAAGGTGTAAGTGAAGAAGTGTTGAACTTGTTGAATCGGACATATGAATCACTTTATCTGGGCATTGCTCAGGCAAAAGTGGGAAATCGCATTGGTGACATAGGATTTGCAGTGCAAAGTTTTGTGGAAAAGTTCGGTTATGGTGTGGTGCGGGAGTTGGTCGGTCATGGTGTAGGAAAAGACTTGCACGAAGACCCCGAAGTACCCAACTACGGAAAGAGGGGAAAGGGACCGAAGATTATGCCAGGAATGGTTTTCGCGATTGAGCCCATGATCAACATGGGTACGAAGAAAGTGGTTCAGGAAAAAGATGGATGGACGATCCGGACAAATGACCGCAAACCTTCTGCTCATTTCGAGCACATGGTGGCGATTTACAAAGACCGAACGGAGATTTTGACAACACACGAATACATAGAAGAGAGTTATAGTTTTAAATGGCGAAACAAAAGTCGATAGAACAAGACGGAACAATACAGGAGGCGTTATCTAATGCGATGTTTAAAGTGCAGTTAGAAAATGGTCACGAAGTATTGGCACATATATCAGGTAAAATGAGGATGCACTATATCCGCATATTGCCGGGTGACAAAGTGAGATTAGAAATGTCTCCTTACGATTTGACTAAAGGAAGGATTACGTTCAGATATAAATAGAGAGGTATGAAAGTAAGAGCATCAATAAAAAAGCGGAGTGCCGATTGTAAGATCATCAGGCGCAAAGGAAAATTATTTGTGATCAACAAAAAGAATCCACGGTATAAACAAAGACAAGGATAATTATGGCACGTATTGCAGGTGTTGATATTCCAGATAACAAAAGAGGCGAAATCAGCCTTACCTATATTTTTGGTATTGGCCGTAGGTCAGCCCAAAGTATTTTGAGCCAAGCCAAAGTGAGCTTAGACAAAAAGGTAAAGGATTGGAACGATGAAGAATCGAATGCCATACGCGCCATCATTGCTGAGCAATTCAGGATTGAAGGTTCGCTGAAATCAGAGGTGCAATTGAGCATCAAGCGATTGATGGACATCGGTTGTTACCGTGGCCTACGTCACCGCAAGGGCTTGCCTGTGCGTGGACAAAAGACCAAGAACAACTCACGCACACGCAAGGGCAAACGTAAGACAGTAGCGAACAAGAAGAAGGCAGTGAAAGGATAATTTAGGTAATCAATAAACAATAATAACTTTTCGTATGGCAGCACCTGCAGTTGAAAAGAAGAAGGACAAGAGCAAAAAGCGCGTAGTGAATGTGGAGGCCATTGGTCAAGCTCACATCCGTGCTACCTTCAATAACATCATCATCTCTATCACCAATACCACAGGGCAAGTAGTGTCTTGGGCATCGGCTGGAAAGATGGGATTCAAAGGCTCAAAGAAAAATACTCCGTATGCCGCACAGGTTGCTGCACAAGAGTGTTCTACCAAGGCATTTGAACTAGGCGTTCGCAAAGTAGAAGTGTTTGTAAAAGGCCCAGGAGCAGGACGCGAGTCAGCTATCCGTGCCATTCAAGCATCTGGTGTGGAAGTCACCATCATCAGAGATTTCACTCCGATGCCGCACAATGGGTGTAGACCACCAAAGAAGAGAAGAGTGTAAGAATTTACGATTTGAGAATTACGATTTTAGATTTTTTAAAAGGAAAATACAATGGTGGTTGGTGAAGCGAGTTAAATCGTGAATCATCCATCTAAAATCAAAAATAAGAATATGGCAAGGTACACCGGCCCCAAAACAAGGATTTCCAGAAGGTATAACGAACCGATCTTTGGCGACAGCAAAACGTTGGCAAAGAAAAACTATCCTGCTGGCCAGCATGGCAAAGGCAAGAAGCGTAAGCAATCTGAATATGCTGTGCAGTTGGCAGAGAAGCAAAAGGCAAAGTTCATCTATGGGATTTTAGAGAAACAATTTGAAAACACCTTCCATAAAGCTTCTGCGAAAAAAGGAGTTACGGGCGAGGTGCTTTTGCAGATGTTAGAGTCTCGCTTGGACAACACTGTTTACAGATTGGGTGTAGCGCCTACTCGCAGAGCAGCCCGTCAGTTGGTGGTGCACAAGCACATTACTGTCAATGGCGATGTATTGAACATACCATCGGCATTTTTGCGCCCTGGTGATGTGATTGCCGTTCGTGAGAAATCAAAATCATTGGAATCAATCAATAACTCCTTGTCTATTCAAGGTGCAAAAAAGTATAATTGGCTGGAGTGGGACTTGAAAGAGATGGAAGGGAAGTTGATCAACTTACCTCCGCGCCAAGATATCCCAGAGAACATCAACGAGCAGTTGATTGTCGAGTTGTATTCTAAGTAATTCTAACCTTTAATTTTAAAATCGCTTATGTCAATATTAGCATTTCAAATGCCGGAGAAAGTGGTGATGGAGAAGTCAGATGACTTTCACGGCTTCTTTACCTTCAAGCCTTTGGAAAAAGGATATGGCGTTACCATTGGCAATGCCTTGCGCAGAATTTTATTGTCTTCATTGGAAGGCTATGCGATCACAGGAATTAAAATACCAGGTGTGTTGCATGAGTTTTCTACCATAGAAGGCGTAGTAGAAGATGTAGCCGAAATCATTTTGAACTTGAAGCAAGTGCGCTTCCGCAAAGTGGGCGAATCAAACGACACCAAAGTAGTGGTGAACGTAAAGAAACAAAAGCAATTGAAGGCTGGCGATATCGCTAAGTTCACTGCGGGCTACGAAATCTTAAATCCAGATAATGTGATATGTAACTTAGATGAGAGCGCGCACATTGAAATAGAATTGTTGGTAGAGAAGGGCAGAGGCTATTTGCCTGCTGAAGAAAGCAAACCCAACGAACAAGTTTTCGGTTTCATTCCCATCGATGCTATTTTCACACCTGTAAAGAATGTAAAGTACAGTGTGGAGAACACACGCGTTGAGCAAAAGACTGACTACGAGAAATTGTTGATTGATATTGAAACAGATGGTTCTATCCATCCTGAGAAAGCATTGGAAGGAGCTGCGTTCATTTTGATTCAACACTTCCGTTTGTTCTCTGACAAATCTATTGAGTTGGAAACAACCAAGGACAGCGAAGTAGAGCAAGTAGACGAAGAGATGTTGCACATGCGTAAATTGTTGAAAACACAACTTCACGACTTAGATCTTTCTGTTCGTGCTTACAATTGCTTGAAAGCAGCAGAAGTAAAGACATTGGGAGACCTAGTAAGGTTGGACATATCAGACATGATGAAGTTCCGTAACTTTGGTAAGAAATCATTGGCCGAGCTAGAGCAACTAGTGGCCGATAAGAACTTGACCTTCGGAATGGACCTAGTAAAATATAAATTGGAGGAGGACTAACACAATGAGACACGGTAAAAAAATCAACCATCTTGGCCGTAAGTCAGCGCACCGTCACGCGTTGTTATCCAACATGGCAGCTTCGCTGATATTGCACAAGCGTATCACTACCACGGTGGCGAAAGCAAAAGCATTGCGTAAATATGTGGAGCCTTTGCTGACCAAAGCAAAGAATGACACTACGCACTCACGCAGAACGGTGTTTGCGTATTTGCAAGACAAAGAGTCTATCAAGACATTGTTTGGCGAAATAGCAGGGCGTATTGCGACCCGTGCAGGTGGTTACACGCGCATCATTAAATTGGGCGATGCTCGCTTGGGCGATGCCGCTGATATGTGCATGATGGAACTAGTAGACTTCAACGACATTTACAAAAAGGATGGTGCTGAGAAGAAAGCCAAAACCCGCAGAGGACGCAAAGGCAAGAAGGAAGAAGGCGTAGAAGATGCGGAAGTAGTATCGGAGACATCAGAGGAGAAGCCAAAGAAAGCTGCTAAGAAAACTAAGAAAGAAGAATAAGTAATTTGTCATCGGGGTCTACTACGGAAGACCCCGATGTGAAAAGGGATTGGACATTGTTCAATCCCTTTTTTGTTGCCTAGTTTTTTTTGAAGACGTAGGTCAACATTGAGAAAGGCGATTGCTATCAATAAAAGCGCAGGAGGGAGTTTGAGAGATGCAGGGATTATCAACAACAAAGCAGTTTGGAGTTTTATAAAAGCAGCCACAACAAATAACAATGCGGCTTTACGTTTTACAAAAGCAGTTGCAAGAATTATAAGTGCAGCCGCAAGTTTTATAAAAGCGGAGGCGACAATTATAAGTGCAGCCTCCAGTTTTATGAATGCAGGAGGCATACCTTTGAATGCAGCTATAACAAATACGGAAGCTGTGGCAGCAAATACAACCGCTGCCTTGAGTTTTATAAATACAGGAAGTATAACCATGATTGCAGTGGCCACCAATAAAAAACCCTTTGGGGCTTTTACGTTTGCCGCCAAAGGGTTTTGAAGAAAAGTTTATTCTTTTACTGCCTTATTTGATTGTTTTAAAAGCGATGCCGCTCACCTGCAGAAATTTAGGATTGGTAGCATCGAATACCGATTTTACATATTTCTTCACAGCCAGTGCGGTGGCACAAAGCCCCGTGGTTTTATCATATAAGATTTTGTTCCTTTCAATGAGGGCATTGCTGGCCGCTGTGGTGGCCGTTACCACATCTGCATTTTTGTTTTTCAAATCGGTGTGCAGCACATTCAGTGAAGCCACTTGCAGATCGGTTTCATTGGGCACATACAATGGCTCTGCAGAAAGCGTTTGAATAAGCTTGGCGAAGTTGGCCACTTGGTTATCAAAGCTTTGCTGAGAGGTTGAGATAGAAGTAGATTCTTTCGCAGGCTGGCCATCTTTGGCTGGCGTGGGTGCCACTTTTGCGCTGGCGCGCCTTCCTTGTATTTTGAAGCTCGCCTTGTTTGCATCGTCCACTGTTTGAGGCATGGCATCTGTGGCCGATAACGCATTGACTATTCTAGTAACGAGTTTCTTCAGTGGAGCAAAGGCTATTTCGCGGTCGTTGGTGGCATTGTCCAATGCGGTGTTTGCAAAGTCCAGTGCCTCGATTGACTTGGCTGCACTAATGTGCAAGGTTTGCAATGTGGGCAGCTTGAGGGCAGCTTTGGTTGGGTTGTAGTCTGGCCCATAGCCAATGCAAAAGCCAAGTAGTTCTAGGAAGTTGGCCACATTTTTGGCATGGCCTGTTTCATTTGTTGAAGCCATAATATAGAAGGGTTAAGTGTTGTTACCTTCTGTGTGCTTTAACGAAACGGGATAAAAAAATTTACACTTTGGATGGACTTTTTGTGAACATTTAGTGGTGGTTTTTGGAAACGTAGATTTAGGGAATGCGTTTAAGCGCATCGAAATTTCGCCTCCTCCCCAGCTCTTCTTCTAGGCAGATCATGCTTCCTCCTCCCCGGCCCTTCTCCGGGGGAAAGGGAGTTTATCCAGTGCACATAGAAACCAATCGTAAAATAAACTGACAAAGTCAACGGGGTTTTCCCTGTTGCGGTGGAGGGAATAGTTTTGTAGCATTGTGGAAATTCTTTTTGACCTAGACCAATAGACCCAGAACCAAACCGTATGTTCACCTTCCGTGCCATTAAGATAGCCTTGCTTGTTTCATTGGTGAGTAATACCCTGTATGGCCAGAGCGTGGACCCGCTCACGGGCAGGGCGGTGGTCAACTTGCCGTTGGGCGAGATCCAAAATTTGGATTTGAGTGCCTCTGTCAGCCTATCGCACCATGGGGGTGCGCTGCGGGTGAATGAGGGGTCTGGCAATGCTGGCATGGGCTGGAACGTGAACATGGGCGGATCGATCACGCGCGAAGTGAGAGGGTTGCCAGATGACTACACCAAGAACAACGACCAACGCAAGGGGTGGATTTACAGCAATGCATCGACAGTCCAGGGTTTTACGCCATCGGCAGATGATAACTTGGCCATTTGCACAGATGAAGCAACCGATTGGAACTTCCTTGCCAATAGCCTGAAGTTTACAAATGACCCTGAACCAGATATGTTTTATTTCAATGCCCCTGGTATCTCTGGCAAGTTTGTATTTGGTGCAGATGGATTACCTAAGCTACTGCCATATCAGAACCTGTCCATTGTTTTTTCCGGGGTAACTTTTACTATAAAAACCAATACAGGGATAACCTATACGTTCTCGGCCATCGAATCGATACTGCGAGAGGCTAAACAATTCAAGAACAATGTGCCGGTGGATATGCTCAACAGAGATTGGGCCTACTACCAGTTGCCAGTAAGTTTTGCCATGACCTGGCAATTGATGTCTATCACAAGTGCAACTACTGGGTCAATAATAAATTTCACCTATAGTCCCATCAAGGAAGTCGCCTCCGTAAAATACGTGACGCGTATTTATCCGATCCAGACTAATAAAGCTGATACACTTTATTACATTATTGATAAATTCACTCCCCAAGTTATTACTAGAATTCAAGCAGGCAATCAATTCATTGATTTCTCTTGGATGAATTCAAGGATCTACAATATTACCCTTGCGGCTGGTGGTGAGACAAGGAGTTATGAATTTGTTTACAAGAACGTGAAGGGGGACAATAGCTTTTTTACACCCCAAAAACCTTTCTTAATGGAAGTGAAGCAAGAGAGTGAATGCACGGCATTGACCCCATTTGTTTTCAGCTATAATGGGATAGACCCTAGTTGGATCGATTCTGATACTTATACGATCCGCACCAATATGCCATGGTTGACAGGATGGGGCGAGGATTTTTTCGGCTACTATAACGGAGTTGACAACAACAAAAACATACCAACTGTATATTTTTATCAGAGTGAAACAGGGGCGAGGCGCTTTCGGGTAACACCGATACCAGGGTTGACGGCTACACAAACATTGCTCAGTAACGGAGGTATGTTACCCAACAGCAGTTACACCAATTTCGGGTCGTTAAGAAATATTGATTACCCCACTGGTGGATATACTTCATTCACGTATGAAGCAAATAAATATTTTGATGCAAGCACTAATGAACAATTAAACGGGCCTGGCGTGCGGGTTGCATCCATTACTACAGGTGGTGGAGAGCCTGCTTATGGAAGATCTCTGGGAACAAGTTTTCAGTGGCCTAAGCTTACCAAAAGCTATCAATATGCAACGGACGATACAGGCACCACTACCAGTGGCAAGATAACTTATCCTCCTTCCTTTGCTTTTACGGATGGCTCCACAGTTTACCGAAGCCAATCAGACCTTGGCCAAGGGTCACAGGTACTTTATGCACGTGTAAAGGAAATCATTGGCGGACAAGGATCTAGGGTTTTTAAATATGATCTCCCCAATATGTATCCTGATGTGATACCAACCGCCTCTGCTAGTAAAGTGGCCAGGGTTGCTGGTTCTGCCTGCCCTGTTGGGCTGCTACAGAACGGCACTTATAATTTCCCCTTTGCACCTAATCAAGACCTCGATTTTAAAAGGGGCCTTCTGACCCGCGTTTCAGAATATGCACAAGATGGAAGCTTGACCCGCGAAACGAGGAGGTCATACATCAATTTGGCCAGTGGTCCATCCGTAAAGGGTGTGAAGTTTGAGTTCTTTGAGGAGGTGATGGGCACCAACTACCATTACAGTGTTTATGATATACCCGTTAACCAATCGCGCATCTTATGGAAGGAATACAATAAGGTAATTGGCGAGCAATCACAAGCTGACTCTACCATGGTAGTCACCACCTATGCCTACAATGCACAGAATATGGTGGTGCAAACAACGCAAACCAATGATGATGGCTCTGAATCCAAGTCGTTTATAAAGTATGCGCAAGATTTCAACAACATTACTGCACCTGCTATAGGTGATATACAGGCGAATGCCATTTTCAAATTGAATAGTGCTATCGCCAACCGCAGTGGGGAAGTGATCGAGACCTATCAAAAGTTCAAGCCTGTTGGCGGAGTGGAAAATTACAGTGGTGCGCAGCTAAATATTTTTAAGGACAACACATCCGTTGATGGCACAGTTTTACTGAACCAGAAAAAGAGTTTTCCTCAAGGGCTTGCCTTTGCACCTGCCACGAGCAGCTCCAATAACTTTACGTCCGATGTCAAGTACATCCCTGGCCCGACCTATGAATACAAGAATGCATTGCTTGTCAATCAAACTGATCCCGTGACATTGGTTTCGAGTGGTGCCCACTACTCACCAGGGATAACAACTCCGCTGGCAAGCTTTGCCAATTGCAAAGCAGAGAATGCAGTATACGAAGGATTTGAGTTTTTCAATGATCGCGGCATGACCAATTCTGGTGGTGGTTCATCATCTAGTTGGACGGGGAAAGCTGCCGCCACTATCAGTAACAGTTTCTCTCTGGCAACCGTAACACCCATCGTTAAATTGGGGACTTCCTATCGGGTATCTTTCTGGGCAAAATCTACGGCTGCGGGAACGATCAATGTGCAAGCAAAGAACGGAGCGACTGTGCAATCGACTTTAACTTTAAACATTGCAGGTACTAACCAATGGACTTATCTAGAGGGTTTCTTGGATGTGACTAATGTGGCTAGTTCTTTTTCTTTGATAGTATCCACCACCTCAACTACACTCATAGCCATTGATGATTTTGTTGCCTTGCCCAAGACTGCACGAGTGAGCCATAATACTTTTTCGCTTCTTTCGGGAATCACCTCGCAATCGGATGATCGCGGCAACAGCACGGTGATCAACTATGATGGCATGGGCCGGAAGACAACCACCTATGACCACAAACGCAACTTGGTGGAAGTGCAAGAATATGGATTACAAAAACAAGGTTCCATCTTACTTACGGCTGGGTTTACGGCCAGCCTTACCCACCTCACTAAAAGCACTGTGGTCACGCTTACGGCTGCGCCCACCTGCCTTACCCAAGTGACCTACCAATGGATAGTGAAAGATCCAGCTGGTAATGTTGTTCCTTTGCCAAGCACGGCCAATGTAGCTTCTTGGATACCCAATACGTTTGGTGTATTTAAGATTACTGTCATTGCATCAAAGTTGGGATACGAATCGGTCTCTACTACCGAGGATTTTTGTGTGGAGGTGAGCGGGCTAACCATGGATCTTACCGCCATTTGTACCAACTTCCCCAACATCACTGACAAAAATATTTATTATTGCGCACCAGTGGATGACGGGGTAAGGACTTTCACGGCCGCCATTTCTGGAGGGCCGTTTCCTGGGTGGACCTTGAACTATACATGGAAGGTGACAGATATTGATGGACTCAATATATCCAATATTGGTACAACCAACTTGGCGGGAACTTCAATCCAAATGCCTCGCTATGGAAAATCATATAGCGTTTACTGCACTGCTTCTATTACTAAGGATGTTCAGACGAAGCCAGTGAGCCCTTGCAACAACGGGATGGTGCTCGGCACGCAATCATATACTATTAACTACATCATCAATACGCCCTGTCAATGAAAAGATCGCTGTTTGTTTTTGCTTTAATTATTTCAGCTGGCTATGGTATTGCGCAAGATATTCGGGCGACCAAGTTGATATGGACAGTTACAGGTTTGAGCGATTTGAACACGAACAAGGTCTCTGTTTACAATTGTGTGTTTGAAACGAACGGGGCGCAAGCCATTGTGTGGAAACAAAAGAATGGAGCTTACGCAACAACGTTTATAGTTACCCAAATGGTAGGCACGTGGGCAAGTGTGCAAGCAAACGGTCAAATGGTTTACAGCATTGCATTGGATGGAGAAACAGGTACGCTCACTTTTATGCGGGACGCTACAGGTGCTTTTATCACCGTTGATCTTTCACAGCCCTCTGGCAGTAGACTTAAGCATAGGTATTCAATAGGACAGGTTAATACTTTTTAGTTAATGGTTAATTGTTATTGGTTGAGTATGAGAATCCTTTTAAAGTCACAAAAACGTACCTTGCCTATTGGGCTTTTAGCAGGCTTGCTCTGCCTTGCTTTTTCGGGTACAGTTGCCCAAATCGTGGGTCCTACCGCTGTTACGCCTGGGGTTAATATTGACTATACCTATGACGATGGCATTGTCAACCCCATTCCTAGATGGACTATTGTCAATGGCACTGTCATTACTTCTTCCTCCAGTGGAACAACCTATACCTGTACGGTTCAATGGACGGCCGTGGGTGCAGGCACGCTGAATTTCCAAAATAAAAATACGGTCATTTCTACCTTGAATGTTACTGTTTGTTCTGCCTTGGGCACACCCACCTTTGCCAGTACTTCCCTTTGTAAAAAGGGTTCTATCACCGCTACTCCTGGGGCTGGAGGCAACTCGGCTCTCTGGTATGATTTTCTAGGTGGAACATTGTTGGCGACTGGCACCACATCGCCCTTTGTTGCTTTTACAAATACCAGCTTCTATGTGGCCACTTATAATACCACAACTGGCTGTCAAAGTGCAGGTGTGACGGTTACCGTTACCCTTAACCCCGAGCCGTTTTCCCCGACATTTTCATCTACCCTATTTTGCGGGGTCGGCCCTTTTACTCTTACTGCGGGAGTAGGTACCAATGGTACTACTGTGCGATGGTATGATGCCGACCTGCCTGGCGGCACGTTGTTGGCCACTAGCACTACTTCACCCAGTACCACTACTACCACCACTTATTATGTTACCTCTTACAACGCCACCACTACCTGCGAAACAAAGACCCGCTCGTCCGTAACACTTACCATTGGCGGGTTGCCGACAGCCCCCACCGCTTCTAGCACCACTATATGCGGCACCAGTGGCTCGATGACTGCCACCCCTGGTACGAACGCAAATACAGTGCGATGGTATGATGCAGCTACCGGGGGCAACCTGGTGACCACGGGCACTACCTCGCCCACCGTTTCTACCACTACCACTTATTACCTCACCAGCTATAATACCACTTCGGGCTGTGAAAGCACGGCTGCGCGGCTGCCTGTTACCTTATCGATTGACCCGATTCCCTCTCAATCGCCCAGTGCCACCTCTACCCAGTTTTGTGGTGCGGGCCCCTTTACGATAACGGCCACCATCCCTACGGGCAAGGTGCGTTGGTACGCTGTGCCCACTGGCGGTACACCGCTGTCTACAAATTTTGTGTCACCCCCCACTACTACCACCACCACTTATTATATGGCTGGTTATATTGTTTCTGGCTCCATTTGCGAAACCACGCCACGTGTACCAGTGACGCTTACCGTTGGCGCGGTGCCCAGTGCACCCACCTTTGGCAATACCGCACTATGCCAAAAGGGTTCTATTACTGCTACCCCTGGGGCTGGTGGCAACTCGGCATTATGGTACGACTTTCAGGATGGGACACTGTTGGCCACGAGCACCACATCACCCTTTGTTACATTGACCAATACCAGCTTTTATGTGACCACTTTTAATACCACTACTGGCTGCCAAAGCACGGGGGTCACTGTTACGGTTATCATTAACCCTGAACCTGGTTTCCCTGTTGTTTCGTCTACGACTTTTTGTGGTAGCGGCCCATTTACGCTCAATGCAGGGGTGGGCACCAGTGGGACCACCGTGCGTTGGTACGATGCTAACCTACCTGGCGGCACGTTGTTGGCCACCAGCACTACTTCACCAAGTACCACTACTACCACCACTTATTATGTTACCTCTTACAACGCCACCACTACCTGTGAAACAAAGACCCGCATGGCGGTAACACTTTCCATTGGCGCATTGCCCGCGGCCCCCACTGCCTCCAACACATCTGTATGCGGGGCGAGCGGCTCGATGACAGCCCTACCAGGCGCGAATGCCAATTCGGTAAGATGGTATGACACAGCCACTGGCGGAAATTTATTGACCACTAATACCAGCTCGCCCATTACTTCTGCCACCACTACCTACTACCTCACCAGCTACAATACTACCTCAGGTTGCGAGAGCCCGGCAGCGCGGTTGCCTGTTACGTTATTTATATATAGTGCTTTACCCACTTCACCCATTGCCACCTCTATTTCATTGTGTGGCACTGGTATCTTAAAAGCAACTCCGGGCAGCAATGCCAACTCTGTGAACTGGTACAATACTCCCACAGGTGGCACGCCCTTGACTACTGGTATCAAATCCCCCGCTACCTCTATTACTACCACGTATTATATTGCCAGCTATAACACTACTACGGGCTGTGAGAGTACAGACGCACGCTTACCTGTCACCCTTACCATGTACCCCACACCAGTAGTATCTGCCAACGGCCCTACTATTTTCTCCTATGGAAGCACCAGCGATGCAACGGTCACCCTCTCTACCTCCACCTTCGATTCATACCAGTGGAAAAGAGATGATGTGAATGTGAGCGGCCAAACGCTCTCTTCCCTCACTACTTCGGTGGCTGGCAATTATACCGTGGCCACCAAAGTATCACCTTCTGCTATAGAGTGTGCCTCTGCGCCCATAAGTGTCGGCACTACATTGATCAACCAACCTGCACCCATCAACTATGTGAGCAGTACACGCATTATGAAAGAAGGGGTGAACATGGCCACTTCATTGTTTTCATTGGCACAAAAAGACCTGATGCAGACGGTGGCCTACCAAGACGGCATGGGCCGCACGTTTCAAACGGTGGCCATTGGGCAGAGCGCCACGCAAACCGATTTAGTTAGCCCCGTTGCCTATGGCCGGCAAGGCTTGGTGGACAGTACCTTTTTACCTTATGCTACAGCCACCCGAGATGGGCGGCTTAGGCTTAATTCCATTCGAGGTGGTGCAACCTTCCAATACGCGCTGAGTGAACAAAAACTGTTTTACCAAAACACTGCACTAGTTGCCACCGATGCCAACCCCTACGCCCGCAGCGTGCACCGCGCTGCACCCGATGCGCGCGTGATAGAGCAGGGCGCACCCGGCACCGACTGGCAGCCTGGCACTACCCACACCGTGCGCAACACTAGCACCATCAACACGGCTACCTACCCTGTGCGCTATTGGAAAATAGATGGCACTACCGCAGGAAATTACCCCGCCAATACCGTGATGGTGAACGTGACCACCGATGAGAACGGCAACCAAGTGCGCACCTTTAACAATAAGCAAGGGCAGACCGTATTGAAGCAAGTGCAACTGGACGAGGTGATCAGCGGCAGCACCGTGAACTGGCTGCAGACCTACTACATCTATGACGAGTTTGGCCGATTGAAATACCAAGTGCCGCCCAAGGCGGTGGCACTGATGGGTGCGACCGTGGCCTATAACGTAGCGAGCAACGCTACTACCGATAAGCTGGTGTACAAATATCTGTACGACAGCCTTGGCCGTGTAGTAGAAAAGATAGAGCCGGGCGCGGCCGTGAAGTACATTGTGTATGACAAACTGGGCCGTGTGGCACTGACGCAAGATGGCCTCTTGCGGGCCAGCAACCAATGGATGTACACCAAATACGACCAGTATAACCGCCCTGCGTACAGCGGCATTTACAAGAACACCACACAAATCTCACGCAAGGCCGTGCAGGGCTTACTCATTGCCATTGATTACTCTACGCAGCCGTACTTTGAAAGCCCCACCAATGTGAACGCCACCACCTATAAAGGTTACACCAATGCTGCTTTCCCCACGGCCAATGTTACAACGCCTGCCAGCAATATTTCTGTATTGGCCGCCAGCTATTACGATGGCTACGACTTTGACCAAAACGGCACGGCCGATTTTGTCTACGACAATGCCCACCTCGCGGGTCTGCCCACTGCCGCTAACACCAACACCCGCAACCTGCCCACGGGCAGTGGCAAGCTGGTGGTGGGTACCTCTAGTTGGCTGAAGAGCGCCATCTTCTATGATCAATACGATCGCACTTTGCAGACACAGAGTAACAACCACCTTAACCTAACGGGCATTGATAAAACAAGTGTGCTTTATTTGGACTTGGCCGGGCATGTAGACAAGACCAAGACCACCCACGCGGGGCCGGCCTCTACCACCGTGGCGGTGCAGCAACGCTACACCTACGACCCCAACTGGAGGACGTTGGGTATTTTTCACAGCATCAACGGGGCCACAGAGCAACAATTGGCTGCGTATTCTTACAACATACTTGGGCAAGTAGTAGATAAAAAACTCCATGTGAACGGTGCAAGTTATTTGCAAAGTGTGGACATGAGATATAACATACGTGGATGGCTGAAGACAATTAACAATGCTCAATTGACGAATGATGGCGTGACCAACGATGACACCAACGATTATTTTGGCGTGGAGCTGAGCTACCAAACGGCAGAGGCAAGTGCGTTGGGCAACACATTATACTTCAACGGCAATGTGAGCGCGGCCAAATGGAAAGGGCCAGGGCTCGCGTCAGGCTCTGCAGACCAGCGCAGCTACAAATACATTTATGACAAGAGCGATAAACTAAAAAGTGCGGCCTTCCAGGCGAACACAGGCGCAGCGTGGACGAAAGAAGTGAACACCCTGAACGAGACGATGACCTACGACCACAACGGCAACATGATGACGCTGCTACGCACGCAGAATGACCGCGGCCTCTCTGGCACTACCGTTACCAGTTCACCACTGACCATTGACCAGCTTACCTACAGCTACACTGCCAATAGCAACCAGATGCTGAAGGTGGAGGATGCGGTGGCGACCACAATAGGCGTGGGCGATTTCAAGAACGGCAGCACCGCGGCCACCGAGTATAACTACACCACCGATGGCAGCATGAACAAGGATTTGAACAAGGGCATCAGCGGCATCACCTACAATGTGTTGGGCAAGCCACAGGTGGTAACGTACAGCGGCACGCCAGCAAAAACAGTAACGTACACCTACGATGCCGCTGGAACAAAATTGAAGACAGTGACACTCGCCAATAGTATAACAACCACCACGGATTACATAGGGGGTTTTGTCTACACGAACAACGCTCTATCATTTTTCTCTTCACCCGAAGGTCGCGTGGTGAAGAACGGAAGTAGTTACGAATACCAATATGCGATAGCCGATCACCAAGGCAACACACGTGTATTGTTTTCATCAGCCACACCAACGCCTACAACACTCACGGCAACTTTTGAAGGTGATGCCAATGATAATTCCAATCTCTACAGCAATGTAAATGCAAGCTTTGTAGTGCCTTATGGCAGCGCGAACAACACACCTGCTGGCGTGAAGGTTGTTCGCATGAACCAAACGTACAGCACGGGCCCTGCAAAAAGCATGAAGGTGTACCCGGGCGATAAAGTGGATATGGAAACATACGCGTACTACGAGAGCGCGAGCGGCTACGGTAGCAGCAACAATACGGTGACGGCAATGGTGACGAGCATCGCTTCTGCCTTTGGAGGTGTTAGTGGAGGGGCTGGCGAGAGCGGGAGCATCTTTAGCGGCATCAACAGTGCGCTGACCAACGTGGGCCTTGGCCCCAACCAAGGCGATGGGGTGCCGAGCGCATATTTGAATTATATTTTGTTTGACCAGCAATATAAAGTGGTGGATATGGGCTGGACGGCCGTGCCGGCCACAGCGAACTTTGCCAAGCAAAAAATTAGCATCCCACAGATAACAGTAAAAGAAGCGGGCTACATGTTCGTGTATTTAAGTTATGAGACCGCGAGCAACAACTGGGTGTACTTTGATGATTTTAAGGTGGTGCAGACGAAGACCAATGTGTTGCAGTATAGTGAGTACTATCCCTTCGGCCTCCAGACAGCAAACTCTTGGACACGCGAGAACACGACCACAAATAATTTCCTTTACAACGGTGGCACAGAGCTCAACACGACAACAGGCGTGATGGATTTGTTCTACCGGAATTATGATCCTGCTCTTGGAAGGATGAACCAGGTGGATCCGATGGCAAGTAAATATGCTGGGATAACACCTTATAATTATTCGATGAACTCGCCTGTTGTTTTGAATGACCCGATGGGTGATGATTCCATCACAGGCGGAAAAGCCTACTGTAGTTGGTGCTACTTCAAGGACAGGCCAATTGACGGGGGCACTGCGGGAGGTGGTGGTAGTGGCGGTGGTGGTTCTGGTGGCGGGATCACGCGGGACGGCAACACGTACACGATAGATTTCGGCAAGATTGGCCCTTACGGTGGCACATGGAACAACGAGTCTGGCTACCATGATTTCGCCAATGGGGAGCAGGCACTTGCATACGGCATGGCCTACAACGACTACCATAATTCATGGGCCAATACCCAGTTCGGCAGCAGGGAGGCAACAACCTACGCATACATATGGGCAAAAGTGACAGGGCAGATGCCTTTGCCAGTCACAGTTAATTATCATATGAATTTAATGAAGCAAATGTCCCTGCCAAATTTTACTGCCTCAATTAATGGTGGACCTGGGAATGGTTTGTATAGATGGGACTGGGGGTATCGTGCTGATCAAGTAATTTTTATGTTTTTTCGATGGATATCTGGAGCGAGCCCTGATAAGACATTCAATAATGATAGGATTGCCACAGCAATGATGAATGCCCCTGGAATAGTAGAGGCACGGGAGAAGTTTTATATGATTGGTAAGAAGTCAGGAGAGTCTGATTTTGGCTTAAAAGGGTTAATAAGCGCGGGATCGAATCCAGTACAGCAATTTGTCGGTTCATTTCATTATCAAATTGATGTGGCCGGAGATAATTTACAGTTCACCATTTCAAACACTACTAGCTTTGGTTCATTTTTATACAATGCGTGGCCTTATTCATGGAATTGGAACTCTGGGCCTATGGGTAACTATAATCAGACTTATATTTTTACTGAGCCTCTTAGAAAAACAGGACTATGAGAAAAATATTTTTTTTAATGCTAGTTGTTAATTGTAGTGGATTAGCAATAAAAGAAAAAGTTATAGGCAATTATTATTTAGTTGCAGCAGATGATGGTGCAGGGTGCATCTTAAGTTACCATGAAGGGGATGAATACAATTACGATGGTATTATTGAGGCAACAGTTTTTGCTGTTGGTTGGAACAATAAGTTTATTATAGCAAAGCAGCACCCAAGGACATTTCCGCACCCTCCGAATAAGAATATTACAAACTATTTCATTTTGTCAATTAATGAAAAATCGGATCAGAAAAATGGAGAAGCCCTATTTGGTCCATTGACTTTAGAGCAATTTAATGTAAAGCGCAAGAAATTAGGAGTACCCGATGATTTAGAGTTCACAAAAGTCTTTAAAGACTTAGAGTAGGTTTAACGGTAGTGTTACAGAAAAGTTGATGGAGTATATAAACCCCCGTTATCGTTGGTCTCCGACCAACGATCTTTTTGTTTTAGGCATAAGCCTGCTTAGCCTTCGAGTCTCGCAGGAGTCGAGCACCTTGTAGATTATTTTTTGTTCCTCTTCGGGGAGTTTTTGAATCTGCTGCAAGCGGTCTAAAGTTTTCTTATCGAGTTCGGCCGTGGTTTTTCCAAGCATGAAATCCAAACCCACTTCGAGGGCATCGGCAATCTTGGAAGCCACTTCAATGGAAGGCTTTACTTCATCGCGCTCATACTTACCAGGGCAGTTTTACGGTAATCCTATACCACGTTGTTCCGATTAAGGAACAAAGAATAAAAGTAGGAAAATTGAGATTGAAGTCATAAGTTGTTTGAAATATTGAGAGTGATTGAAACAGATAAAGTTGATGTGAACCCGAGCGGCAGGGATAGGAGCGGCACCCCGCAGCAGCGTGGCTCGTGTGTGGGCGCGAGGAGTAAAGCGGATAGCCCGTGGCCGCCCAAGATTAAATACCAATACGCAATAGCCGATCACCAAGGCAACACACGTGTATTATTTTCATCAGCCACACCAACACCCACAGCACTCACAGCTACTTTTGAAGGCGATGCGAACGACAACAGTAATTTATTCAGCAACGTGAACGCAAGCTTTGTGGTGCCGTATGGATCAGCCAATAACACACCTGCTGGCGTGAAAGTTGTGCGCATGAACCAGACGTACAGCACCGGGCCCGCGAAGAGCATGAAAGTGTACCCGGGCGATAAAGTAGATATGGAAACGTACGCGTACTACGAAAGTGCAAGCGGCTACGGCAGCAGCAACAACACGGTAACGGCAATGGTCACATCTATTGCCAGTGCCTTTGGCGGGGTGAGCGGAGGCACGGGCGAGAGCGGGAGTATTTACAATGGTATCAATTCCGCACTCAGTGCGATAGGCCTCGCGCCCAACCAAGGCGATGGGGTGCCGAGCGCATATTTGAATTATATTTTGTTCGATCAACAGTACAAAGTAGTTGACATGGGCTGGACGGCCGTGCCCGCGACAGCGAACTTTGCGAAGCAAAAGATCAGCATCCCACAGATAACAGTAAAAGAAGCGGGGTATATGTTCGTGTATTTAAGTTATGAGACCGCGAGCAACAACTGGGTGTACTTTGATGATTTTAAGGTGGTGCAGACGAAGACGAATGTTATACAATACAATGAGTACTACGCCTTTCAAAGTCCCACGGCCAACTCGTGGACGAGGGAGAACGCAACGGGCAACAACTATTTGGCCAATGGAGGGACAGAGCTGAACGCAACTACAAATTTGTATGACTTGGACTACAGGAACTTCGACCCTGTGCTTGGGCGGATGAACCAAGTCGATCCGATGGCGGACAAATATGCGGGGCTCACGCCATACAACTATAGTTTCAACCGGCCCAACATGGTGGTGGATGTTAATGGTGCAGACCCGGAGCCCAACTACTGGTACGAGGAGAGTATTCAGAGGCGTGCGGCACGTGATAGGGCGGGCTTCTCCGACAACGGGGGCAACCCACTGATTGGCGGTGGCAGCTCGCTGGACTACCTAAGGAACGTGGGCGGGTGGAGGTAGTGTTACAGAAAAGTTGATGGAGCATATAAGCTATTGAGAATCAACTGATATTGAAAAGACAGAAACAAGAAATTGAAAAGAAAAGGATGGGTGTTGGCCCATCTTTTTCTATTTTAGGGCAATGTGGGGAATGTAATGCGCTGAAGTTCGCTTTAGTGTAACAGAAAATAGGATGGCATGGAATGTTTAAGATGCAAATTAGAGGTGGTCAAGAACGGCAAGAGCAAAAACGGTATGCAGCGTTATGTGTGCAAAAGTTGCAAAAAGGGTTTTCAACAAAATTATGTTTATGCTGGATGCCAATTGTTCATTAATGGCCAAGTGGCCACCCTCGTGCGCGAGGGTTGTGGCATACGCAGTATCGGGCGAATATTAAAAATATCGCGTACAACGGTTATTAGTAAAATCAAAAGAATTGCAAAGTCCACTGTTAGGTTGTTCCCTATTTTGCAAAGCAAAGAATATGAAGTGGACGAGATGCGCACCTACATCGGCAACAAAAAGAGATTGTACTGGATAGTGTATGCGTTAAGAAGGGACACCAAAGAAGTGATCGACTTTAAAGTAGGCAAGCGCAACTCAAAAACATTGCAGCGTGTGTTGGACACCGTGCAACTATCTGAACCAAAGAAAGTGCACACGGATGGGTTGAGCCTGTATAAAAATTTAATACCAACAATACTTCACGGCACCCATCAATATAACATCAACCACATTGAGCGGAAGAACTTGAGCATACGCACTCACCTAAAAAGACTGACCAGGAAAACAATTTGTTTTTCTAGAAGTAAAGAGATGTTGGAAGCTTGTTTGAGGATTTATTTTTGGGGCTCCCCTGCTTCCGTGGATTACTGAAAAAGTCACCCCTGAATTGCTTACTTTTGTCCAGTGAAAAAAGCTTTTCTTTTAATCATTTTTGTAGTTACTACTTGCGCTGCATCCGCGCAGGAAAAAAAAGATACGTTACGTTTGCCCACGCAAGCAACGGAGCGGGCCATCCAAAAAGTTGATTCTACTAACAGGACACTTCAATCAAAAATCGACAATGCAAAACTTCCTGGTGATAGCACCGCTCGCGCAGCGTATCATAAAGTTGATTCCATCCGCTCGGGTTTTCAAGCGAAGGCCGATAGCCTACAACTCGCCTATAAAAAGCCATTGGATAAGATAGACGCTACCAGTAAGTCCCTTCAACATAAAATAGATAGCCTGCAAACAGTAAAGCTGCCCACTTCTAAACTTACGGCAAAGCTGGATAGCGTAAAAAACCTAGGCACAAAAAAGATAGCAGAGATGAACCAAAAAGTGGAGAAGCTGAAAGGCAAGGCCACGGAAAGTTTGAAGTCTCTCAACTTGCCGCCCGAAATGCAAGGTCCTATGGATAAACTGCAACAGTCCGTTGGTTCTTACAAGGTACCCATGGTGGATGGCAAAATCCCAGACCTTGGAATTGGTGGTACTAAACTGCCAAGCATGGAGATCCCCAAAGGCGTCAACATCTCATCGGTGGGCAGCACCAAGATACCGGGCATGGAGGGGGTGGGCGAAATCAAAGAATTAAAAAACCTTGCCAACGAAACAAAAGAGCTAACAAAGCTCACAGGCGAAGCGGGCAAATACGGTAAGGACGTGCAGAGTATTTCCAAAGGCAAATTGGGCGAAGTGAAAAACCTGGATAAGAAGGCCGAAGAGGAAGCAAAGAAAATGGTGGGCAGCAAAGAGTTGGATGGAATGACGGGCGACCTTGAAAAATACAAAAAGCAGTTGGGCGGCCGCCCTGATTCCGCAGCGCTTTCAATGGCAAAGCAAGAGGCCAAAGAGATGGTGATGAAAGAGGCCACCAACCACTTTGCTGGCAAAGAGGAAATATTGAAAGGGGCAATGGACAAGATGGCGAAGTTGAAAACGAAGTACAGTGAAGTGAAGAGCATGGCCGACTTGCCCAAGCGATTGCCCAACCCATTGCACGGGAAACCACTGATAGAAAGACTGGTGCCGGGTATCACGTTGCAGTTCATGAGCCAAAAAGATTTGTTGTTGGATGTAAACCTATCGGTCGCCTATCGCATCTCACCTCGCTTTCAGTCTGGCCTAGGCTGGATCGAGCGCATCACCTTTGCCAGTTGGTTGCCCACTATCTCAGATCGCGTGTACGGCTTGCGCAACTACACGGAGTTCAAATTGCCCAAAGGGTTTAGTGCGCGGGCTGATATTGAATATTTGAATGCAGTGATCCCCCCTCTGTTGATCAACTCCACCGACATTGGCAAACGCGATTGGGAGTGGAGCATATTGGTGGGACTGAAAAAGGATTTCAAGATTTTCAAATCGGTTACAGGAAACATTCAGACTATGTACCGCTTGTGGAGCGACCACGACAAGGTGCCTTTCCCTGACAGGCTGAACATTCGGATGGGGTTTGGGTTTCCCTTGAAGAAGAAGAAATAATAATTTCAATGGGCTGTGGAAAGAGCGAGGACTTGGAACGGATAGCCCTGCCACCGCCCAAATAGTTTAGATTAATTTGCTACCTAACTTCACAAGTCCTAAGTCCCCAACACCGAATCCTTAAAATTCCATCGAGTGCAAAAAGAATTAGCCTTGCGGATACGCAACCTTTCAATAACATATCTATTTTTGCCAAATTTAATTCTACTCCCTTGAACGGAAAAGCATACTTACTCTTAGCAGACGGCCTACTGGTAGAAGGGAAGGCTATAGGCAAAAAAGGAACCAGCGGTGGCGAGATTTGTTTCAACACCGGCATGACGGGCTACCAGGAAATTTACACTGATCCGTCTTACCATGGGCAGATTGTGGTGAACACCTCTGCGCACATAGGCAACTATGGCACTGTGGCCGAGGACAACGAATCAGCCTCGCCCAAAATACAAGGCATCGTGATCAATGAATTCTCTGAGGAGTTCAGTCGCAAGACGGCCAAGGACAGCTTGCAGACTTACTTAGAGAAACACGGAGTGGTGGGCATTGCAGATATTGACACGCGCAAGTTGGTGCGCCACATCCGCAGCAAGGGCGCGATGAACGCGATCATCTCTTCGGAGCTTTCACCTGAACAACTAAAAGAAGAATTGAAAAAAGTGCCGTCCATGGATGGACTTGAGTTGGCATCGCTTGTGAGCACGAAGAAACCATATTTTGCGGGCGATGTAAATGCGCCCATTAAAATAGCTGCACTGGATGTGGGTATTAAAAACAATATTGTGAAGTGTTTAGCGGAAAGGGGCTGCTACGTGCAAGTGTTTCCTGCTAAGACAACCTATAAAGAAATGGAAGCGTGGAAGCCGCATGGTTATTTTATTAGCAATGGCCCTGGCGACCCATCGGTGATGGACTATGCCATTAAAACGGTAAAAGATATTTTGGATGCCGATAAGCCAGTGTTCGGCATTTGCCTCGGACATCAATTGTTGGCCTTGGCCGCTGGCCTCTCTACTTTTAAAATGCACCACGGTCATCGTGGGCTCAACCATCCTGTGAAAAATTTGATTTCGGGCTTAGGTGAAATGACCTCTCAAAATCATGGCTTTGCCGTAAGCGACAAAGACTTAGATAAGAACCCGAATGTAGAAGTGACACACGTTCATTTGAATGATAAGACGATCATGGGCATTCGGTTGAAAAACAAGAAAGCGTTTTCGGTACAATATCATCCTGAAGCTTCGCCAGGACCGCATGATTCTAGATACTTATTTGATCAATTTCTTGAGATGATTTAAAATTTAAGATGTGGGATGTAAGATGTTAGATTTGCAGTGCAGTGTAAATTCAAAGCTATGAGTTACTAATGACCTAATTAAATTCTAAGATCTTAAATCTCACATTTAACATCAGGATTATGGACAAACATGAACTAATGGCTAGAACAAAACAATTTGCCATTAGAGTCTTTAAGTTAATGGATCGGTTACCAAAGTCAGAAGCTGCGAAAGTGGTCACCTATCAATTATTAAAGTCATCCTCTTCAGTAGCCGCTAACTATAGGGCAGCAAATAGAGGAAAGTCTGACGCGGATTTCACTAACAAGATAAAAACAGTTTTAGAAGAAGCAGATGAGAGTCATTTTTGGTTAACTTTTATTGCTGACGTTGAGCTATTAAAAATGGATGACAAAGAACTAACTCTATTGGTAAAAGAATCAAATGAATTGACGGCTATTTTTACTGCATCCTTGAAAACTTTAAATCAAAAGAAACCCAAATCCTAATCCTAACATCCTTAATTATTTGTCTAGACATCATAATCAACGCGGAATTCTAAATCTTAAATCATACATCTTAAATCTAACATCAAAATCATGAGTTTAATCGAAAGCATCCACGCTCGTCAGATACTTGATAGCCGTGGCAATCCAACAGTAGAAGTAGATGTGTTCACAGAGTCAGGTGCATTTGGCCGCGCAGCAGTGCCTTCAGGCGCATCCACTGGTTCACATGAGGCAGTAGAGCTGCGTGATGGTGACAAAAAGAAATACATGGGCAAGGGTGTATTAAAAGCAGTGAATAATGTCAACACGAAAATCGCTGCGGAGGTGGTTGGTTTTCCTGTGATGGATCAAACATTGATTGACAAAATCATGATCGAATTGGACGGTACGCCCAACAAAAGCAAGCTGGGGGCAAATGCTGTCCTCGGAGTTTCGTTGGCGGTAGCGAAAGCGGCTGCGATGGAAGCAGGGCAATCATTGTACAGATACATTGGTGGAGTGAATGCCAACACATTGCCTGTGCCGATGATGAATATCTTGAATGGTGGAAGCCATGCAGATAATTCCATCGACTTTCAAGAGTTTATGGTGATGCCCGTGGGCGCAAAAACTTTCTCAGAAGCCTTGCGCATGGGTGCAGAGATTTTCCACACGTTGAAAAAAGTATTGCATGACCAAGGCCTTTCTACCAACGTAGGTGATGAAGGCGGCTTTGCACCAAACATCAAATCAAATGAAGAGGCCATTGAAATTGTGTTGAAAGCCATCGAGAAAGCTGGCTTCAAGCCGGGTTCTGATGTGATGATCGCCTTGGATCCTGCCGCTTCTGAATTTTACGACAGCAAAACAAAAACGTACACATTCAAAAAATCATCGGGCAAGAAATTGAAGCCATTGGAGATGGCCGAATACTGGACGAATTGGACAAAGAAATATCCGATCATTTCCATTGAAGATGGTTTGGCCGAAGACGATTGGGCTGGCTGGAAAGCATTGACGGATAACGTAGGCAAGAAAGTGCAGTTGGTAGGAGACGATTTGTTTGTAACCAATGTAAAGCGCTTGCAAGAAGGAATTGACAAAGGTGTAGGCAATGCGATCTTGATTAAAGTAAATCAAATCGGTACGTTGACAGAAACGATTGATGCAGTGAACTTAGCCAAACGCAATTCGTACAAAAGCATTATGAGCCATCGCTCTGGTGAAACGGAAGACAACACCATTGCAGACTTAGCTGTTGCACTAAACTGTGGCCAGATCAAAACTGGTTCTGCTTCACGCTCTGACAGGATGGCGAAATACAATCAACTCATTCGCATAGAAGAGGAATTGGGTGAGGTGGCGTATTTTCCTGGGAAGAAGATGTAAGTTTCGACAAGATCAACTTGACATAGGTTTCGACAAGCTCAGTTTCGACAAGCTCAGTTTCGACAAGCTCAACTTGATAAAAAGCCGAGGAGTAATCTTCGGTTTTTTTTATTGATAATACATCTCACCTGATTTTAATACCTTTGTAAAAACGAATAAATGTTATGGGACTCGTTTATGCCACGATAGAAATCATCAATGCGGGATACATGGCCGTTGCCAGTAGAGGCTACATCGATGAAAGTGAAATTAGAAAGACTACTGTAAAAGCACTGGTAGATAGTGGAGCATATATGTTGGCTATTAACGAAGAGATAAGTCTGCAACTTGGATTGCATGAAGTTGATAAAAAAATTGGCAACGCTCGCAGACGGTTCAACTATTCATTTGCCAGTGGTTGGTCCTGTGGAAGTGCGATTTTCAAATCGTAAAACAAATGTTATGGCAATGGTTTTGCTCAGTAATTCCAAGGTTTTGCTAGGAGCAATTCCAATGGAAGACATGGATGTGATCATTGACCCGCTCAAGCAGCAATTGATTGTACACCCCGAAAGACCTTATATTCCTAAGATGCCATTAAAATGATTGTCTAATTTTTTCCTATCTTCGTATAATCATTTTTTAAACTATGCTCAAAAAATTGCCGCCAGCCTTTAAAAACTTTTATATAGTTACGGGTCTTTGCTTTCTTTTATGGATGTTTTTTTTGGATTCTAACGATTTGATTTCGCGATTTAAGTTAGGTTCAAAGCTCCGTAATCTCAACAACGAGAAGGAATACTACCAAGCAAAAATTACTGATGTGGAGAAGGACAGAGAAGAATTGATGACTAATAAAGAGTTGTTGGAGAAATTTGCCAGAGAAAAGTATTTGATGAAGAAGGAAACGGAAGATATTTTTATCATTCAAGAGGAGGATTAAACTCATAGACCATGAAAAGGTTAATTGTTTTATTGATGGTTGCGTTGCCACTTTTAAGTATGGCACAGCGAGATATTGAAGAAGGTGCTAAACCCTCATTAAAAGATAGACTTTACTTCGGTGGCGGTTTCGGCCTCAACAGTGGGTCGCTCAATGGCATCAATTATTTTTATATTTCGCTAAACCCGATTGTGGGCTACATGGTCAATCCTAAATTTTCAGTAGGTACGGGTATCAGTTGGCAACGCACCAGCTACGATAGCAAACCAAGCGTAGCCCTCACGCAATATGGTGTTAGCCCTTTTATGAGATACAACTTTGATCAACTGTTTGCATACGCAGAATATAATTACATCACCACGCCAACTTTTTCTGCTCCAGGTCAATCAAGAGCATTCAGTAGGTTATTGTTGGGTGTGGGCTATACGCAACCGTTAGGGGGCAGGGCTAGGCTCAATGCTATGGCATTGTATGATGTGCTTTACAATCAAGCAGAAGGCGCATTCGCCTCACCTTGGGTATTTCGCGTTTTCTTTTCTTTCTGATTTCCACCTAAGCAAAGAACTGCACACCTAGCTTTCTTGCTAATTCGCGCAAGTCATCAACTACTTTGGCGTTGATGGGTATTCCTTCTTTCCTCCTCACCGCTTCACTTTCTCTTTCAGGATCTCCTGGAATAATCACCTTGGGTTGACCTTCAATTGTTTTTGCTTCGCGAAAGCGCGTGATCCATTTATCCATGTGTAGTTTAAATTCTTCCGTAGGGCGGAAGGCATCTACACGCATAGCCCCAAAGAAATGACCAATTCCTTCACCAACAGGGTCGGCTGGGGGCGAAAGAAAACTAACGAAGGGAGGAACCCAAGGTCCGTAATTAGCTCCGCTCAACACAGCAGAAAAAATGTCCACCCATGCACCCAAACTAAATCCTTTATGACTGCCATGTTCACGATCGCTGCCAAGTGGGATCAATGCACCCCCATCTTTTAATTCATTGGGATTGGTAGACGGGCTACCATCTTTTTTTTGAATCCATCCAAGTGGAGCTTCTTGATTTTTGCGCTGCAAGATTTCTAATTTTCCATTGGCGGCTGTTGTGGTCGCAAAGTCGGCAACGAATGGTGGTTGCGTTCCTGCTGGGATGGCCACGCAAATGGGATTGGTGCCCAGCAATCGCTCTACTGAAAAAGTGGGAGCGACTAATGGGCTCGCGTTGGTCATAGAGATGCCAATC
This sequence comes from Cyclobacteriaceae bacterium, assembly GCA_046155095.1. Taxonomy (GTDB): domain Bacteria; phylum Bacteroidota; class Bacteroidia; order Cytophagales; family Cyclobacteriaceae; genus ELB16-189. The sequence goes on from JBJXEB010000076.1 coordinate 30,356, forward strand.
ATATCGTGCTTCAATGCCATCATGGAGTGATAGCCTGCAATGCCGAAGTGATTCGAATTTTTTACGGCTACCCAACCAGTACCAACCTTGTTTGCTTTTTCGATGGCAATCTCCATTGCCTTGGGTGCTACTACCAAACCAAGCCCTCCGTCTCCATCTAGCACAGCCGTGCTTGCTCGTGAATGTACAATTCTTGTTTTCGGCTGACTGTTGATGCGCTTGGCTTCCCACAGTCTTACATAACCAGACAATCGCGCCAAGCCGTGCGAGTCGATGCCGCGGAGATCTGCACTCAACAAAACATCAGATGCCAGGCGAGCTTCGTCTTCGGGGCAGTTTATTTTTTTGAAAACATCGAAGGCGAATTGCCAGAGTGGTTGGTAAGAAAAGAGGGGATCGGTCATTTTTTTAATACGGCTTTCTTTCAGGATTTCTTCTCATGTCAAACAAGCAGAGAATTTTGATCTTATCGTTCTGGTATCGATAAAAAAGTAAATTGTAAGGATTAATGATAATACTTCTCACGTTTCGATGGTCGCCAGAAGTTTTGCCAATGGTAGGATGTTTTGAGATTAATTCAATCCGTTCATTGATTTTATCTAAAAATTCTAAAGCTGTTTTAGAAGAAAAATTAGTTAGCAGATAGTCATAGACGCGATCCGCATGCTTACGAAACCGTTTAGTAAGGATTATTTCTTTTCTGCTCTCTTTCTCCATTCATTCATCTCTTTTTTAAATTCATCCCAAGTAATTGTTTCGCCCGAATCAGCTTCTTTTATAGCGGCATCCAATTCTGTCAATTGTTCGGGTGTAAGCGAATCCAATTCATTTTTTTTGGAAGCATAAAAAGCAACATCTTCCATTACTTGCTGAAGAACGCCTTCATCGCCTATCGAATCTACCAATTGATAGATTTTAGATTTTACTTCATTGTCCATACCATAAAATGATTGTTTTGCTAAGGTACAAAAATACTTTTTATGCTTGTTCTAAAAGATGATTTCAGTAACCAATTTCAAACTTTTAATAGAATTCTCACCTGAATTATGGAAATTTGAACTCAAGCGCATCTTACCCCCAAACAAATATGAAATTCAATATGAAGAATCAATTATTAGCTACTGCCTTGTCAGTAAGCGCCATGGTGGCATCTGGGCAAAATGAAAAGCCTGTGGACTCCAAGATCACGAACGTAACTGTATTTTTAAACAAGGCGCAGGTGACGCGCGAAGTGAAGACGCGCCTGGAGGCAGGCAAAACTAATTTAGTGGTAACGGGCCTCACTTCTCAACTCGATCCGCAGAGTATTCAAGTAGCGGGCAAAGGCAGTTTTGTAATCCTCGGCATCAGTCATCAGCAAAATTATTTGAATGAGCTTAATATGCCAAAGGGATTGAAGATGTTGAAAGATTCTGTAGAGAGTTTGCAAAAACAGTTGATGCTGGAGCAAAGCCAAAAAGAAATCTTGAACAAGGAAGAACAAATGCTTTTGAGCAACCAGAAAATTGGTGGTACAACTCAAAACCTGACGGTAGCCGAACTAAAAGCAATGGCTGATTTTTATCGCAGTCGCTTGGGCGATATTGTTTCTTCGCGCATGAGGCAAGATGAAAAGATCAAAAAAATAAATGAACGCATGGTGAAGTTGAACAATCAGATCAACAGCCAAAATGAATTGTATGGTCGCAATACGAGTGAGATTGTCGTGAGCATTTCTGCTGAAGCTGCAACATCAGTTGATTTGGATGTGAACTATGTGGTGGCCAACGCAGGTTGGTATCCCATCTATGATTTGCGCGCCATCAATACCAAAAGCCCTGTGCAGTTGAGTTACAAAGCCAACGTGTTTCAAAGCACGGGCGAAGAATGGAAAAATGTGAAGTTGAAATTGTCAACAGCTAACCCAAATCAAAGTGGATTGAAGCCCGAGTTGAATGCTTGGTTTCTGGATTTTTATCAGCCAATTGCTTATTCGCTTCAAGGTAAAGCTTCTGGAGTAGTAACTCGATCAGCAAAGATGTATGACAAGGAAGAAGCAAAAATGAATATGGATGCGATGCCTGCACCAGTCGCAGAATCTGTTGCCGATTATGTATCCACTATTCAAACCACATTGAACACCGAGTTTGATATTTCACTTCCGTATTCTGTGCTGTCAGCAGGGAAGCCAACAGTGGTGGACATCCGCAACTATGAAATGAAATCGGATTACACTTATTCTGTTGCGCCTAAGTTGGATAACGATGCGTTCTTGTTGGCGAGAGCCACAGGCTGGGAAGAATTTAGTTTGCTGCCAGGTGAGGCAAACATTTTCTTTGAAGGAACATTTGTGGGCAAATCATTTATAGACCCCAACAATATCAAAGACACACTTTCTGTTTCGCTGGGGCGCGATAAGCGGATTGTGGTGAAGCGTGAAAAATTGAAAGACCTTACTTCGCGCAACTTTATTGGCTCGACTAAAAAAGAAAGTTATGCATACGAAATTTCAGTGCGCAATACCAAAGCTGAGAACATCAAAATTATTGTGGAGGATCAAGTACCTGTTTCGCAGAACACCCAAATAGAAGTTTCGCTACAAGACATGGGCGGGGCGAAGTATGACAAGAACAAAGGCAAATTGGTGTGGGAGCTGGAGCTAAAGCCAAACGAAACCCGAAAATTGGTTTACAAGTATGAGGTGAAGTATCCAAAGGATAAGCAGGTAAGCGGATTATAGGTAAAAAGCTGAGACGATTTGAGAAGGAGTGGCATTTGCCATTCCTTTTTAGTTTTATAAGGACGAAAGCCTTGTACTAAAATGAATGGTAGGTTTCACCGCGTAGAAATGCCAATTCACCGTGCAGAATGAGTCTTCTGTCTAATAAGCTGCCGAATTAGGTTAAAAACCTCAAAGTTTGCTACAAAATGGGTATCCTAATTTGATCAAAACTGTCAGCATGAATCAGAACATTATCCTCTTCATCCTTTTATTGATGGCTCCAATGGAAAGGGTCTTTAGTCAAGAATTGGACTCTTTGCTAGGAATGAGTGCTTTCACGGAAGAAAGCGAGCTTCAAAAACAATTGAATAAAGCAACCAAAGTGGCGTCTGGTAAAGCCCTTAGCACACGCGAAACCCCAGGCATTCTTAGTGTGATTTCTGCTGAGGAAATTGAGAATTCTGGCGCACGTGATCTTATTGATGTGCTGCGGCTTGTTCCTGGTTTTGATGTAGGTCAAGATATTAATTTTATAACTGGCTTAAGTATGCGCGGTAACTGGGCGCACGAGGGTAAAGTACTAATTCTACTTAATGGATTTCAAATGAATGACTTGCTATACCAAAACGTAGCGCTGGCCAATCACTTTCCTATTGATTTTATTGATCGCATTGAAATCATTCGCGGGCCAGGTTCGGCATTGTACGGAGGTTCTGCAGAGTATGGTGTAATCAACATTGTTACAAAATCGACTGAATCGCTCAATGGGGTGATTGTAACTGGGGCGGGCGGTTTTCATTCAGATGCCATTGGAAGGTTAAATGCAGGTGTCATGATTGCAGAACATAAAAAGAATTATTCGTGGGATTTATCTGCTTATGCTGGAAATGGAATCCTCAGCGACAGTAAAAGTTTTCAAGATCTATTCAAGGATAGTTTAAAACAAAACCTGATCAACACTACACAGATGAATCCGACCAACCTTAATTTTGGGTTCTCTTCCAAAGGTTTAAGTATTCGAGGCATGTACGACTCCTACATAGGAGGTGATCCTTTTACAAGAGTGACTTTTAGCCAAGGTTATGGCTCAATTCAATATGATTGGAAGCCATCTGATAAGCTTACCATTACCCCTCGGCTTATTTACTCCAATCAAATACCATGGACACTTGCTTCTAAAGTGAATGATGTTTACAGTTTTAAGGTAAGGGCGCAGCGAGTTCAAACAAGTATTAACTTCAATTATTTACTCAGCCGAAAATTTAGCTTAGATTTTGGCACTCTATACTTCCAAGATGATGCTAAAGATCTTTTGGAATCGTTTCACTACGATGATAAAACCAGCAATACTTTCTCATTTAATAACTACGCCTTTTATGCGCAGGGATTGTTGAAAACGAGGCTAGCTAATATTACCCTCGGCTTTCGTTACGAAAAAAATAGCCGTACGGATGGGGCATTTGTACCTAGGATTGCTCTAACCAAAAAAATTGAAAATTTTCATTTTAAAGCTCTGTTTAGTGAAGCTTTCCGCACTCCATCTATCGAGAATGTGGCTATTTCTTATAACAAACAGAAAATTAAACCCGAATTTGCTACTGTATTTGAATTAGAACTTGGCTACCAGTTCACCCCTGAAATGCTGTTGTCTATTAATGGCTTTAGTCTTTCCAACACCAACGTGATTATCTATGGAGTTTATTCAGCCACAGATGTTAATCAGACAAACAATACTGATTATTATAAAAACTATGATAAGACCGGAACAAAAGGCGTGGAGGCCGTATACGCTTACCGAACAAAAAATTGGTATGCCAACATAACATATTCATTTTCGCAGGCCAATTCGGATAACACTGTGGATATCTACCAAGTGGGTGAGACTACCAACCAATATGTTGGCCAGCTCATGCAGAAACTTACTGCGAACACATGCTTTACTGTCGCGAAGGGTTTGACTGTAAATCCCACTTTAATTTTAGGAGGTAAGCGTTATGCGTATACAAACTTCACGACCGAACTAGATGTGAACGGTGACCCAATTAAGGTGCCTGCATCTACTCAGCTTAATCCTTATGCATTGGCAAATCTATTCATCAACTACAAAAATGTGCTTTTAAATGGATTAACAATAGGTGCTGGACTGTATGATCTATTTAATGAACGGCCTGCTTTACCACAAATGTATAACTCGGGTAGTGCAGCTATTCCAGGAAGAAGTCGTGAGTATGTTTTAAAAGTTTCTTACCAACTTGATTTTAAAAAATGAGCCTAATGAAAAAGTCGATTTATATCTGGTCTCTAATCATCTGCTCTAGCCTTTCATCAGAAGCGCAAACGACTAACCATAAAGTGTATTCTCTATTTGTAGTAAACATTGCCAAGTATGCTTCCTTCCCTAGTATTGGCAACGATTTTAAGATTGTGGTATTAGGTAAGTCTAATGTATATGAAGAATTGCAAAAAGTGGCTGCTACCAAAGATGTGAATGGAAAAAAGATGAATATTACCCAAGTAGATGAGGCAGCTAAAATAGAAGAAGCTCAGATTATCTATTTATCGGATGGTAAAAGTGGCTTGTTAGCGGATGTTATAAAAAAATTTGAAGGGAAACCAATCATGATCATATCTGAGCGCGAAGGGCTTTATAAAAGAGGTGCTGGCCTTAGCTTCGTGGTATCTGAAGATAGTAAACTCCGGGTGGATATCAACAAAACAGACTTGGAGAAAAGGCAAATCCGTCTTTCTCAAAACATAGTTAATACTTTAGGAAATACTATTATTTAATTTTTCTGTTCCAAAAAAAGCGAAGTGAGTTGACTGTCAGAGATTTTTAGGGATCACCTTGACGGCAACAATTTTCAATTTCAATGAAATCTCATCGTTGATCAAATCATCTTTAATAGTACCAATAATACCTGAGTTGTAAACAATCCCCCATTTAGTACGATCAATAGTAAAAGTCGCTGTCTCCGCTAAAACGAATTTCTCATCCACTTTAATGATTGTTGGAATTTGAATACTGTTGGTGACTTGCTTTAACGTCAAATTGCCAATCACTTTTTGTCCTGCGCTATCTGTTTTGATCTCTGTGATTTCAAAACTTCCAAAAGGAAACCTCTCTACTTCAAAGAAATCTTGATTTTTCAGGTGGCTTTCTAAATTAGTTTTGTCTTTTCCGGTTTGATCTATGTTATTAATGGAGTTGATATTAATCGTGAACTTTCCACTCGTTAGCTGATTGTCCTTTACAGTAAACTGGCCTTCAGAAAGTTTGATTGTTCCACTATGTTTATAGTCCCCAGGAGTTGCACCCACCCATTCAATGATACTTGCTGTGGTGTCTACTAAATAAACCTCACCAGAACCATCCATGCTAGAGCTTGCTATGCCAATATCGTTTTTTAGTTCAGAGGTTTTGCCTTTGCAAGCATAGAAAAGAATCAGCAAGGCAATAAAAAGTCCGGCAACAAGAGATAAGGATTTTTTGAATTTCATTTGTATCAATTTAAATTTTCTCAAATATGGATTCCTTTCGCCAAAAAAACCTAAATAAATTTTAAAGAAAATGTTAAGGAGTTGTTAAAGATGCCAACACACCCTCTTTGAGTGAATAAGTGGAGACCCTGATAGTTTGAAAGGAATGATTATGTATCAAAAACTCAATGAGGCAACAAGCCACCACAATCATATCCACACGCATTTCAATCATGCCAGGTATTTGCATTCGCTGTGCTCTATTCTTTGTGAGCAATTCCGCAAAGATATTTTCAAAAGCTTGCAAGGTAAGCGGTGTTTCAGGAAGGTCTTCATACGGAATGTTACTTTGCTGGCAGTAAATTTCACTCAGTGTATCAAACGTACCGGATGAACCAACGAGGGTATTTAGTTGATGGATATCAAGTTGCGTGAACAATGGTTGCAAGGCTTCTTCTAAAAATTTATTCACCTGCTCAACTTCCTCTTTCAAGATTGGGTCGTGGTGATGAAACCGCTCCAGTAATCGCTGCCCGCCAATTTCAAAACTTTGTTTCCAAAAAATCTCTTGCTCATTACCGATAATAAACTCCACGCTACCCCCACCAATATCCACAATCAATGATTTTTCATTTCCGAGTGGCACGGCCGTTCTCACTCCTTTGTAAATCAACTCCGCCTCTTCATCACCCGAAATGATTTTTACTTCAATGCCAATTTCAAATTTGATTCTTTCGATGAGGCTCAATCCATTTTTTGCGTTGCGCAAAGCACTTGTGCCAAAAGCAGTTATGTTAGACACTTTCCAGCTGTCCGATACTTCTTTAAAATCTTTTAGTGCTCGTAGTGCCCGTTCTTCACCCTCTGGGGTAATCCTTCCATTATTGATGCCGCCTACTCCAATTTTAGAAGCAATTCGTTCACGGTGGACGATGGCATAGCTGTTATTCCTTTTTTCTGCTATCAGCAGGTGAAAAGTGTTTGTGCCCATGTCGATAATGGCAATTCTATTTTCCATAATTGAAGGGTGCGAAGTTAACACCCATTGCCTATATTTCGGATAAGTTTTAATAGAGAGTTATGTCAAAGCAAATTACAGATCAAACCTTGTTAGGTAAGTTCAACGAACTGAAGCGCAAAAACGAAGAGGCATTGCAGGGCGGTGGCGAAAAACGCATTGAGCAACAACATGCCAAGGGAAAACTTTCAGCAAGGGAGCGCGTGTTGCTTTTGCTAGACGAGGGCTCGTTTGAAGAGTTGGGAAAATTTGTGATGCACCGCAGCAAAGATTTTGGCTTGGATAAAGAGCATTATTTAGGTGATGGCGTAGTGACAGGCTACGGTACCATTGGCGGAAGACTGGTGTACGTATTCTCTCAAGATTTCACCGTGTTTGGCGGCTCGCTTTCGGAAACGCACGCAGAGAAAATAGTGAAGGTGATGGACTTGGCCATGAAAAATGGTGCTCCTGTGATCGGCTTGAATGACTCGGGGGGTGCGCGCATCCAAGAAGGTGTAGTGTCATTGGGCGGCTATGCAGATGTTTTTTATCGCAATGTGATGGCATCAGGAGTAGTGCCACAGATTTCTGCCATCATGGGTCCATGCGCAGGTGGTGCGGTATACTCTCCCGCCATGACCGATTTTATTTTCATGGTAGAAAGCACATCATTCATGTTTGTCACTGGCCCCAATGTGGTGAAGACTGTGACCAACGAAACCGTGACAGCCGAAGAATTGGGAGGGGCTTCTACACACAGTACCAAAAGTGGTGTCACACATTTCGCCTGCGCGAATGAAGTAGAGTGCTTAAATCAAATCAAGCAACTTTTTAGTTACATCCCACAAAACTGCGAGGACGATGCTCCAAGGTTGGCTTACGAAGTAAAAGATGAGAAGCGTACAGTACTCAATTCCATCATACCCGAAAATCCCAATCAGCCGTACGACATGCGCGAGGTGATCAACGGCATTGTGGATGAAAATTCTTTTTTTGAAGCGCATAAAAATTTCGCAGAAAATATTGTAGTTGGCTTTGCGCGATTGGCTGGAAGAAGCATTGGCATTGTGGGCAATCAGCCTGCTTCCTTAGCGGGAGTGTTAGATATTGATTCAAGTGTGAAAGCAGCGCGGTTCGTTCGCTTTTGTGATTCATTTAATATTCCGTTGTTGGTCTTGGAAGATGTTCCAGGTTTTTTACCGGGCACAGACCAAGAGTGGAACGCTATCATCACTAACGGAGCAAAATTATTGTATGCGTTCAGCGAAGCCACCGTGCCACGGGTAACGGTGATCACGCGTAAAGCCTACGGAGGCGCGTACGATGTAATGAACAGCAAACACATCGGTGCCGATATGAACTATGCTTGGCCTACTGCCGAGATTGCAGTAATGGGTGCCAAAGGTGCTGCCGAAATTATTTTCAAAAAAGAAATTTCAGAAGCCACAGACAAGGACGCCAAGCTTGCAGAGAAAGTGGATGAGTACACCAAAAAATTTGCTAATCCATACCGTGCGGCATTCCGTGGCTACATTGATGAGGTGATTTTCCCCGACCAAACCCGCGAGAAGTTGATTAGGGCTTTTCAAATGCTAGAAAATAAAGTAGCCGTGTTACCCAAGAAGAAGCACGGGAATATTCCATTGTAAATTTTCGATTAACTGTGAACAGTTGGGTGTACGAGAGTTTGTATTTTTAGACGAACCCCAGAGGGGTTCACTGTTAGTAGCCACCCCGACAGGTCGGGGTGGTTAAATGATAAGTGAAGTAAAGCGTGCCACAGGTAGACATAATCGAAGTGAGCATTTACTGGCACGCAACCGATGTTCTTGATTAGTATTCATAGGCTTATTAAACCTTTATTGTGGAGAAACATATTCTGATAGCCTCAGTACTTCTTATTTCAGCGCTAACTGCTACCGCACAAGAGAATTTAACAGAAAACCAGAAAGCGGTCCAACAGACTGTAGTGAAAGTGTTTGATGCATTATCAAACCGCGATTCTCTTAGCTTAAAAGAATATTGCGCTAAAGATATTTTGTTGTTTGAATATGGTCAGGTCTGGAATTTGGATACGCTTATCCGAAAAGCAATTAAACGCAACAAGGCCAATGATTTTAAAAGAGTTAACAACCTTGAGTTCATCTATACAACAGTAGATAGAAACACCGCATGGGCAGCGTACAACCTTCATTCCGAAATGACGAGAGAGGGCAAGCAGTCAACGGTTCATTGGTTAGAAACAGTTGTGTTGGTGAGAGAGAAAAAGAAATGGAGGCTAAAAACCCTGCACTCAACAATGATCAAGCGTAGTTAGGGCATTTCTCATGCGGAGAATACCCCTCCTAATCTCCGCATATTTTGCGGAGAATAACTTGCTAATCTCCGCCCTGCGCGATATACAAAGTTTGATGCAAGCCAAGATGCTGAAGAAAGAAGAAGGCGGAGGAAGGAGCACGAGTTACAAAGTGAGATTTTAAAATTGGGGGGCATGGCCGTGCGAGGCGCAGGCGGCCACCGGGCTATCCACTTCAAGTCCGGCCACACGCAATCCAATCACACTTCGGGCTTTCCGTTCCTATCCCTTGCCCACTCCCGTAAATAGCTTATCAACAAACTCGTTGTTCACCTGTGTCAAGCATCGTCTCCCGCCTCGGGCCAACATAGGTGTATTTTCAAAATTACATTGTTGTCAAGCCAAGATTCCGCTCCGAGGGCAACTCATTAAAATTCCAGTATGCGATAATTCCTTGCTTGCATCAGGGGCAGAGCCGCAAAATATTTGTAGCACAAATTACCTTCTGAAACAAAGGTGCAGAGCACCGAAACATCATGGATCAAAAAACAAGCTAACAGCTTCTTCGCGTTTGGCTCAAATTAAAATATTCTGGTGCGCTGCACCTTGAGCCATTTTTTAGAACTTCTCTACAAATATTTGGCGGCTCTGCCGCTCACATCCGCTTCCTATGTAATTTTGAACGGCACCCTCTTCGTATAGAGTATTTTTTTACCTTTGACCAATGCGCGCTTTGATTTTTCCTTTTCTTAATAAATTTCAACTATTCGATTTTCACAAATAATGTTTTAAAACCATGGACAAAAAAAGCAAAGAATTCCTTTACAGTTATTTGAATAACGCCTCACCCACAGGCTTTGAATCTTCTGGCCAACAGATTTGGTTGGATTACCTCAAGCCGTATATCAATGATTATATGGTAGACGTGTACGGCACAGCCGTGGGCATTATCAATCCCAAAGCAAGCTACCGCGTGGTGATTGAAGCCCATGCCGATGAGATCAGTTGGTTCGTCAACTACATTACCGATGAGGGCTACATCTACGTGCGCAGAAACGGAGGCTCCGATCATCAGATCGCCCCAAGCATGCGCGTGAACATCCACACCGAAAAAGGAATTGTGAAAGGTGTATTCGGTTGGCCAGCCATTCACGTGCGCGATGCGGGCAAGGAAGAAGCACCTACTCTTAAAAACATTTTCATTGATTGCGGAGCAGCAAACAAAAAGGAAGTAGAGTCGATGGGCATCCATGTAGGTACGGTCATCACCTTTGAGGCGGATTTGATGGAGATGAACAAAAAATATTTGGTAGGTCGCGCTTTGGATAACCGCATGGGTGGCTACATGATTGCCGAAGTCACTCGAAGATTGAGCGAAAACAAAAAGAAACTCCCCTTTGGGCTTTATATAGTTAATGCCGTGCAAGAAGAAATAGGCTTGCGCGGGGCGGAAATGATTTCCAGGAAAATAAAGCCCGACTTGGCCATTTGTACAGACGTGACCCACGATACACAGTCGCCCATGTATAATAAGAAGGAGAGCGGCAACTTGAAATGTGGTCTCGGCCCTGTGGTGTGCATTGGCCCAGCCGTACAAAACAATGTGCTTAAAATGATCACCCAAACAGCCGATAAGAAAAAGATCGCTTTCCAGCGGCAGGCCGTCTCCAGATCTACCGGCACCGATACTGATTCTTTCGCCTATTCTGCCGAAGGAGTGGCTTCTGCACTTATCTCCTTGCCCTTAAAATACATGCATACCACCGTGGAGACTGTACACAAAGATGATGTAGAGAGTGTGATTGACCTGATTTATGAAGTTCTTTTGCAAGTAAAGCCAGGCCACGACTATCGTTATATTAAGTAAACGACCAAACAAGCGGATTCTGAGCCATTCGAAAATTCTGCAAACGGTTCTTGTTATAAAGAGGCCTAAAATCTTACATCCGATAGGATTGAACAAACAGAGACCCTTCCAGCAAAATGGAAGGGTCTACTTTTGTATCACTAAACAAACAAAAATCAACACCAAAAATGAAAACACTTAAAGCCCTCTTCTTAGTAGCAACAATGTTTATTGGAGGTTCTGCTTTTTCGCAAGAGCGCCCTCTGCACGAAATCCACACCATGATGGTATTCAACTTTACTAAATATGTTCAATGGCCAGATCAAGATAAGGCTGGCGAATTTGTTATTGCCGTAATTGGCAATGATGAGGTGTACAAAACGTTGACTACCTGGTATAGCGGCAAGGCAAAAGGTGCGAAGACGTATGTGATCAAGAAGTTCAACAATGCTGCGGAGGTGACAGATTGTTCAGTTGTCTATATTGACAAAACTAAGAGTAGTGAATTTGATGCCGTTAACAATAAAGTAAAAGGCAAAGGAACTTTGGTAGTCACTGATCGCAATGGGTTAGGAGCTAAGGGAAGCTGCATCAATTTTAAAACAGTACAAGATAAACTAAGAATAGAATTGAACCAAAAAGCAATAGAGACTGCGAACTTGAAAGTGTCAAGCTCATTGACTTCAATGGCTATACTGATCTAGTAGAAATAGAAATCTGAGAACCTGAGATTGCTAGTCTTAGGTTTTCTCGTTTATGGGATGGTAAATGTTAAAAGTTTGATTAATTTTGAACAACTTTGCTTAAACAATTGACTATGAAAAGAATAGCTGTGGTTGGTCTTTTTTTATTAACGGGTTCATTCTTGTTTGCCCAAACAGAGAAGCCCATGTCAGAGATTCATGCTCAGATGATCTACAATTTCATCAAGTATATCCAGTGGCCCAATGATACTGAGCCTGGCGAATTTATAGTTGGGATTTTGGGAGAGGATGATGTGTTTGGTACACTAAAGAGCTACTATGATGGCAAGCCAAAAGGCGCAAAGAAATATTCTATCAGAAAATTATCAGGTGCTGACGAAGCAGGTGTTTGCAATGTGGTTTACATTGGCAAAAACAAAAGTGGACAATTTGAAAACGTAAAAAATGCAGTATCAGGCAAGCCTGTGTTAACGATCACAGACAGTTCTAATCTTGGAAAAAAGGGAAGTTGCATCAACTTTAAAGTATTGGATGGCAAGCTGAAATTTGAACTGAACCAAGCGTCTGTCACTGCCTCTACTTTAAAAGTGGCGAGCCAGTTGAGCAGCATGGCCATTGTGTTATAATGTGCAGAAAACTTTCACAGACCAATTAGGCAGGAAAATTGAAATTCAATATCCTCCCAAAACAATCATATCCTTAGTTCCGTCCCAGACGGAACTTTTGTTTTATCTGGGTCTTTCTGAATCAGTTGTAGGCATTACCAAGTTCTGTATTCATCCTGCCGAGTCGTTCAACGCCAAAACAAAAGTAGGCGGCACAAAAAGCTTTCGGTTCGATATCATCGATCAATTAAAGCCTGATCTGATCATTGGCAACAAAGAAGAAAATTATGTAGAGGGCATCACCGAACTGGAGAAAAAATATCCTGTGTGGATGAGCGACATATCTACTCTTGAAGATGCGCTGAACATGATGGAAGGCATCGGCCAGTTGACCAAGAGAGAGACAGAGGCAGCAACGTTGATTTCAGAGATCAGAACTTCTTTTGTTGGATTAAGACTACGCCCCACTTTAAAAGTTCTTTACCTCATTTGGAAAGCTCCTTGGATGGCTGCGGGAAAAAATACGTTTATTAATAGCACGCTCTCTAAAATGGGTTTGGAAAATATCTTGACTGAAAGCCGTTACCCCACTATTTCAGAAAGCCAGCTTCATCAACTTCAACCCGATGTGGTCATGCTTTCTTCAGAACCTTTCCCTTTCAATCAAAAGCATAATCAAGAATTGCAAAAAGCATTGCCAAAAGCGAAAGTGATCTTGGTAGATGGGGAACTGTTTTCTTGGTATGGAAACAGGATGCTAAAAGCTCCTGATTATTTTAATTCGTTGGATTTATAAAAATTCCAAGAATTGGCAGATTGATTATATTTACATAACGAACCTCAATTTTATGGACATACAACTAGAGAAGCTGCACCTTATTGAGAAATTAACTCAGATAGAAGATATTGATATTATCAAGCAAGTAAAAGAATTGCTCAATCAAAAGGGTAATCAGGTAGTGGGTTATAGAATGGATGGATCACCCGTCACAAAAAAGCAGTTGATCAAACGAATTGAAGAGGCAGATGCTAGAATAGACAGTGGAGAATACATAACTCAAGAGGAGTTGGAAAAAGAATCACAAAATTGGTGATGAAATCTTATAGTGTAGTCTGGGATACCGCAGCCAAAGAATCGCTCGTAGAGATTGTCAAGTACATTAAGAAGGATTCGCCCTCAGCAGCTAAGAAAGTTAGAGAGGAGCTTTTGAAGTTGACAGCCAGTCTAAAAAGTATGCCTGAAAGATTTTCAGTAGAGCCGTATCTCGCTCATAAGGGGAATGAATTTCGTTCTGTTACAAAATGGAGTTACAAGATTGTCTATCGGATTAAAGAACATGAAGTAAGAATTCTAGAGATTATTCATACGAGTAGGAATACCTCTGCTATTGAGGGGATTCAGTAAGGCTAGTGACCTCAAACCCCACCGATCTCATATCATTCCAAAAACCTGGATACGATTTGTTCACTACCTCTGGTGCTTCGATTTTTAAATCCATAAGTGTTGCCAAAGGTGCAAAACCCATAGCCATGCGATGATCGTGGTAGGTGTGGATGGTAATTGGTTGTTGGTAATTGGTTGTTGGTTGCTGGTTGCTGGTTTCTAGTTTCCAGTTACCGGTTATTGGTTCGGTCAATGTTGAGCCTGTTTTACTCAACTCATTTTGCAAGGCAGCAATCCGGTCGGTTTCTTTGATTCGTAAACTTTCCAACCCAGTAAAATCACCATTAATTCCTTTAGCGGCACATACAGGCAAAACTGTTTGAGCCAAGTCAGGGCAATCCCTAAAATCCCATCGAATATGTTTGTCACATTCTTTTTTGGTCAGGCGGATATTTACATTTTCAAAAACAGATTGCACCCCCAGTTTGTCCATAATTTCTACAATCACCCTATCTCCCTGCAATGATTTTTCTGAAACATTGGGCAGAACAATTTCAGCCTCCTTTGCCAAAGCCGTGAACCCAAACCAATAGCTGGCCGAAGACCAATCGGCCTCCACTGTAACGTCTGCAACTTTGAACTTTGAACTAGGAACTCTTACAACATAGTTCTCGAAATCCAGAACTGCCTCTACCCCAAACTCTTTCATTAACGCTGCTGTCATGCGGATATACGGCACACTCCCCACTTCTCCTTTCAAATTGATAGTAAGGCCATTTGGTAAAGTAGGGGCAACCATCATCAAGGCAGAAATGTATTGACTGCTCACGTTGCCGGGTATTTCAAGTTGGTTGGTCAGTTGCTTTTCAAAGCCCATCGTCTCAACAGGCGGGTAGCCTTCTTTATCGAGATAACTAATAGTGGCTCCCAATTTGCGTAGGGCATCTACCAACAAACCAATCGGGCGCTCTTTCATTCTATCCGTGCCCGTGAGTATTTTGTTTTTCACCGTAAGGGCAAAGTAGGCGGTGAGGAAGCGCATGGTAGTACCGGCATCCATCACATCAATTGTTTTTTCAGTGCTGCCAACTAACTTCTTCATCAGTTGGGTGTCCCTTGCAACCGATAGATTGCTAACAGTTGATTGGTTGCCGCTCAATGCTTGTAGTAGCAAAGCACGGTTACTTATGCTTTTCGAAGAGGATAACTCATGGATCGTGCCACGAACTATTGGATTGGCTTTAATAGAGATATACGAAGTCAAGGTAGTTGGTCGTTTTAATAACAGTAAAATAATTTTTAAAGTAGTTTTTTTATTTCCGTTGAAACAAATTATTTTTAAAACCAGTTATAGGTAATATGAACACATCAAAGAAAGTAGCAATCGGATTGGGCGTAGCAGGCGGGGCACTGCTGGCGGCTTGGTTATTGACGGGCGACCGTAAAAAGAAGACAAAGGATTTTGTTTCTAAAGCGGCCAACGACATTAAAAAGGCGTTTGACACGAAACAAAACAAAGCGCAAGACGACTCGGACATGAATTATGTTTAGATCGATCGGTAGTAATTCATTCCTTCCGTTAGTTCTTCTGCGCCAACCTCCACATCCCACTGGGCTTGTCCTATCGTTTTAGGCACAGCTATTAATACCTTCTCCCCTTTATTTTTCTTGTCTTGCAAAGCCAACGATAGGATTTTGCCCGGCTCATAGGGTTCATCCACCTTTCCAAAGACCTGGATCAGATAGTCCGTCACTTGTTTTAATTCGCTAACGGTCATCAATCCCAATTTATTGGCAATAAAAGATTCCATAATCATGCCCATGGCAATGGCCTCCCCGTGGAAAATTCGTTTGCCAATAGATAAGTAGTGAGTCTCTAGCGCATGACCGAGTGTGTGGCCAAAGTTCAAAATCTTTCTGAGCCCTTTTTCGCGTGGGTCTTCTTCCACCACCGCCTGTTTTATTTTTACCGAATGGGCGATCAGCGTTTCCCAATCTTGCTGGTGAAGAGTTTTTAGTCGGATGGTTTCCCACATCGACTTATCTGCAATCAGGCAATGCTTGATCACTTCGGCAAAACCCGAGCGCAGTTCACGCTCGGGCAATGTTTGTAAAAACTGCGGACTGATCAATGTAGTAGTAGGCTCGCAAAATACCCCGATGTGGTTTTTAAAATTCATGAAATCGATGCCCAGCTTGCCGCCCACGCTGGCATCTACTTGCGCTAATAAAGTAGTCGGGATAAGCGTAAAGTTGATCCCGCGTTTGTAAGTGGCTGCACAAAATCCACCCATGTCGCCCAACACGCCACCGCCCAACACTATTAGTATAGAGTGGCGATCGAAGTTAATGTCAGTCAACTGTTTCCAAATCTGTTGACAAGTCTCTAGGTTTTTGTGCTCTTCCCCGTGTTGCACTTCTATTAAGAGATGTGGCGGGAAACCATTCTTTATAAGTGGATAGCAATGTCTTTTTGTATTGGTGTCCACCAAAATGCCAAGTTGTGTGAAGGATTGGTTTTTTAAGAAATCGCCCATTAGCTGGGAGGTATGGGCATTGATTTGAACGGAGGTTGGGTGCATGGGTTATTGAACTCTTGGCTGGCCACAAAGGGATGAAATAGGGTTTTATTATACGTTTTACCGTACTTTTATATCGATTTTATATATTTTACCGTACCGTTTATACATTTTACCGTAGAATTATGTCCCCTCAGCCCATAGGCAGCCAATGGCTTAAGAAACATTACAACTTAACCCACCATAGAATAACCCATGCGTCCTATATCGGAAGCAATGTATCCGTTGAACTCACATCGAAGGGCAACGTAGAGCAAATATACAGGGCTAAATATAAAGTTGCTCAAGATACGCCACTAGATCATCTTGAGTTTAGCCTTAAATATGACGATTTTAACTTGGAATTTTTAAAAGCCGTCTTTGATAGAATTAAAAAAAACCATATCGAAATCTTTATCGCATCGGCCCCAGCTAGTAAGTATGCGAGAAAGATTGGCTTCTTGTATGAATTTCTTACTGGAGAGCAAATCAATCTTTCCCCTCTTACATCTGGCAATTATGCTGACCTCTTGGATGAGGAAAAATACATAACAGGCAAACCAATAAAGAATACGCGCTGGCGAATTAATAATAATCTGTTAGGCAACAAAGATTACTGTCCTGTGGTACGCAAAACAAAGGAGTTAAAAGAGTTGCTCTCGCAGAATATCCAGGGAAAGATCAAGGACTTAAAAAAGAGTTACTCTGCGGATATGTTTAGCCGGGCCATTAACTACTTGTACACGAAGGAGACCAAGTCCTCTTATGAAATTGAAAGAGAAAACCCTTCTGCGGATAGGATGGAGAAGTTTGTGGCATTGCTTGTGAAAGCAGGCACCGAGCCCATCGAAGAAATAATGGCAACAGGTAGGTTGATTCAATTGCAAAATGCCATCGTTGATCCTCGTTTCGCTGCCACTGACTTTCGCGATTTTCAAAATTATGTGGGTGAATCATTGCCCAATTTTCAGGAATTCATTCATTATATATGCCCACCACCAGCCATTCTCTTATCGCTGATGGATGGCCTTCGAGAAACACTCATCAAAACACAAGGCACCCGCCCAGAGGTGCGTACGGCATTGATTGCATTTGGCTTTGTGTTCATACATCCTTTTGAAGATGGCAACGGACGATTGCACCGTTTTTTGATACACGACATGCTCATACATGATAAGCTTGTGCCGCAGGGATTGATCATCCCTGTATCGGCACACCTGCTCAACCATATCAGAGAGTATGACCAAGCATTGGAGAAATATTCTAAGCCATTGATGCAACGGATAAAATATTCCAAATTAGAAGATGGCGGACTCCGTATCACCAACGCACCTGAGGTGGAGCCTTATTTCAGGTATCCAGATCTCACCGATCACTGCGTGTATCTTATTCAGGCCATCCATGCAACGATTACGGAAGATATGCCCAATGAGTTATTGTTTATTCAACGCTACCACGAAACCAAAAAGGAATTGCAACATATTGTAGATATGCCCGATAAGCTCATTAATAGTATGCTTACTTTTCTGCATCAGAACAATGGGGTATTCCCAAAACGAAGACGGGATTATTTCCCGAAGCTTACAGACAAAGAGATTGCTCTCATGCAAACGGCCTATAGAAAGGTCTTCGAATTAGGTACGATAGATTAATAATGTACGGGCTGCTAAACTGTGCTTATATTTGTGCCTTATCTGCTTATGGAAACCATCCCCCAAATTCAATTTGATGACACCGAGGTTGCTTTTTCTTATAAAAGCGATGGTGAGCTAAAGAAAGCGAACTTTATTTTTTCGGTGGTTAACAACCCAATTATTTCTAAGCTCGCAACTAGCCTGGCTAAGTTAGGTCTTGCGTTACATCTTCCCATCAAAAGCATTATTAGGGCAACCGTGTTCGAGCATTTTTGCGGAGGCGAAACGGTAGAAGAAAGCGAGAAGACCATTGAAAAATTAGCTCGCTTTCAAGTTGGCACAATCCTAGATTATTCTGTGGAAGGAGAAAAAGATGAAGCAGGATTTGATAAGACCACACAAGAAATACTGGATACCTTTGATGAAGCAAAGAAAAGCAACTCCGTTCCGTTTTGTGTTTTTAAAGTAACAGGCTTGGGCGCGATGGACTTATTGGAAAAAGTGCAATCAAAGGCAACGCTGTCTGGGGATGAAAAAGCAGGTTTTGAAAAAGTAAAGAACCGAGTTGACTTGATTTGTAAAAAGGCATTTGATACCCAAGTACCTGTATTGATAGATGCGGAAGACAGTT
>JBJXEB010000077.1:0-54547 GCA_046155095.1 Cyclobacteriaceae bacterium
GTGCGGTTCCACTGCATCCATATAAGCAGGTGGTGTAGGTTTCCAAGTAGCAGGACTACTTTCGATGGAATACTTTGGAAAGCTACGAGATTGCTTATAGTTGTCTTTGGATGACCAAGCTAAAATATGTGCAGCTACTTGCTCGCCATAAGCAATAGAGCGGTCATAAACTTCATCAGGGATGCCTGTGTCTTTAAACTCTTTGTAAATTTCTACGGTAAACTTATCGAACTCATCTTCAGAAAAAATCAAGGTGCGACCGACTTTAATCATTGCTTGCGTAGATGCAAGCGGAAAACAATATTCTAAACTTGGATCTGGTTTAGGAACCGAATCCAATCCATGAAGTTGCCCCGCTAAACTAATATAGCTTTTATCTTGATGGATGATTGCCTCATAAGCCGCTACACTAGAATATGTATAAATACGGCTTGCCACAGGTGGTGAAAAAATATCATGAACGATCCTGTCCGTGATCGCCTTCATTGTTCGGTGCAAGAACTCTGGGTTTTCTGTCTTTATCTTATACTCTCCATTATTTCCCCCAGAACAAGAAAATAAAGCAAAAGCGATCAATGCAATGCAGGCAGTCTTCATAGGTTAAAATTCTAATTCAAAAATAGGATTTAAAACTATTCAAATGATGACAAAAGTCAGAGATGTATTCCATTTGACAGAGATACGGTGCTTACTTCAATAATAGCTCCTCGATTGCCTGTATGAAATCCACCGATGGCTGATATAATCTCAAAATCGTTCCTTCGTCAATGTCAAAAAAATCATTGTAATCTCCCTTTTGTCTTTTCTCAAATAACTCAGAATAATGTTTCCCCAGTTCTTTGCTAATCAATCCTGTATGAATGAATAATTGCCCGAATTTTTGTCGACTACCAGAATGGCTTGATGCCTGCACTCCATTCTTTATCAGTAACGCTCCTACAGCATAAAAGCAAGCATAATACATTCTATTGATTGCAGTGTTCCAGAGTTTATTTTCGATCAGAATCTTGGTCTCTGAGATTGTTTCTTTCGCTCTTTGCAATCTATACTTTATATAATCACCTGGCTCGAAGTCACTCATAATAATTTGCCTTCCTTCATTATGTTGGCATAAAAAGGTGTTATGCTATGTTTTGAGTACCACTCTTTAGCCGCATACACCATTGGGCTGATGACCTCGCCAATCTCAAATTCAAGATCATACAAAGGAGAAGTTACGCTTCTCTCTAATTCATCCGTGATTTTGTCAGTATTCAATAATATTAAGAGGTCCCAATCCGAATCAGGCCTCATAGTACCGCGCGCTCTTGATCCATACAAATAAACCTTTGCAGCGGGGTTTTTGTCCAAGACTATACTTTTTATTCGGTCAAGTATATTTTGTTGTTTTGTCATAATCCAAATTTAAGAATAATTTGCCTCGCCCCGATTTTATGCCACGCTAAGAAAAAAAATCATCTCACACTGTAAGCTTTCCTCTCCACCCCCACTCCTCTTATCTCCAACGACTTCCAAGTCTTAGGGAGCTTCGTTTTGATTTGAGTAATGCCCGCATCTGAAATTGTCAATCCGCCAAAACCATTCATCACAGCTTGCAAAAATCCACCTGCACCCGTAGCAAAATAGGGATTGGTTCCTCCTGCCGTTTCTGACAACACTCCAAAAGGCGGCACTTCATTCGGTTTGTATGCTTTCGCGAATAACTCAGTGGCTTTCTCTACATTTCCCATACGAGAGTAAATGGCAGACAAAGCTGAATGCCCCATGGCAGGCCCTTCAGGCGAATAGCGAGGCTCATAGTACTTCAAATCTTTTTCGATCTGGTTTTTGTCCGTGATGAAATCCAATGGAAAGGCCAATAAATTCACATCACCTTGCTTGATAATCACTCCATCATACGTGGCATTTTCTTTCGTAGTGCCATCAGCGAATTTTAAAATTGGAATGTTCTGCGCTACTACTTCCCAATCCGGATCAGGAGCAATGCCCATTTCTTTGGCGGCTTGTGTTGCGTAGCGCAAAACGGTAATTGCCATACCATTGGTAAATGCATTGTTATCGATGTTCTCTTGCCATTCGTTGGCACCAATGACATTATTGATTTCAAATTTGCCAGGCCCCTTACGCTCTACGCGACTAGCCCAAAAATCCGCTACTTCTTTTAGCATTGGATAGCCACGATCTTTGAGCCACTGCTTATCCTTCGTCACCTGATAATATTTCCAAAATGCCCAACCTACGCAACCAGTTATATGTTGTTGAAAGGGCCCAGTGAGTGCCCAAACAGGTGTATCTTCCGTTCCTTCGGCAGAAGATTCCCAAGGGAACATCGCGCCTTTGTAGCCATGCGAGAATGCATTTTGCCGCGCTGCGGGCAAGCGATTAAAACGATATTCCAAAATTGATTTAGCGATCTCTGGTTGCAACATCAAAATAGGTGGGTACATCCATAATTCGGTATCCCAAAACACGTGACCATTATAACCCAGTCCAGAAAGCCCCATGGGGGAAAGGCTCAACCCTGTTCCTTCTCTTACAAAAGAATACAAATGATACAATGCAAATCGAACATCTTTTTGTGTTTGCACATCGCCTTCAATCACAATATCACTCTTCCATAATTTCTCCCATTCGGCTACATGGCGTTGAAGCAATCTTTCTGTCCCTTCCAATCTGGCAAAGATGGTGAGGCGTTCTGCTTCATTGAGTGGATCTTGAAAATTGGCAGTAGAAGTGGCCGATGATACCACACTAAACGAATAGCTCTCACCTGCTTTCATCGCTTTGTCAAACTTAGCCAAGTGCATACTGTAATCCCAGTCTTCATGAATCAATTGTGGTTCTTTTCCGTGTGGTTCGGAAAAAATAATACTATTGCTTGCTGCCAGGGTATGCTTACCTGAAGGACTTTTGCCAACGGAAGAAAGCAACGGTAACTTCACATGCGGCCTATCGATTTCGCTATACGTATTGCGAACATCTACCAAATGATTGGGTGCTTCAATCACGCTCATGGGTGTAACTTTAACATCCTTCTTTGCTTTCAATTCTACAATAGACATGGCGGTATATGGCAAGTGACGAAGTGCCATCATGGAATGCTTCACAGAAAGCTTATCTCCTATATCAAATGTTGTAATCAAGATCGCCTTCTTCATATCTAGCGTTTGGTGATAGTTAGAAATGTCTTTGATGCCAATCCTTCTTCCATCCACATCCAAATTCATGCTGGCGTGATTGAATGTTTTTAAGATGTTGGAGACGCGACCGCGTTGATAGTAATCGTATACTCCGTTCAATACAACGTCCTTTACCTTCATCGGTTCGGGTGACGACACGAGGCCAACCATGCCGTTGGCAACGGTGACTCCGTAGTAATTATTGGGATTGATGGAGGTAGCTTGGATGAGCCAGGTATTTTCTTGGGCGTTTACAGATACAAATAGTATCACTGCTAGCGCTAAAACAAAAGTCTTCTTCATTTTTTGATGGTATGTTTAAATCCCAAAATAGAACCATTATTTCTCGAAACTAAATAAATTTTTTCATTTTTTGAATTCTTAATTGATCTAATATCCCGCGCCTCTCCAGTTATAACAAAACCAGATTCACGAGGAGCTAACGGCTTCCAATTATCCTTTCCATCACCAAGTAAAATTAGTCCAAGGCCAGCATCATAAGGACCAAAATCAGGTTGAGTGGCAGTTAAATTTCCAGCCAAAAGAACATCGGTAAAGCCATCACTATTCACATCTTCGGCTTTGATGGAATAGATTGGAAACAATTGAGCTTCCATTGGCAATGGCATGATTTTAAATTTACCATTCGTGTTTTTCAAGTAAACCGATGAGAGCAAATTGACTTTCATCTTTGCAGAATTTCCTTTTTGTTGGGGTGTGATAATGTCTTCTAAAATCACATTTCGATAATCATAATAGTGAAGGAATTTTTTCTTCAGCCCTGGCAATTGCTTTATCAACTGATCGCGGGAAGCAAAGGGGTAATTTTTATTTCCATTGTAATAAACAAGGATATGGTCTGATCCCCCATTGGAATCAAAATCGCCTAGATACATGTTTAAGGGTTTCTCTTTCGAAGCTTTGATTCTCGAATTAAGCCCTAGATTTCCCACTACAAAATCTATATCCCCGTCTTTATCAAAATCGCCTCCTTCAATTCGACTCCACCATCCGTGCGTGTCTCCTAATGCCAATTGAGTTGTTTGGTTCAAAAAACTATGGTTTGGTTGCTGAATCAAAATAGTGATCGGCATCCACTCTCCTACCAAGATCAAATCCAGAAGCGTATCATTATTTACATCTGCCCATGCGGCATCTTTTACCATGCCAGGCCTCACCTTTGTCATGTTATCAAATTGACTTTGACCCAACCAGTTCAAGTCAGGTTTAAAATTACCG
This sequence comes from Cyclobacteriaceae bacterium, assembly GCA_046155095.1. Lineage (GTDB taxonomy): Bacteria > Bacteroidota > Bacteroidia > Cytophagales > Cyclobacteriaceae > ELB16-189. Next base: position 4,419 of record JBJXEB010000077.1, read on the forward strand.
TTCCCATCATTAACAAATAAATAACTGGGTGGGCTCATGCCATACAAAAGCGGCATCACATGAGAGCCAATAAATAAATCCATATCACCATCTTTATCATAATCTGCTGGCTTTACGCACGAGGCATTCGTAAAATAGTTGGGCAAGAAATCAGTTTTTCGTTTAAAGCGTCCCTTACCATCATTGATGTAAAGACGTGGAGATAGTGATGCATCCCTGCCACCCACTTCCTGTCCACCAGTTACAACTACCAAATCCAAATCCCCATCGCCCTCAGCATCGAACATGACAGCATCAATATCTTCTGCCGCTGAGTCTGCATCAAACAACGCCTGATTTGTCTTGATAAACATGCCTCCGCTTTTTTGAACGAACAATGAACCCGCTTGTCCCTTCGCCCCACCAATAAACACATCATCCAATCCATCACCATTCACATCTCCAGAAGCCATTCGAGAGCCTTGAGTGGAAAGCATGTGTGGAATCAAGCTTTCTCGATTAAATGCATTGAAATCATTTTCCCTATGTACAAAATCGATCACCTCAGTCTTTTGAAACATCGGTGCATGCTTGATTTCTTTGTACTGATACTTACCTTCTGTTTTCGAATAAGAAATAATTAAATTCAACGACACTTGGCTGACCACCGTGCTAGAATAGCCATCTGGCCATATTACTTTTACCGAATCATACTTTTTATTTTCTCCCAAGCCGAATACCAATTTATAATCAGACGAAGAACACCATCCACGTGTAGGGAAAAGCTCTTGCAGTTGAGAAGTGCCATTGGCATATAAAATAACTTTAGAACCTACAGCCATGTAATTTTTATTCAGTGAGTCGCCTTTCAATTTTACCGATAAGAAATTAGCTTTTGAATTGTTTCTATAAATAAAAGCAGTGGTATCGACATTATTTGCAACCAAATCCAAATCACCGTCATTATCTAAATCTCCATACGCTGAGCCATTCGAAAAACTAGGCAAGTTTACCCCCCATTCCGATGTCTTATCTTCAAACGAGAGGTCTCCTCTATTCTTAAAAATGAAGTTGCTTATTTTACCAGAAGGCATTTTTTGGATGGCTGGCAAAACAGATTTATCCATACTGCGCTGCATAGAGTCATTTGAAATAAAATTGATATAATCCAAATCGTTGGGTCTTTTCACAATTCCATTGGTAATAAAAATATCTTTCAGGCCATCACCATCAAAATCCGCCAATAGCGGAGACCAACTCCAATCAGTGGCTTCTACACCCGCAGCCATTGCTATGTCCTTCAATATTAATTTACCAGAATCAAGCCTACCTCTATTTAATTGCAAGGCATTCCGTGAAACTTGTTTGCCGAATCCATATTTTAATTTGAATTGGTAAACCTCATAAGAATCTTCACCAGCAGAAGTCTTAATAACCGACTCATCTCGAGGAAGCATATCACAGGTGAAAACATCTGGCCAAAGGTCATTGTTGAAATCTGCTAAGTCATTGCCCATACTAAAACGACTCGTGTGACTTAAGCTATTGGATTGAAGGGAGAAGGTGCCGTTCTTTTGATTGATGTATAAGTAATCGCTCTCATTAAAATCGTTTGACACATAAATATCTGGGTAACCATCCCTGTCCATATCAGAGATGCCAAGCCCAAGACCATAACCTAACGAGCTTGAAAGAATACCGGATTCCTCTGTTACGTTTTTAAAGAAAGCCTTCCCAGTTTCGACATGCTGATTGCGATACAATCGATCTCCTGCTAATGAGTCCTTTTTGTTTCGAGAAGTAATTCTCCCGAATGACGATTGTGTATGAACCGAATGATTGAGAAGATACATATCCAAATCCCCATCCAAATCATAATCAAAGAAGGTTGCTTGCGTAGAAAATCCCTTAAAGTCCAAACCAAACGATTTGGCTTGTTCAGTAAAAGTCAAGTCTCCATTGTTTATAAAAAGCTGATTGAATCCACTGTATGATTTATAATTACCAACCCCACAAAGATAAATATCCAAGTAACCATCGCTATTCACATCGGCCATGGTGACTCCCGTTTTCCAATTGCCTTCGCCTTTCACACCTGCTTTGTCAGTAATGTCTTCAAATTTAAAATCCCCTTTGTTTAGATAAAGTTTATTAGAGCCTTGGTTACTTGAAAAATAAATATCAGAAAGGCCATCATTGTTAATATCGCCAATTGATACGCCACCACCGTTGTAGAAATAGAGGTATTCGATGATATTGAATTTTTCGTCTTCCTTTAGTTTGTTTTCAAAATAAACAGATGAATTTTGAGGTGATATAAATTGAAAAAGAGACTTAGGAGTTTCATCATTGCTACAGGAAAGTAGCGCGCAGATAATCAACAAGGAGCCACATCTGCTAAAGTATCCCACGGCTTATTTTGTCTTAAAGAACAATATGGAATCATTATTTCGCGCAACCATTAATAGATTTTTGCCTTTGGAGGTTATCAATACAAAATCTCGTACTTGCCCATCTACAACAAAGCCCGATTTTATTGGAGTAACAGTTTTGAAAGCTCCTGATCCATCGCCTTTAAGGAATACGCCATAGCTTGCGTCATATCTTCCTGCTTCTGGTTTCACGCTATATAAATTTCCTCCTAAAAGAATATCAAGGATTCCATCCGCATCAAAGTCTGACACCTCAATGGCATACATTGTTGAAAATTGTGCTTCTACAGGCAACCTTTTGAAATTGAACTTCCCCTTTCCATCGTTTAGCAAAATTCCTGTGCCCAATTCAAATGCTTCCAACTTTAAAGCATTCTCCATCTCCTTTTCCGAAAAGATATTGTAGATACTTTGATCTTTATAGTCCTCGTACTTTAGATACTTCTTTTTAAGTGAAGGTATTTGCGACATCAAGTCATGACGTAGCACCATGGGGTAACTTTTATCGCCATTGTAAGTGCAAATGATCTGTTCAATAGATCCATTTCTATCAAAATCATTTACGAACAGTGTTACTGGGCGACTTTCGGAAGCCCTGAATCGAGAGTTAAGACCATGATTGGCTACGACAAAATCAATATCTCCGTCCTTATCCAAGTCGGCAGCTTGAATTCTATTCCACCATCCATTTGTTTTACTGAGGCCAGCTAGTTCAGTTTGATCGGTCAATTTAGCTCCTTCATTCACAAATATTTTAATGGGTAAATATTCACCTACGATAATTAAATCTTGATCATTATCTCCGTCAATATCAGCCCAACTTGCATCTGTAATCATACCCAATCCCTTCAATGATGGAGCAACCGATTCTGAGACATTTTTAAATTCTCCCTTCCCATTATTGTTCAGGATATATCCGTTTGCGGGAACACCATATTGAAAAGGGTGGCTTCTCACCCCCACAAATAAATCAAGGTCACCGTCTTTATCGTAATCCGCAGACTTAACTGTTGATGTGCTTTCAAAAGCCGTGGTTGGCAAGAGTTGTTCAGACTTTTTAAAGTTTCCTTTGCCGTCATTGAAGTATAGTCTATCTGCCAGTGCACTTGAGCTTGTAGAAAATTCATTGCTGCCACTACAAACATAGAGGTCGAGGTCATTGTCATTGTCAGCATCAAATAACAAACTGGTCATATCCTCAGAAATTTTGTCTACCTCGAACAACTTTTCATTAGTCTTTTTAAACTTACCGTTTGCTAACTGAATAAACATGGCACCCAGATTATTCTTTGCTCCACCAATAAAGAAGTCCTCCATCCCATCGTCATTGACATCTCCCTTACTTACTCGCGGGCCTTCGGTGCTTAGCATTTGGTACGTTAGCCGATCCCGATCAAAATCCACAAAATCATTTTCCACATGAGTGTAAATTGCTGGAGGCGGAGACACTTTTTCAAATAGAGTAACCAATTCTTTCTTTTCGAGTGAAGGAACTAAAGCATCCTTTTGTTGAAGAACCAAAGTCTGATTGGTCATTACCTTAGAGAGAGTTGTCTCCTTCCCATCGGGCCATTGCACTAGAACAAAATCAACTGTATCGATTTTACCCAGTCCCAAGTTAGGTCTTGGATCAACAGAAGACTCAAACCCTCGGTTAGGCATTTGCTCAATATAGAATAACTGATCTTTATGTCTCACCGTGATCTTGGTTCCCACTGCATTCAAATTCTTACCAATTCCTACTAATTGAAATTTTAAGTAGTGATTAGATTTATTCAATCGATTCGTTTCATTTCTAACAACAGCAGATGGCTCGTTCACTCTATTGATTACTAAATCAAGATCGCCATCATTATCTAAATCTCCGTACGCGGATCCATTAGAGAAATTCGGTTCGCCTAATCCCCATTCCTTTGCTTTATTTACAAAATGCAAGTCACCTTGATTTTGAAATACATAATCAGGAACTGGTGTTGAGGGAATCAATTCAACTAATTTTTTGTAATTCACTTTGTCATTGGAGACAATAGATTTCACAACTTCTTCACTAGACACATATTGCAAATAATCCTGATTGGTTAAGTCTTGGTAAATACCATTTGCAACAAAAACATCTTTTAATCCATCGTTATCCATATCAAACATCAACGCCCCCCAGCTCCAATCCGTGGCCTCCATCCCAGTTAACCTGCCTACCTCGCTAAAGGAATTATCTCCATTGTTTAGCTGTAGCATATTTCTCGTGAACTGATGATAGTAATCGTTCGATACCACATTTTGATAACGATCCCAACTTTCAAAAGTGGTTACTGTTTTTATCCGATCGTTTGTTTCTGGTAACATCTCGGTTACAAAAATATCTGGTAGTGCATCGTTATTAATGTCTGCTAGATCAGCACCCATCGATGCTCCGCTAATAGACTTCATTTGTTCAGGAAGGCACTCTTTGAAAGTTCCATTCTTGTCATTCAAATAGAGATAGTCCCTCTCAAAAAAATCATTGGAGACATAGATATCCGGCCAACCATCGTTGTTGATATCACCCACGGTTGCACCCAAACCAAATCCGATAACACTTCCGAAGATGCCAGCACTTTCGCTTACGTCTACAAAATGTCCATTATCATTTCTCATCAATTTATCTCCACCTAATAAATCGCGTTTAGGGCGTTCGTTCTTCCTTAGATTAAAACTTCCAATGGCTTGGTAAGAATTATTTAAAACATAAAGGTCGAGGTCATTATCTCTATCATAGTCGAAAAATATAGCGTGTGTAGTAAACCCTTTGTCTGCAATGCCATATTCTTTTGCGCTTTCTGTAAAGGTAAGGTCATGATTATTGATAAAGAGTTCGTTCTCTTTGTTATCGCCTTTCACATCTCCCGAATTGCACACGTAGATATCAAGCCATCCATCCCCATTCACATCGGCCATGCTCACACCAGTTGACCACGCTTTTGCTCCCTCTGTCCTAGATTTTTCCGTTATGTCGTCAAAGTGAAAACCACCTTTGTTAAGATACAATTTATTAGAACTTTGATTAGCAACTAAGTAGATATCAATGAGTCCATCATTATTTATGTCACCCAAACCTACACCTCCTCCATTGTAAAAATTTCTGTAGGTGTAGATATTGAAGGCTTGATCAAAGGATAGTTTATTTGTGAAGTTGATTCCTGTAGAATCACTGGGCAATGCGTTGAATAGAGTTTCAGGTGCTCTCTCTGCGTTTTTTTTGGAGCAACCTAAAAGTAAACATGCCAGAGAATAATAAATAAGGAATCTAATATCGAAAAAATTCATCTGACTCTTACTTTTCCTTCACCTCACTTACAGTGCCTGAATGCTTGAATTTGGGATGCAAGATATCTTGAACCCTTACAGTCACACTCTCAGTATCTTTAATATGAATCAATATCCTTCTGTTTCCATCTAGCTTAACAGGAATCTCGCCACCATCCACTTTGGCGGTAATAAATTCATTTCCCTTATACCAATTCATAAGCAGCTTCATCACTTTTATTTTTAAGCTATCAGATTGAAGATGCTTATTCCATGGCGCCCAACCAAGGTAAGCAAACTCTAAATCCATTTCCGCTATCTTTTCCTTTGTGTCGAAGAAAGGTGAAAAGAGCAACCTTATATTATTAGGTTGCTTACTAATCAATGAGTCACTAAAGAGGTATTGAACCTTCAAGCCGCTCGGGCCTTGGGTAACAAGGTGCTGGCTGTTTAAGTCAAAGCATCGTCCAAAGAAATCTTGCCGAGTATCACCGAAGTTAATACCAAGTAAAATAGAGTCTTTCCGTATACCCTTCGCCAATTCTGACTTCACCAATTTGGTATAGTCGGATTGGAAGCAACCACTAAATAAAATAGCTATGAGAAAAAGGCTAGCGGGGTATTTTATAAATCTCCAAATCATCATCATACTTAGCAAATAAAATGTATTTCGTTCCTTTAATTTCCACGTATTCAATATCTCGTATTTGACCTTTCACATTCAAGTCAATGCCATTTGCAAATGCAAAATCAGAACCACTCCTCTTTCCCTTAAAGAACCAACCATTAGAAGCATCATATCTACCAAACTGAGGCTTCACCTGGTATTGATTGCCACCCGCAATTAAGTCGTCAATCCCGTCATTATCAAAATCTGACACTGAAAGACTATATAAGGGAGAGTATTGTGCTTCCAAAGGTAGATCAATCAGTTTATAACCAGTTGGAGTTGATAGTATTAAAATAGAAGACAGCAAGTTAACCTGAAATACTTTAGAATCTCGAAGATTGGATTCGGAAAATAACTGATCCATGGATTTTTTACCATAATCTTTGTAATACAAGAGTTCCTTTTTCATAGAAGGAAGCTGTGCCAGAAATTCATCCTTGTCTACTAATGGATAATACTTTTCCCCTACTTTGGCGCAAAAGACTTGTTCAATAGAACCATTCTTATCAAAATCGTTGACATACATTCTATCACTCGGTTTGAAAAAAGTATTTCTTCCATGATTTGCGGCTACAAAATCAATAATCCCGTCTTTATTAAAATCAGCAGCTTCAATATCATGCCACCAGCCCTCTGTTCCCTTTAATCCTAATTCTTCAGAACGATTTATGAAATGTCCTTTCTCATTTCTAAATGCAATGATCGGCATCCAGTCACCAACTAGTACAATGTCCTTCCAGCCATCATTATTAAAGTCCACCACCTCCGCATCCGTAATCATTCCAATACCTAAGAAAGAAGATGCATATTGTTTGGTTACATCTTTAAACAAACCTTTTCCATTATTTTCGAATAAAAAACCTCTTCCACCCATTCCATAAGAAAAAGGCTCGAATCTTTCTCCAATCAATAAATCTTGATCACCATCATTGTCAAAATCTATTGCCTTAGCTAAACTTGTTGAGACCAACTCCGTAAATGGAAGGGCGTATGGCGATTCGGTAAACTCTCCTTTTCCATTATTGATAAAAATTTTATCCATCAAAGCACTTGATTGCTGGGGGAAAAAACGACCCCCGTTTGCCATATAGAAATCCAAATCTCCATCGCTGTCAGCATCAAAGAGCGTTCCCTTTGTTTCCTCAGATATACTATATTTTTGAAGGACCTCGGGAGAATACAAATCAAATTTTCCAGAATTACTTCGGATAAATCCTCCTTGTTGGTCTTTTCCACCACCAATATATATTTCATCTTTGCCATCTTTATCAATATCGCCTTTTAGCAAAGATGGAGTCTCGTTACTGTACATCATTGGCAATAAACGATCTCTGTTAAAATCGACCAGTCCACTTCCTTTATGTTTAAATATTGAATTAGAAATAAGTTCAAGTTTGAAATGATGATCAACTTGGTTTTTCCTTAAGTCATCAATAATTTGGGTTTCTTCCTCATTAATCTTAAGTTCTTGATTTACCTTCACATTGTAGAGTCTTGAGTATCCTTTGTCAGGCCATCGAATCACTATAGAATCTATTCTACTCACTCCTTCACCCAGACCGATTGTGATTTTCGGTTGAACCGAACTCTGGTATCCACGCGTTACAAAGTTATCAGACAAATACAATTTTGTTCCACAATACGCAGTGACCTGAGAGCCCACTGCAAATGTGTTATTGCTGTTGGATGACAATGCTACCGTAATGTTCTTAAATTTTGCCGAGTCTGTATTGTTTCTATAGATAACGGACGGTGCATTGATGTTATTGACTACCAAATCCAAGTCACCATCATTATCCAAGTCGCCATACGCACTGCCACTAGAAAACATCGGTATACCCAGTCCCCATTCAGAAACCACGTTCTTGAAATTAAGATTTCCTTCATTCCGATAGGCATAATTGGGAAACTGAGAAGAAGGCATCAAATCAATTAGTTTCACAATTGCATCTTTTTCTTCTTTTATAATTTTGCGCACATTTTCTTCTGCCCCCGTGTAGGTTAAGTAGTCGCGATCCAATAAGTCTTTATAAATTCCATTGGCAATAAATATATCCTTGTTGCCATCATTGTCCATATCAAAAAGTAAGGCACCCCAGCTCCATTCAGAAGCTGCCACTCCAGCTAATCTTCCTACCTCCGCATAACTGTTATCGCTGATCTTTGTTTGAAGCACGTTTCTTGAGAATTGGTGGTAATATCCATTCTCAATATTCAACTGATACTTATCCCACCGTTCATAGACAGTTTTTGTCTTTTTTCGATTCAAGGAATCTGGCAACATTTCCGTTACAAATAATTCAGGACTTCCGTCATTATCCAAGTCTGCAAAATCTGCCCCCATAGATCCCATGCTGATGGATTGAAAATAATCAGGCAAAGACTCTACAAAAGCTCCTTTCTGATCATTGATGTACAAATAGTCTCTTTCAAAGAAATCATTGGAAACAAAAATATCAGTCCAAGAGTCTTTGTTGAAATCACCCAACGTTATTCCCAAGCCAAAGCCAATGCTACTGCGAAAAATACCCAATTGTTCAGAATAGTCTTTAAACTTTCCATTGTCGTTAATGAAGAACTTATTGCCTGCACCTTGCTCATCAGGTATATTGCGTTGATCCTTGACCAAATCAAAATTGCCAATAGATTTAATAGAGTTGGTTAATAGATAGCAATCCAAATCTCCATCTTTATCATAATCAAAAAAGGCAGCTTGAACGGATAAGCCTGTTATGTCTAACCCATACTCTTTAGATTTTTCAGTGAACGTTAAGTCACCATTATTGATAAACAATTCGTTGTTTCTATGTGGAACATTTGGATTGCCTGATTTACAAACATAGATATCCAAAAATCCATCTGCATTGATATCAGCAAAAGTTACTCCCGTAGACCAAACACCTTGGCAAGCCACCCGAGCAGACGATGTGATGTCTTTAAATGAGAGATTGCCTTGGTTGAGATATAGTTTGTTGTCTACTTGATTACCCGCAAAATAAATATCTTGTAACCCATCATTATTGATATCACCAATGGCAACACCGGCTCCATTATAAAAGCTTCTGTAAGTATACGGATTACTTTGTTCAGTAATGACTAGCTCATTAACAAATGAAATACCGCTCTCAGTTGTAGCATTACTGAATAGTGCGGGTTTTGACAGTTGACTTTTTGAGCAACTAAATAAAAAAAACGATAGTAAAATATTGATAGCCCTCATCTCCAAATAAAAATAGCGCCCAACTTTTGTTGGACGCTATTTCAAAATTACAAAATGAAAACCTATAAATTATTTATAGTCATCATTTTGTGTAAGTGTGCCTGAAGAAGATGAAATCTGCTCGGCAGGAATTGGGAACAAAATAAATTTATCTGCTGGGTGAGTTCCTTTCTCCCACCAAGCAAAACCCCATGCACCAAAACGGATTAAATCAGTTCTTCTTAACGCTTCTTGGAACAACTCCCTACCTCGTTCTGCCAAGAATGCACCATCTGTCAAATTTCCAATGCTTGGTAAGCCTGCCCTTGTTCTTATTTGGTCAACTAGAGTTTTTGCCATAGCATCGCCAGCATTCTTTCTATACAACGCCTCGGCTTTATTTAATAAAACTTCTCCATATCTCAAAACTGGGAAGTCATTATCCATATCTGGGTTTTGACCGATTTTGAAGCTGAATTTGCCCAGTCTTGCTCCAGCCTGACGTGAACCATTAGGAGACAACTGGTTTATTTTTGGCGTGTAATTTATCTCAGCACCGTCTTCATCCCCTTTATCAAAGGCTAGATCCAAGATTGGATTACCATTAACATCTTTTTGAGGACCCACAATAAAATTGTTTGCCTTTCTCTTATCGGTAGCATCATAAGAATTGTAAAATTCTTCAAGGGTTGAATAACCATTCCAAGGTTGCTGTGCTAGTTTATAAGTTAATTGACTAGGATAGTGCAGAGTCATTTGACCAAAGTTCATACCTCCACCAGTCGCCTCATCATAAGGAGCCACTAAAATATGCTCCATATTCTCAACGTTATCAGGAGAGAAAACTTTTGCATAATTAGGGTCAAGATTGTAAACACCTGAATTGATTACGGCATCCGCTGCAGCAATAGCTTTGTCCAAATCAGCAGGATCGTGTGCCGTAAGACCTTTGTAAACTTTTGCATTGAGATATAGTCTTGCTAATAACGCATTGGCCGCACCTTTGCTTACCCTGCCATACTCCTGCTTACCTGCTGGTAAGTCAGGAAGAACAGCCAGCAACTCAGATTCCACAAAATTGTAAACCTGCAAACGAGTAGATTGGGGAGCATCTTGGCCTGTGGCTGTAACAATTTTAACCCGACCAAACGTATCTAACAACCTCCAGTAGAAATAGGCTCTCAACGTACGCAATTGAACCTTCCCAGCGGCTGATGTAGAACTAGCTCCAAGTAAATCATTGCATTGGAAAATACCACCAAATGTGTCCTTCCAAGCATTATTTATACCGCCAACGGTGGGTGTAAACTGGTGTTTGTGCATAATGAGCCAGATACCACCGTCAAACCAGTCACCTCCTTTTTGTGTAATAACTGCTTCATCGCTTGAAATCTCCTGCACAGAGAAGTAGCTTTCGTGATTGGCTGTACCACCTAGCAATTTGCCAAATGCACCTGAAAGGCCATCACTGGGGGTCGCTTTATTGACATTGTTTTTTACTCCAACACCCTGATTAGCGGGGGTTATCTTGGAAGTGAATTCACCCTTAATCTCCTCATCGAGGTTGGTACACGATGATCCACCCACTAAAAGTGCAGTGATCAATGAGTATTTTAATAAATTTTTCATAATGTAATTTCGTTAACTTTTAATTAGAATCCTAAAGACACACCAAAGGTAAACGTTCTAGAAGTGAAATAAGCATTTCTTCTATCAATGCCAGGCGACAAGGGATCAGGACCAGGCAAGAAACCACCATTATCGGCAGCTCCTTGATCTGCTAATACAGGCTCTGGATCAATTCCTGAATAGGAAGTTAATACAAATATATTTTGTCCTGCTCCATAGAATCGGATATTCTTAACTGTACTCGTTGGTGACAATTTGACATTGTATCCTATTGAAAGGTTATCCAACTTCAAGAAGTCAGCTTTTTCAACATATAAAGAACTGAACTTGGATTCCGTTAATCCAGCAACAGCTTTGGAAGTAGAGATGCGATTATAAGAGTTGATAGCTCCTTTATCTATTGGCTCATAAAATGCCCTGAAATTGTTTGATAAACTGTGGCCAAATGCCGCTCTAAAAAATGCATTGAAATCCCAGTTTTTATAAGTCAATTTATTGGTAAACCCTAGTTCCACAGATGGGATACCACTTCCAAGCTTTTTATAATCTGCAGTTGGGTCCAAGAAAGTTTGATCATTTGCCTTAACAACCCCATCCCCATTCAAATCAGCAAATACTACCGCTCCGCCTTCATCTTTATCGGGCGTTGTTGGATCATCAATAGTAATCCCTGAAAAAACAGGTCCCCAAATTTGACCAATCTCTTCACCTACAGCAATTTTTACCTGATTTACACCAGATTGACCAGGAGCACCAAGAGGAGCTCGGGCTTGTGCTGCAACGTTAGGAAGGTAAGATTCCAAGGTAGTCTTATAAGAACTTACTACAATACCAGGTGTCCACTTCACTTGCCCAACCTGTACATTAGTATAATCTACCTTTAATTCAATACCTCTAGTTTGAAGGGACCCAAGGTTTTCAAAACGTGAGTTTGTAGGGAATATGGCTACATCTAGTTTATCATTGAGTAAGATAAAGTCCTTTATATCTCTTGTATAAACATCAAGGCTAGCTACCAATCTTCCGGACAACCCAAAATCAACTCCAAGGTTTATCTCTTGCTTTTGCTCCCATTTCAAATCCGGGTTAGCAGCTCTAGCAATAGTCACAGCGCCTCCACCATTGAAACTATAATTGTATTGTTCCTGAGAAATCCCATACTCATTAGGAAGTGAGCCTGTGATACCCCATCCAACACGTAATTTCAAGATATCAACTTTTGATAATTGAAGATACTTATTGATATCAACAGCCAAACCAGCAGAAGGAAATACCCCAATCTGATTATTCTTACCTAACTTAGAAGAACCTTCTCTTCTTACTGAGGCATTGAAGAAAATAGCATTGTCATAATTTAAGTTAACGCGACCAAAGAATGCAATGATCTTATTCTTAGGAGACTTATCGCTTGAAATATTAGTTAAGGTAGGATTACCAGAAATTCTATCACCAGACGTTTCAATTGCATTGTATCCTAATAGGTCACTTGGGAAATTTCCAAGTTCTACACTCAAGACATCAAACTGATCTTCCTGATAAGAATATCCACCCGTTAAGTCCATATTGACTTTACCAAAGCCTTTAGAGTAAGTGGCGTACCCTTCTAAAAGTGTAAAGCTAGTTTCGGCAGTATTTCTCCTAGCTAAACCACCACGGTTGAATCCTCTAAACAAAGAATTTCTTGAATAATACTCATATTGGTTAAAGGTCTCAAATTGCTGTCCAAAATTGACGCTTACCGTCAAATCTTTTAAGATGTCATAAGAAACTTTACCTCCAAAATTTAAAGTTTTTCTCTTACGTTCGGCTGTATTTTGATCAATAATCGCTACTGGATTAAAGTTATCAAACAAAATAGCTTGATAGAATTCTCCATTTGAAAAACGAACTGGGGCTGTTGGATTGAACAAAACAGCATATCGCAATGCTTCATTAAACGCTAAATCAGTATTTCTGCTAGTAAAGGAAGTACCTATATCAATTTTAAGCTTGTTATCAAAAGCACTGTGGGTAAGTCTCGCCCTAGTATTGATTTGATCAAAACCAGATTTTTTAATGATACCTTCTACATTTCTCAGGTTAGCAGAAATGCGGAAAGTAGTATTTGCATTACCACCTGAAATGCCAAGGTTTTGAACTTTTGTACTACCTGTCCTAGTAACTAAATCTTGCCAATCAGTTACAGCACCCAAGTTATTTCCACCTGCAGCTACGTATTGGCTGGCTGACATCACTGGCTGTTTGTTAAAAACAGAAGATGATGCTATATAAGAATTAAAATCAACCGAAACGGCTCCTGACTTATTTGAACCGCTTTTAGTAGTTACTAAAATAACACCACTAGAACCCCTGCTACCATAGATAGCAGCAGCAGATCCATCTTTCAAAACTGTTGTAGATTCAATGTCATTCGGGTCAACGTTATCCAATGAAGCACCAAGGATACCGTCTACTACAATAAGAGGTTGCGAGTTAGCACCCACAGTGGAAAGACCTCTTAAGCGAATGATTGCAGCCGAGTTCGGATCACCACCTCTGTTATAAATACTTAATCCTGCCACTTTACCTTGCAACAATTGAGTTGGATCATTTATGTTACCCTTGTTAAAGTCCTTAGAAGTCACAGTAACCACAGAGCTTGTAAGTTCCTTCTTATCTTGAGAACCATAACCTACCACCACTATCTCAGAAAGTGAAGTAACATCCGATTGCAATGTAACGTTAATGGAAGTCTGTGATCCTACCGATATCTCTTGAGAGAGGTAGCCTACGAACGAAAACACTAAGGTAGAGCTAGAGCCTACATTAATAGTGAAGCCACCATCAGCGTCAGAAACAGTACCATTGGTAGTTCCTTTTTCGAGAATGTTAACACCGGGAATTCCAGAGCCATCGTCAGATGACGTAATCTTACCTGACACGGATTGCTGTGCGAATGCCGCTGCGGCACCAAACACCATCATCACCGTGAGGTACCTGCGAACAAACAGATACAATTTGGTCATAAATTAAATTGATTTAGGGTTAAAGATTTATTCATTAGTATTCAATGTTACGGCTTTATTAACCGTTAAACAACGATTTGTGTTCAAAAAACTAATAAATTTTTATGGAAACGGTATCGCAACCGTTTGCGGGATTTGTCTTGTTTACTCTAATAGAACTGTGGGTCTATTGAGCGTATTCCAAACATATTAAATTGAAGGGACAAAAAAATCAGTCAATTAAGGAGTGGAAAGAATCCAAAATCATCCACGCGTTTAGTTGGGTTATTCATAGGTTCTTCACCAATTTGCAAGCTGAATATTCACGATTACTTTATACAGTGTGAATCTTCCTCCAATCCTATTTACATTTTTTTTAATTGACCTTGCATCAGAACAACAGGGTACATTTCAAATTGTCGCAGCCTCTACCTCACCCCATCTGAACGAGTGCTGTGTGGCAGTTCATCATTCCCCTCTCCGGATGGGATCACTCAAAAAAGTATTGTCTTGGCAAAACGGATGAAACAAATGTTCGGTCAGCAAGTAAAGTCAGGCATCGTAGTTATTGAATAGAACAACATGAAACAAAAGCTAGGCCAGAGAATGGTTTCAGCATAAAATCTTTCTTGGTTTTTCTATCTGATCCAGTTCCGTCAAGGGAAGATGTATTTTCAGAAGCGAGATAGATATTGTTTTCATAACAATACTCATTCCTTTAACGGGAATATATAGTGTTGTTAAGGCAATTGACATTCTCTTCTGGCAATCGGCATTTCCATTGAGGCAATAGCTATTTGTTTTTTGTGAATACAAATTGTCGTTAGAACAATTGATTTTTCTTTTCGGACAATAGGTATGATTGTCATGACGATATTTATTCCCGTCAAAGGAATAGATCATACTATCAGGAGAATAGATACTGCTATCATAGAAGTATGTATTGCTATAATGTTAGTGAGTATTCGCTTCATAAGTATAGCTGGTGCAGTGCTGATAAGAGATGATTTTCTTGCACAAATTGATTTTCTTGCGAAGGGGCGAGACTACCTTTAAAGCGGAAAGGGTAGTCGTGTTGCATTCTACGCTATGGCTGTTGGAGGCAAACATTACTTTTGTAAATAATTTTTACTTACACTATTTAACGTTCACTGTAAAAGTGGGTTACGTATTTTTTCTTTTTTTTGCAACCTATGGCAAATGTGAAGTCCAATAAACTATTTTCAAATAGATACGTTACGAAATAATAACGTTGGCTAACGTGTATCAATTAACTACTTTTGACAAATTTGTAGTATCGATGATTAGTTTCATCAATAAACTTGTAAATAAAAAACAAACTTTACCTCTTTGAAAAAAATTCTATTGTTCTTTTTGCTTTGTAGTTCCCAAATGGCCAAGGCACAAAGCATCCTTGATCTTAAATTGGATGGCACCGAACAAGGAAAGTCACTTTCATCTGTATTGGCAGAAATAGGCAAGAAAAATAAGGCTCAGTTTTATTTCCTGCCCGAATGGGTTGAGAATATATCTTTTCAAGATAGCTACAGTGGCCGAACTCTTGGGGAAGCGATCAACATCCTTTTTCAAGGCACCGATTTTAGCTGTCTCGTGATGTACCCCAATTCCGTTGTCATTATCAAGGACCCCACACAAGCACTTCTTAGAATGAATGCTATTGAAACTGCTGTTAGGCAGCAAAAAAAGATAGTGCCCCTCATCATTGGGGAGCCTAGTAATTCTAAAAAAGGACAACAGGTTGTTATTACTGGTAGAGTAACCGATTCCAAGAACAACGAGCCGATACAACAAGCAAACATTCAAGTAAGCGGTACCCAGTTTGGCACCGCTTCAGATGAAAAAGGAAACTACTCGTTGACGCTAGCCCCAGGTGCACATGTTGTGAGTTTTAGCTTTATTGACTTTGAGAGCAAAGTGGTTGACCTAGTTGCGTATCAAAATGGAGAAGTAAATCTGGAAATGGATAAGACACCAGTTTTATTGGAGGAAGTTGTTATACAAGCACAAACAACACAAGAGCTAGCCACTAGTAAAATTGGACAAACTCAATTATCTATCCGTGAACTAACACGCTCACCTACCTTTCTTGGCGAAGCTGACTTGGTAAAGCAGGTGCAGACTTTACCTGGTGTAACCACTGTAGGGGAAGCCGCAGCAGGCTTCAACGTGCGTGGAGGTAGTGTTGATCAAAATTTGATCCTATATGATGGTATGCCCTTATTCAACAGTTCTCACGCCTTTGGATTTCTTTCAGCGTTTAATTCTGAAGCTATTAGAGATGCTACTTTTTATAGAGGAGGTATCCCTGCGGAATTCGGAGGGAGAGCCTCTTCTGTGTTGGATATTCAATCCAAGGATGGAGACTATGAAAAATGGAATGGAAAAATAGGGATAGGAATGGTGACAAGCAACTTTGCGATTAATGGCCCTTTGCGAAAAGAAAAGACATCGCTTTCCGCATCATTTAGAACCACCTATTCGGACTGGCTTGTCAACTCCATCCGAACTGACTATGCAGACTTGCGGAAAAGCACCGTTTCTTTTTATGATGCAACACTCAAGCTATCCCATAAATTTAACAATAAAACTAAACTAACATTTTCAGGCTACTCAAGCAGAGATGGATTTCGTTTGGTTGGTGATTCTACTTATCAGTGGGACAATTTACAAGGCTCGGCTAAACTATATCATCAATTCTCTAACAAGTTAATCTCAGAATTCTTACTAGGAGTAAGTACCTACGGCTATAGCGTTAATAACCAAAATTTATTAACTTCCTCTGAGCTTTCTTATCGCATTACCTCATCTCTAGTTAAAGCTGGATTTAATTATCAAAGAGGCAATCAAAAAATCAACTTTGGATGGCAGCTAGTGCATTATAAGTTTGACCCTGGCACACTCAAGCCAACCTCTATATTATCCAATGCAAAGAACGTTTCCATCGATAAACAATATTCGATTGAGAATGCTTTTTATGCCTCTAGTGATTGGACATTGAATGAAAAAATATTTGTGGAAGTTGGAGTTAGGCTTCCGATGTTTATCTCCTTTGGCCCTGCCTCTGTAAATCTATATAAGGAGGGCGTACCGCGAGAAATTACCAATGTAATAGACACCCTACGATTTGGAAGTGGGCAAGCCATCAAAACTTATTTTGGCTTTGAGCCTAGGCTATCTTTTCGATGGACACCTAATACAACATCTTCAATCAAATTAGGCTACAATAGAATGTACCAATTCTTAAACTTAGTAACCAATACAACAGCCGTCACGCCTGTAGATATTTGGCAGCCAAGTGGCTATTATTTCAAGCCGCAGCGAGCAGATCAAATTTCACTTGGCTTTTTTAAAGACTTATCTCAAAAAAAATATGGAACTTCTGTTGAAGTTTTTTATAAATCAGTAGAGAATATTATTGACTTTAAGGATGGAGCACAATTGATCTTAAACAAACACCTTGAAACAGATTTACTTCAAGGTAAAGGGTACTCTTACGGTGTGGAAACTACTTTTTCCAAAAATACAGGTCGATTAACATGGTCATTCAACTATACCTACTCTCGCAGTTTCCGACAGATTGCGGGATCTACTGCAAGTGAATCGATCAATAATGGGAAAGAATATCCATCCAATTTTGATCAACCGCACATTGCCAATTTTTCGTGGAAATATAATTTAGCCAGAAGAATTTTCTTTACAGGTAATTTCACTTATCACACTGGCAGGCCAGTAACCATCCCGCTTTCTGCATTTCGGTTGGAAAACACTACTGTAGCCTATTTTTCAGAACGGAATCAGTATCGAATACCAGACTATCATCGCTTAGATGTAGCCCTGGCCTTTGAAGGAAATCATAGACGCAAGAAATGGGCAGAAGGAACGATTGTAATTTCTGTTTACAACGTGTATGGGCGTCAAAATCCGTACACTGTCTTCTTTAAGAGTTCTGGAACGGGCATCCCAGTTCCTTATCAGCTTTCTATTATAGGAACCATCTTTCCTTCTGTGAGTTATAACTTGAAATTCTGATGAAAATCATAAAAACACTAAGTAGATTTAAAATCAGATCGCTCGTTGCTTTCTCCATATTAAGTGCTTGTGTGGAGCGAATTGATTTCAAGGTGCCATCAGCACAACTATTGACGGTGGTTGAAGGCACCATCTCAAACGACCCTGGACCCTACAAAGTGAAAATAACCAAAGGTCTCACACTTGAAGGCTCTTCATCCCTCATATCAGTTCAGAAAGCCAAAATCAAACTATATGATAATCTAGGAAATGTTGAAGCTTTTAAAGAGACTGATCCAGGTGTTTACGAGACTGGAGGAGTTATTAGGGGAGAAATTGGCCGTTCTTATTATATCCTGATTGAAACTGCTGATGGGAAGATGTTTGAGTCTGAACCTGACAGACTCAACCCTGTAGGAGAAATAGAGGATATCAGATTTGAATTTGAAGCGAGAACTTCTGTGAAGAGTTTTGGAGAAATAGTCGAAGATGTCTTTAACATATACGTAGATGCTAATGCAAGTGTAGAGGCAAATGCAGGAGAAAATGATAATTACGTGCGATGGCGTTTCACAGGAACCTATAAATTTGAAACGAACCCAGAACTTCACATCATTGTATATCCCTTTCCCTACTTACCTCTTAAATATCCATGGCCATGTAGTGGGTATATTGTAGGTCCTGGGCCAACTGGTAGTGGTGGTATACTCGAGAAGATAGCCGATTGTACCTGTTGCACTTGTTGGGTAAAGCAGTTTGAATCGCAGCCTCAACTATCTGATGGACAGTTTGTAAATGGCAATAAATTTAGGAACGTAAAAGTGGGTGAGGTGCCTATCACTCGTACTACTTTCTCTGATAAATATTTAATAGAAGTAGAGCAGTTGAGCCTTTCAAAAAAATCGTTTGAGTTTTTCAAATTAGTGCGTGCGCAAAAAGAAGGAGCCTCCAATCTATTTCAGCCTCCGTCTGGAGAAATCAAAAGCAACATTAAGTCCGTAAATAATAATGACCCTATTATTGGGATTTTCTGGGCTACTTCAAAGAAAAAGAAATCCATATTCATTCAAAAGGAAGATATTCCATACCCAATCCCTGTTAGGTATATCAGTACAAATCCATGCACAAAAGTTCCCAATTCTTCAACAACTAAACCTGATCTGTGGTAATGAACAAGCAAGCAGTTAAAAAGCCACTATGGTTTCTTGTTTTTGTAGCAATGAGTGCATGCATTGAGAGAATTGATTTTAATGCCCCAACTGCCCAATTTCTAACCGTTGTAGAGGGCCTGATATCAGATAGCCCTGGCCCCTATACAATTAAAGTTTCTAAGGGCCTTAGCCTTGATGCAGAATCATTGGTTGGTGCTCCTGTAAGAAATATGAAAGTCAGACTTTATGATGATCTAGGGAATAGTGAAGATTTCACTGAGGATTCTCCAGGTATATACAAGACCAAAGGAGTTATTCAAGGAGAAATTGGCCATGCCTACCATGTACTACTGGAAACTCCTGACGGGAAAATTTTTGAGTCTGAGCCAGATGTGATCAACCCTTCCGGTGAACTTGAAAATATCAAGTTTGAATTTGAGGCGAGGACAAAGGTGGAAAAATTCGGTGAGTCTAAAATTGATGTATTCAATATTTACGTTGATGGAAAATCGGCAGGTAGCAATGAGAATTTTGTTAGATGGCGATTTACTGGAACTTATAAAATAGTAAATAATCCTGAACTTAATCAGACTGAAACTCCCCCCTACTCACCGTATGCAGATCCATGGCCTTGTAGTGGATATATTGTTGTTCCAAAACCGCCAGACATTCTTGAGAAAATAGGCGATTGCACCTGTTGCATCTGTTGGATTAATCAATTTGAATCAATACCACAAATTTCGGATGCGCAGTTTGTGAACGAAAATCAATTTAGGAATGTAAAAGTCGGTGAAGTACCTATTAACAATATTACTTTTTCTGAGAAATATTTAGTGGAGGTTGAACAGTTGAGCCTTTCTAAAAAAGCATTCGATTTTTTTAAGCTAGTTCGTTCACAAAAAGAAGGTGCTTCGAATCTATTTCAGCCGCCCTCAGGAGAAATAAAAGGGAACATCAAATCTGTAAATCCGAGCGAGCCAGTAATTGGTCTCTTTTTGGCAACATCCATAAAAAAGAAATCCATATTCATTTACTCTAGTGATGTTCCTTATCTGATTCCCAAAAAAAATACAGACACAAGGCCCTGCACTTCTTATACCAACTCTACAACCATAAAGCCTGAACTGTGGCAATGAACATTAAAAAATCACTATGGTTTCTTGTCTTTGCAGCAATGAGTGCGTGCGTGCAGAGAGTCGATTTTAATGCCCCGGCCGCACAACTCTTAACTGTTGTGGAAGGCGTGATATCAGACAGTCCTGGGCCTTATACAATCAAAGTTTCTAAAGGTCTTAGTCTAGATGAAAGTTCGTTAGTCGGCACACCTGTTAGAGATATGAAAATCAAACTGTACGATGACTTGGGAAATACTGAGGATTTTACTGAAGATTCCCCAGGCATTTACAAGACCAAAGGTATTATTCATGGGAAAATCGGACATACTTACCGTGTAGTGCTGGAAACTCGCGAAGGGGAGATTTTTGAATCGGAGCCAGAAAGAATCAACCCTGTGGGTGAAGTGGTAAATATAAGATATGAATTTGAGGCGAGAACAATTGTTAAAAAATTCGGTGAAGTAAATGCAGATGTTTTTAACGTTTACGTTGATGCCAATGGTGGTAGTGGGAATGAAAACTACGTGCGATGGCGGTTAACGGGAACATTTAAGGTGGTAACTTATCCTGAACTTAACGAAACTTTTACACCGCCTTATACACCTTATAAAGATCCTTGGCCATGTAGTGGATATATATTACTTCCTGAGGCTGGCACTGGTGGAAAGCTTGAAAAGATTGGTGATTGCACATGTTGCATTTGTTGGATTAATCAATATGAATCAATCCCACAGCTTTCAGACGCTCAGTTGGTGAGCGAAAATCAATTTAAGAATGTAAAAGTAGGAGAAGTTGCTATTAACAATCTTACTTTTTTTGAAAAATACCTAGCGGAGGTTGAACAAATGAGTCTTTCTAGAAAATCATTTGAATTTTTTAAACTGGTGCGTTCACAAAAAGAGGGCGCTTCAAGTTTGTTCCAACCACCTGCTGGAGTGCTAAAAGGGAACATCAAATCAGCAAATTCCAATGAACCAGTTGTTGGGTTTTTTTGGGCTACTTCGATAAAGAAGAAGTCAATATTTATTTACAGCAGTGACGTCCCTTATCTAATTCCTCCAAGGAATACAGACACTAGGCCTTGTACTTCCTATACCAATTCTACGACTATCAAGCCAGCACTATGGGAATGAAAAGATACGTCACGATTCTCACCCTCCTGAGCATTGTCTTTGAAATCAAAGCGCAGTCCAAGCCTAATCTGTTTTCTCAAAAATTCGATACCTATCAGTCCATCTGGCCAAAAACAAAGCTCCATCTTATCTTCAACCAAGATAAATATTCTCCAGGTGATACCGCTTACTTTAAAGCCTATTTTCTCAAAGAGAATCTTCTGGGAGTAGAGAGCAAACAGTTGATCAATTTTAATTTAGTAGATTCTCATGGTCAAGTAAAGATTCACTTTAAGTTTAATACGGAAAATGGTCTTGGGCAAAATCAGCTCGCCATTCCTGATACATTATCGGCAGGTATCTACGTGATTACGGCTTATAGCAATTGGATGAGGAATTTTGATCCCGCCTTCATTTTTAAAAAAGAAATTTCAATCGTAAGAAAAAACACGATGGCGTTGAATGAAATTCCTAGACTAATTGCATTTGCTGAAGGCGGTCACTTGATCAGAGATGTATCAAATAAAGTAGTTCTTAAAACGAATCGGCCAAAATCAACTATACAAATTAATAATTCAGAAGGCACTGAGATAGGGCAGGCAACGACAGACCCGCAAGGTGTAGGAGCTATTGTCATCACTCCCACTCAAAGTATTTCCTATTTTGCGAAAGTTGTTGGTGAGTCTGCTCAAGCTGCTCTTCCTAAAGTCGAAAACGATGGATGTAGCTTGCTTCTTACTGCACCTGGTGCAAGCATCGAGTCTATAAAAATCAGGATTACCTCGCCAGTTGGCTCAGCTCATCGCAGGGAAGAGCTCATTGTTATGATAAGCAGTAGAGAAAAAATCTACCATACTGAAACCCTTAGTCAAGGTGATAAAGAATCAGTAGAATTAACTATTTCACAAGAGATTTTTCCTGAAGGTGTTGCCCAAGTTTCATTACTTACTCGAGTTGGAGAGTTGTTGGCAAGTCGCTATTTTTATTGTCATGGTGAAGGTGCTGTTCAAGCAAAGATTCAAACCAAAGAAAATTTTCAAATAAGAGAGAAAGTTAAGCTAGAGATTACTCTTACGGATAACAAAGGGCAACCAATTAGTGGGGAATTCGCTATTAATGTATTAAATACTTCACTGTTTGACAATATTAAAAAGCAAAATTCTTTATCCGATGAATTAAATATTATTTCCCACGTAAAGGAGAGATTCTTAGTGGATCGATCAGACTCAAATTGGCTGACTAGCCTAGACAATCAATTGATTTCGCTTACAGAGGATGCTCCGTGGAAAGACATCTTATCAAAAGAGGTAGTAAGGCCAAAGTTCCCTTTTAGCGGATTAATTCAAAAAAGTGGAAAGGTCTATTTTGCCGATACAGGCAAACCAGCACCTGACTTGGATATTATGTTCTATCTACAAAAGAGCAAAACGCGCTACCAGACTACCGTTAGCAATGGAAAAGTATGGATAGCCATTCCAGAATCATTCGGCCAAGACGAACTACTTTATTTAGCCGAGAAGTTTTTCTATCTGGGAGGAGAAAAACATGGGGAGGAAGTACCAAATCTAAAAATAGAATGGGATGATGCACCCTTCAAACTACCACGAGCACCTCTATGGATAAATCCAGAAGAGTCTGATAAATACGCTTCGTTTGTCGCTAACACGAGGTTGATAAATCAATCATTTAGGTTTTACACACCCCATCAAAATAAAACTATAACCAAGGAAGGGAGCAATAGTGATTTTGAGGAAGAAGTAGCGACAGCAGATGTTACAACAAAAGTTCAAAACTTCAATCTCTTCCCCACTATGGAAGAACTAGTGAAAGAAGTAATCCCCTCTCTCTTCCATCGCAAAACTGGCAAGAAAAGTATTGTACGCGTTCCTTTGCCTGAAATTATGTCGGCTGCAGCAACTGGTGACCCTCTCTATATTATTGATGGTATTGCCACCAAGAATACCGCTTTCTTTCTTTCACTTAAACCTATCGATCTTATAACAGTGAAAATCATAAACAATGCCAAGAAACTTTTGCCTCTTGGGCTTATTGGAAAAAATGGAATAGTGATAGTCCAAACAAAGAAAGGTGATACAAGAGAACCAATTGATTCTTCAAGACTTATTGATGGGCTAAGCAGACCAATAAACTTCAAGACCAATGGCTACACTGATCCTAAGAATACATCTCGACCCGAATTTAGATCAACAATCTACTGGAACCCATCCATCAAAACAGATTCGAATGGAAAAGCAACTATCGAGTTCTTTTGCTCCGATGATGTAGGTCAATTAAGCATCCAAATCAGTGGCATAGCGAATGGAGGAAAACCCTTTTCAGTTAGCAAGGATATCGAGGTGATTATAGGTTCTGAAAAAAAATGAAACTATCAACTCTGGAAAAATCTAACAAATTCAAGATGAGCTAACTATCTAAAACCTTAAGTTTTTAAACATCATTCATGGGTTAAAAGCTATTTTGGGCAACAAAAGAATTTCGGTGAGCCGTAATATGTATAGTTCTTTGATTTTACATATGCCCAAACCTTCCAATACAAAGTTCCTGAACTAGTGGGGTATGCAACTGGTATTAAATAAGAAAACTTTGTTGAGGGGGGTGCTTGAGCCATTAATGAAACGCTGCGAGCTCCAGTCAAATTTGTTTCGTTAAAATTTCCTTCTCTTTTCCAGGCGAATCCATAGTCTGTAACATCTTCAATCTTATAGTTTATTTCACCAAAAAAAGTTGCTGTTAATGTGGCATCTTGTCCAGAATATTTGACTTCGTATGTCTCCACCTTCGGATAAGGTCGATCCTGAAAGGGAGTCTGTTGGGTACAATTAATACACATCAACCATGCAATAAGAAAAATAGGTCTGTTCATTTTATTAGAAAATTAAGCCAAACAATAAAGTAAGATTATTACCAATTGATTTTGAGCCAGGTGTTGGATTGGTAAATCCTGAGTTTAATTCATATCGAAACTCTGCAAAACCAATATTGCTTCCACTTATCTTTCTTTGATACCCACCACCTAACCAAAATCCACCAGGATTCCTTATTGAAAAATTATAGGAAGTCAAATCCTTAAAAACAACTCCATTGATCTCATTTTCAGCTATTACAATTCCCGATAAATCAAACATAAAATAATAAATGAGACCTCCTTTGAAATAAAATGTTGACGATTCCTTAGCAAAGTTATACTGAACCCCGAGTGGCATTTTCATATATGAAAATTTTACCGAAAAATCAGATCGAGAAAGTGAACCATTGCTGAAGGATTCATCGTATACTTGATAAACCTTTTTATCATAATATAATTCGAGTAAACTAAAGAATTTGTCATTAAATCTTGGGAAGTTAATCTTTAAACCTATGCCTACAGGGAGAGAGATACTTTTTGCATATGAAAATTTCTCCAATCCTTGTAAACTTACAGAACCAATATCTAATCCCGTGAGCACCATACCGTTAAACTTAAATTTTGGTGTTTTAGTTTTCGCTTCATATACAACTGCCCCCTTGCATTGATTATATCTCATAACTGCATCAGCCAAGCTCTCCTCATTGTACGAAACTTTATCATTGTTTTGCATGCAGTCCTTCATTACATAATTCAATGTGCCAATGTAACGGTTATTCTTAACACGCTGACTTAATTGGTTACTTACCGATTGTTCTAATTGAAAGATGGAGTCCTTTTCTAAATAAAAAATTTGTTGATTCTTATACAAACTTAACCCACCTTTGACTATTACCTCAACAAATCTAAATTTCCTTTCTTGATGATTTATCGAGATATTCTTCGCCTCATACTGTCTGTAATCAATAATGCCAAATCCAATTAACTGCAAAGGAGTATATTCTTCCGCGTCATTTAAATTAGATGATTTAAACAGGCAACCCTCTGAATTTTTTTTTGCGGAACGGTTGGCAACAAGTCCTCTAATGGTATCCTTATCTGACTTTATGATGTAACCTTTTCTGAAATCCTGACCATAACCTACAAAAGGTACAGTGGTTATAATTGCCATAAGGAACAATACTTTCCCAAAGGGTAATAGTGCTTCTAAGCATGGACCTATGGTTTTACTCGTAAAAGTCATATCATGAATCGGTTTTCATTTTATTCTAAGTCCTTAAGCTATTTTATTGAATGAAATAGGTCAACAGCTAAAGACTGTTTACCCGCCACCCTAATTGAAATATAATGATATGCAGCCTGCGGTGTTTTAGGGGATTTTACCTTTAATAGAGTATCTGATGCTTCCAATACTTTGGCTAGCCAAACACTAAATCTTACCTCATTGCCGTCTGTGCTTCCGCTAAAATTCTTTCCCTTGATTATTACTACAGTGCTATCATATCCCTCTTTTGGAGTAAAGTCCGTTATGATAGGTGTAGCACTGCCCTTACTTTTAAATTGCAATGTGTTACCATATACGATCAGCAAATCAGTTTGAATAAAGGCTCTCACAAAATAAACCTGGTCAATTTTCAAATCATTCGAAACATCTTTATAGAAATCTCCTTGCTTAATTTTAACTGAAACGAAAGAATTGGAAGATTGAATAGTTGGGGATTTTGTTTCTCCCCATACAAAACCATACTTGATTACATTTTGGCTACGCCCCAAGCTTTCTAGTCGAGCATTAAATCTAGCTCCTTCAGAAGTAATGTTAGTGACGTCTTTTGTAAATATGACTGGAAAATCTTGAGGGTATTCTCTTTCTGAACACTCACCACAGACCATAATAATTATTCCCGCTAATAAAATTCTTAAATACATCTATATCTAATCTTAGATACTATACCCAATCCCGAAAGTGAAACCAGAATAACCAATCCTTAATGAATTACTAAAACTACCAATCATTGCCCCATACTTTAACTCAATATGAATTCTTTTTCTTTTTCCGTTATTTAGCTCTATCCCAACTCCTGATGAAAATCCATACATGAGACTGTTTAGATTAGAAAATTCAGATGTTGAAATCTCAATGACCGATTTATTTGACTTTGCTTTGATAAATCCAGTAGGGGAATTCACGTTAAAATATGATAATACTCCACCCATTTTAATATAGGGATTAACTGAGCTTTCTCTTTTTCCAACAAACCACTTTAAACTTACGGGCATAACAAAACCACTCAAATCAATGCCAATGTAGTTGAAAGAACTTGGTGTCTCGCTATTAAACGAAGGCTTAGATTTGAAAAAAGACAATTCTGTCGATAAGGATAAGGAATTGTTTGAGTTAAATGGGAAATCTCCAAAAAGACCAACTAAAACCACATTCTTATGATCAATTATATTGATAGTGTTTTCAAGTTGGACGTTAAAAGTGACCGGGCTATACGAAATCAATGTCCCAAACTTATTAAAGTTTATTTTATCTGAATTACCATTACCATTGTTACATTGACTCACAAAATTACGAAGTGAAGTCTTGGTGTACGACAAACCTGATAACAATCTATCCTTACCCATAAAGGTAATTTTTTCTCGAATGACTGAACGAAAATTTTTGCGATTAAACTCCAATAAACTATCTTGTTTCTTGATAACATATGATTTCTTGCCTTTGTACAGGGATACATCACCTAAAGTTAGCAATTGATAAAATCTCCGATCATTTGAAATATATAAAGATTGATAAATACTTCCATCATACTTAAATTCATTCGCCTCTTCTGGAGAATAAAAGGCAATAGTATCCTTTTTAGACAATTGAAACCCCACCTTCTTTTCATTAACGAGAAAAACATCTCCCTGTCTATAAATCGAATCAGTTTTAACGTATTCTGATTGAGAAAATCCGAAATGAAACCCGGTCGTAAAAATAATATAGACAGAGATGATCCTTATATTTTTCAAAATCTAATAAAGGTTAAACTGTTAGTCCTGAATAATAAATGACAAATATCTCACAAACATCCATACTAAGCATCCTGACTCTCGAAATTCCAATTTGATCATTCCAACTCCAAGATAATCGCGCTATACGCAGGAAATGAAAATTGGCTTAAGTCCGTTATCATTTCACCTGTCAAACTATTCTTTGCCTTCACATTTCCACCTAAACTCTCTTCATATCTTTTTATATCCAGCTTCTTTGCTTCGGCATTTCCGTTCAACACCACCATCACTTTTTCTTTTTCGCTCGTTCTGAAATAAACGTATACGTTATCCTTCGGGATATAATGCTTCAACTTGCCTGAATGAATCACTGATTTATTCTTTCGCCATTGCAAAAGTTTCTTGAGAAATTCGGTGGCTTCTGTTTGGTCTTTTGTCACACCCTTGTTCGCAAAAATGTTTATTGCATCACCTGACCAGCCTCCAGGGAAATCTCTTCGCACTGTAGGGTGGATACTGTAATCTCCGTCTTCCAATATTTCTGTTCCGTAATACAGTTGAGGGGTTCCTCTTGTAGTCATCAAAAATACCCACGCCATTTTTTGCTTGTTCAAATCTTTTCCCACCATGTGGTAGAAACGGGGCAGGTCATGGTTATCTAAAAAAATAAGATTGCTCTGAGGATTCGCGTATGCAAAATCCTGACCCAAAATATCATAGAGCCGAGTCAGGCCACTGTCCCAGCCGCCTTGTTCACTAAATGCCTTTGCTACTGCAAAATAAAATGGGAAGTCGGTAAGAGATGGAAGATTGCTTTGGTAGCCATCTCTGTTCACCACATCTTTCCCCCAATAAGCAGTTCCTACCACTGTACTGATCCACACCTCTCCTACTAGACTGAACTGTGGATACTCATTTACTATCTCCTTGCAATAGCGAGCCATAAAATCTTTATCAGGGTACGGATACGTATCCATTCGGATACCATCAATACCCGCATGCTCAATCCACCAGATTGAATTTTGGATTAGATACTTTGCAAAAAGTGGGTTTTGCTGATTGACATCGGCCATAGTGGTATCAAACCATCCATCGCTCATTAACTTCTGATCAATGTTGGAGCGATACGGGTCGGTAAGCACAGGGCTGCGATAATTAGAAGAGGTGTAGGTAGGAAATTGATGCACCCAGTCTTTGGAAGGTAAATCTCTCACCAACCAATTCATATTACCAATATGATTGATGACCATATCTTGAATCACTTTAAGACCTAACCCATGAGACTTGTTGATGAAGTTGAGGTATTCTTCATTAGAGCCAAAACGTTGATCCACTTTATACAAATCAGTGATAGCATAGCCATGGTAGCTTTCACGCTTTTGATTGTTTTCTAAAACTGGGTTTAGCCATATAGCGGTGACACCTAAATCTTTGATATAGTCCAAGTGATCTGATACTCCTTTTAAATCACCACCGTGTCTTCCAAATGGCTTATCGCGATGCACGCCTTGGTAAAACCCAGGAAGTGTATCGTTCTTGATATCACCATTGGCAAAGCGATCAGGCATGATCAAATACATCACATCAGAAGAGTTGAAGCCTTGAATGCGATTAGTTGCCTGCAACTTTGTTTTCAATTCATAATTTAAAGTGATTTGCTTCTTACCTACCAAGAATTGAATTGGTAAAGTTCCAGCCTTAGCCTCTGCACCTATTTGCAAAGTAAGAAACAGGTAATGTGGATTTTCTGTCCTGACAACTTCCTTGATGGCTACGCCAGCATAATCCAATGATGGTTTGTAGGAAGAAATCTCCTGCGTAGCATTATAAAGCAGTATCTGAAGTTCTGGATTCTTCATGCCTACCCACCAAAATGCTGGCTCTACCTTTTGGAAATGCTGTTGATTCCTTTGTGCATATAGGGAGGGATAAACCGCAACTACAAACAAAAAAAAGATGCTAACTCTAATTGATCTTGTCATAAAACAATTTGCTTTTATTTTTGATTTATTAAGTGCGCACAACCAAAAAGATGCTAAAAATAAAAAAATAATCCCGTTCACAAAGGTTAATACTTAATGATTTTCTTTCGAGCAAGAGATCGATCCGTTTTTACTTCAACAACATAAACTCCTGATGAGAAAGAGCTAACATCCCATGAGTAGGAGTCAATTTTGATGGGAGCAGTTTTTGCCCCTTGCATTGAAACAAGAAAAATAGACTCGATCGCATCGCTACCATCAATTTTGAGAATATTGTTTAAAGGGTTTGGATATAACTCGATATTCAAACCTTGCCCATCTTCGACTCCTGTAACGAGAGCTAGCGATATGGCGGGGCTTTCAATTTTCACATCCGTAAAAATTTTGTATTGGCCAGGCAACAAATCCAGATTAAATGGAGTAGCGTTAACATTTAAAGTCTCCCCTGAAGCATAGTAATCAAACCAAGTTCCTGTATGAGGAAAATTGATTGAAGCGGTCTGTTTCAGTATATCAAAATTAGTAATTGCAACCACATTCATTTGAGATTCACTGTTGGGGCTTGCGTTGTATGGCTTATTTTTAACAACTACTTGTTTTACTAATAAATTCCCTTGAGTAACCGTTGCATCACCCAAAGTGAAAACCGTATGTGCGTTTCGGAGTCGAATTAAGTCAGCCGTCAAATTAAACAAGCCTACTCGATTTGGGTCTTGTAAATACTCCCATTTAACTGGTTTGTTCGAAATCCTACAGTTATTATTCACCGTTCCGTCAGGACAAGTATTAATACCCAAATCATAACCTAACTCGCCAAATTGCCAAAGCATTTTGGGTCCAGGGACGGTATAAAAAACAACACCAGCACCCTTCATTCTTTCCAATGCAGTATTAATCGATTTCACATTGTAATTGGTGTTCGAGTTTCCAAATTGTAAATTCTTGTACATCAATCTTTCTTCGTCATGGCTCTCCATATAGCCAACGCCATGAGGTACCGTCCATGATCGATTGGCAAAATAAATATTGCCAATATCTGAATTGGTTCCATAACCCATGGTAAGTTGATTGTAGGCTCCATTAAAATTTGCCCAGAGCATCATGCCCTTGCCTTCGGCTGCACGGTACTCGGCTAATTCTTTTTCTTCAGTGTTATCGGCAAAATGTTCTAGCATCACATAGGCATTGGGTGTGTGTGACCAAATCTGATCTGCCATGCGCTTGAGAATGGCGATGCGTGATGCATCGTAAGCACCCCAAGCATTCACATCGCTAGGATTGTTAACTTGCGTGAACCCTTTTGAAAGGTCATAGCGATAACCATCCACTTTATATTCGTTTAGCCAGTAATAATTGATGGAGTCAAGATATTTTTTAGTGTAAGCACTTTCATGATTCATGTCAAAGAAAACATTGAACGGGTGTTTAGCATCAGTGTTAAACCATTTATTGTTTCCTGTAGGTCTAAATACTGTAAAGTCAAAATCCATCATGACATATGGGTTTGGCAAATCATGATGATTCATTACCATATCCAGTATTACGGCAATACCTTTAGCATGGCATTTGTCTATAAACTCTTTCAATTTATTTTTTGTACCGTAATATTTATCAGGGGCAAACATAAATGTAGGGTTATAGCCCCAGCCTTCATTCCCATTAAACTCCGTGACGGGCATCAGCTCAATGGCATTAACACCCAATCGTTTTAAATAGGACAGCGTATCAATCAAACTTTGATAGTTGCGAGCATTTGACCCGAAAAAATCTCGTATCAACAATTCATAGATGACCAATTTTTCTTTACTCGGTTTTTGAAAATTGGTGATTTGCCATTGATAAGCTGATTGGCCCATTTGAAGCACAGCAGCTCTGTTGAAATACCATTTATCAGATACCGCTTTTGTAGGAAATGCTTTTAAAGATGGGTATGTAGCAGTAGGGATGAACGAATCATCAGTATCCAAAATCTTATCAGCATACGGATCAGCCATGCGCAAACTTTCATCAACCAAATATTGAAAAGCATATTCTGTGCCTGATGTAAGGCCACTTACCTCTAACCAAAAATGTTCGTCATCTTTTTTCAGTTGATAGGATGCATTCAAATCCCAATTGGTAAAATCCCCCATTAAATAAACGGAGCTTTTACCGGGAGCCCATAGGCTCAAAGTAGCTTTTGTGGGATCACTGGAATAGTTGATACCATCTTTAATACCTATCGGCCTTGCTTGATTAATGGTAGCTGACCGAATGGTATAACTAAATGAAATTGTTTTTGATTGACTTCCTCCCACTGCCTCTGCTACTACTTGTGTAGTGCCTGATGCTTCGGTGACAGTATAGTTGTAAGTAAGATTTGTGACTCCTATTTGAGAAGAAACAGTCAAGCCATTAATTTTCAAAGTGATCGTTGCGTTTTCAGAGGTATTGACAGTAATTGGAAATTGATCACCATTGTTCTTCAAAAAAGAAGATTGAATAGGTGTAGCAAAGGTGGCATTGAAGCCAGAGCTAAAGTCAATGAACTTATCTACATCTGTTTGTTTATTATCACCCCAATCTTTTGATTTTAGTTTTAGTCCCATGCGCTGAATATCAGCAGCAGGCTTATTAAAAAATGCAGTAGGAGTAAAAGTAATTTGATATTTATCTGGATTAGTACCTACACGTGTACACTTGGCCGCGGCCTGCGCAGCGGTTGCTGGGTTTACATTAGTAGGTGCATCCGTATCGGGGCTACCTGCTTTTTTTACCCAAGCCCAAATGTAGACTGGATTGGTAGTATTGTCCCATGCAAAATTATTCAAGCTTGTGCCCGTCACATCAACTGTGATGGTGACAGGTTGGTTAGCTAATGGAAAAGCAGGATTAGTAGTAACAATTTGCGCTTGTATACGGATTTCAAAAAGGAAATGCGCTAGAATAAAAAAAAATATCCCTCTTGTCATTTCTTTGATTTTAATTTCTAAGTTAATTAAAAAATACTTGCTCTAAGTAGGTATTGAAGCCAAAAAAAGAAAAATTATTTCTCGCTAAAGTTTGTTCGTTAGAGATTCAATCCACCAAATTAACCTTAAAAATTATAACTCTATGACATCACCTAACACCTATTCGCTATTTGTTAAATAATTGACTGGTCAAATATTATAACAAAGAATTAGTAATAGATGCTTAATTAAAATTCTAATTCCGTAAATTTCAATTTAATTTTCTTAGCTTAGGCTTATTGTCTAACCTTTTACCATATTAATGGAATGAAATTCGCACAAATCACCATCAAAGACATTGCTCGCGAGCTCGGGATATCACCATCTACCGTTTCGCGCGCATTAAAGGATCATCCAGATATTAGCAAGGACACCAAAAAAGCCGTGAACGAGCTGGCAGATAAGCTCAACTATCAGCCTAACATTGTGGCGCTTAATCTGCGTCAGAAAAAGACGAATACCATTGGGGTGATCATCCCAGAGGTAGTACATTTCTTCTTTTCAACCGTCATTAGCGGAATTGAGGATGTTGCTTACTCGGCTGGCTATAACGTTATCTTGGCTCAATCCAACGAATCATATCCTAGGGAAGTAGCACACGTAAAAGCGTTGTTCAATAGCCGCGTAGATGGTATGTTGCTGTCGCTTTCGCGGGAAACCACCAACTTCGACCATGTAGAATCCATTATTTCTAAAGGAGTTCCTATTGTTTTTTATGATCGAATGTACAATAGCCCAACATCCAGCAAAGTAATTGTGGATGATTACGCTGGCGCAAAGGAAGCCGTCAACCACTTGATAGAACAAGGCTGTAAAAAAATTGCTCATATTATGGGCGCTCCCAATCTGATCATCAGCATCGACCGCCTACGCGGATACAAAGATGCCTTGAAGGAAAATAAGATGGAGATAAAAGAAGAACTGATTTTACCAAGTGATTCTGGCAATTTCGAGGAGGGTAAAAATCTTACTCAAAAACTTCTTTCTTCCAAAATTGGTGTGGATGCCATCTTTTGCAATAATGATCCTCTCGCAATGGGTGCAATGGTAGCTATTAAGGAGAAAGGCTTGAAAATACCTCAGGACATTGCCGTAGTTGGCTTCAGTAACTGGTTCTTTGGCGAATTGATGGATCCAGCACTCACCACTATTGACCAACCAGGTTTTGAAATGGGACAAGAAGCAGCTAGGCTATTGATCCGCCAAATCGATACGAAGCTCAAAGATGATTTTGAGCTAGTGCATGAAACCAAGGTTTTAAAAACTCGACTTATTATTAGAGAATCGTCTATGAAAAAGCAAGCTGCTAAGAAGAAGTAGGTGAGTTCTTAAAATGGAAGTGTGAATGCAGAAGTTTGAATTTTGAAGTTGCGTTAACTTCTTAGTTCATCATTCGTTGTAGAAATTGCAGCTCACAATGATTACCTTACTAAATGCCCTTTCAAAACTTTCACATTTTCTGTCTCATCAAAAATGGCAATAGCAGGGATATTAAAGCCTGACAAAACCTGACAGAAAATCGTCTCTTGATTTTGGGCTTTGTGCTTCAAGGCGTACTTGCCTTCTTCAAGGACGTACTGCTCCACTAGTTGTGTGTCGGCATCTACTATCCAATATTCTCTAATCTGGTGCTGCGCGTAGTCTTCAAATTTTACGCCTCTATCAATTTTCTCAGTACTTTCAGATAGTATCTCGACAACCAGATCAGGCGCGGGGAATTGCATCTGGCGTGGTTTAAACTGGCTCGATTTTTCTATACCCCAAAAACAAATGTCGGGTTCATAATCATTGCGTGTTAGCGATACCAGCATTTTTTCATAACCTACAAAACCAAGGCCATTTGCCTTTGCATAAGTATGCATCAATATTAACAGCAATTTCCCCGCTTCGTTGTGCTGCAATTTCACAGGTGATTGAAAATACGTTTCGCCATTGATGAACTCCATTTTACGGTCTTCAACAATTTCCTTATAAAATTGCTTTCGTTTGTCCTCTTCCTTGCGCCAAAAAGCCTGAATCTCCTCTAGGTATTGAGGCAGCCGTGGCGATTGAGTGATCTGATCAACGAGGGTGTCCATTTTTTAACAATGAAATTTTATAAATTTTAAGAAAGTTAACGGTTTTTAATGCAGAATAAAAGTGTAGAGCCAATAGGCAGTAGGCAATTGCAATAGGCAGGGTTTAGGTAGATTACTGCCTCATGGCTTCGTTAACTCACATTTTGCCTATTGCCATTGCCTATTGCATTTTGACTTTTCCGCAATCGATTTCTGATTTTTGATTCCACTTTTCGTTAGGAATAGCCGCCTCCTTTAATTTTCTTTCAGAAACTTTTCTAAAATCCGTCTATGCGCGAACTGCAACTACGCCCCACCAGCAAAGGGTTGGGCAATTTTGTTTCCTTTGAAAAAACCGAAAAAGGCGTTCAACTAAAAACATCCTTTGGCAACCTTGGCATCACTTTCTTCTCTGATAAGATGGCGCAGGTCTGGGCCTTTCATGGAGATCAGTCCGAAGATTTTTCGTATGCTGTTATTGGTGAAGCTGAAAAAGAAGACTTCACCATATCGGATCAGGCCAATCAGTTAATCCTCTCAACATCTTCAATAAAAATCAAAGTAGATAAATCGCCAGTCAGGGTAAGCATGACTGATTTGAATGATCAATTGATCAATGAAGACGATGGCGGTCTTGGTATTCAGTGGATCAACGATCAAGTGAGTTGCTACAAAAAACTACAAGATGGCGAACGCTTCCTCGGCTTAGGTGAAAAGAATGGGCCATTGGACAAGCGCGGTCGGGGTTACGTAAATTGGAATACCGATGTCTATGGCTACACGCCAGATACTGATCCACTATATTGCACTGTTCCATTTTACCTAGGCCTCCATCATCAAAAAGTATACGGCATTTATTTCGATAATAGCTACCGCACTCAATTCAACTTTGGTGCATCCAATGATCGGTTTGCCAGCTTCACTGCCGATAGTGGTGAAATGAAATATTATTTTATTGCGGGCGATTCAGTTGCAGATGTTATTAAGTCATACACTCATTTGACTGGCCGCACTCCCCTCCCACCGCTGTGGAGCATCGGCTACCAACAGTGCCGCTACAGTTATTATCCTGATCGTGAAGTGTTGCGCATAGCAGAAAATTTCCGCGAGCGTGATTTGCCAGGCGATGCCATCGTGCTGGACATCCACTACATGGACGCCTACAAAATTTTTACATGGGACAAAAAGAATTTCCCCGACCCGAAAGGATTGATCGCCAAATTAAAAAGCCTTGGCTTTCATGTGGTGCTGATGTGCGACCCTGGCATTAAAGTAGAAGAAGGGTACGAGCCTTACGATTCTGGAAAGAAAGAAGAAATATTTATCAAATATCCTGACGGAACAAATTACACTGGGCAAGTTTGGCCAGGCTGGTGCCACTTCCCCGATTTCACTAAGCCAGAAGCACGTGCGTGGTGGGCAGATCATTTCAAAGATTATGTGGCTCTCGGTGCCGATGGCTTTTGGAACGACATGAACGAAATAGCCACGTGGGGAAATATGTTGCCCGACTTGATGGAGTTCAATTTTGATGGACGCAAGACCACCACGCGCGAAGGCCGCAACCTCTACGGCATGATGATGGCGCGCAGCACCTACGAAGGCACAAAAAAATTAATGAACAAGCGCCCGTTCACGCTCACACGCTCTGGTTTCGCTGGCGTGCAACGTTATGCAGCGGTTTGGACGGGCGATAATGTGGCGTACGATGCACACATGATGGCAGGAGTTCGGTTAGTCAATAACATGGGGCTATCGGGTTTAGCGTTCACTGGTTATGATATCGGTGGCTTTGTTGGCAACTCAGACGAAAAACTTTTTGCCCGCTGGATGTGCCTCGGTGCATTTGCTCCCTTCTTCCGTGGGCATACCATGATCAACACACGCGCCTCAGAGCCGTGGTCGTATGGAGAAAAAGTAGAGGAGATTTCGCGCAACTACATGAAGCTGCGCTACCGCTTGATGCCCTATTTGTATTCGCTCTTCTTTGATGCCGCCAAAACGGGTATGCCTATCAACAGAAGTCTGGCGATTGACTACCCCTTCGATGAAAAAATTTACAACCATCACTACCAAGATCAATATCTATTTGGGCCGTCCATTTTGGTAGCTCCAGTAGAAAGTAAATTAGAATTGGTGAAAGTTTATTTGCCTGATGGCAACTGGTATGAATTGTTCAGCGATAAACCACATAGCGGCAATCAAGAGATGGTGGCCGAGTGCCCGATAGATCATCTGCCCATTTACGTGCGCGGCTCTTCCATCATACCGATGAAAGAAAAAGCGGGCCAAACAACAAATGATTTTGGCGATACATTAGAAATACATTTATACAAAGGCGACCGCTACAACGATTTTACTTTGTATGAAGATGACGGAATCACCTTTGAACATGAGAAAGGAGTTTTTGCAAAAAGGAAAATTGCTTACACGCCAGAAAAAAATGAGTTGATCATCGGTGAGCAAGAAGGAAGCCACACCTCTCCTTATAAAAAAGCAAATATCTATTTTCACGGATTCCCAAATTTGACACGCGCCTCCGTAAATGGATCGCCTCAAGACACACACTGGAAAGAATATCGTTTCGTAAGCACCATGGCCAACTACGACCCTATCAACACCCAGCCAGAAGCACCAAAAATCAATTTACCTTTTGTTAGTACCGAATATGGAACGAAGAAAATTGTAATCAGTTGGTAAGACCTTGAAGCAAAGTAGAGTTTGAAAATTAGCGGGTAACCGTTACCTTACTTCACGAATCTAAAATCGTACATCCAAAATCTAAAATCGTCTCATGTCAAATGCTCCCTTCACCGCGGCCAAACCCAAACTAAGCTTCTGGCAAATCTGTAATATGAGTTTCGGATTTCTAGGAATCCAATTTGGCTTTGCCCTACAAAATGCCAACACCAGCAGAATATTTGAAACGCTTGGTGCATCGCCCAGTAGCCTTGCATTGTTCTGGTCGGCTGCACCTATCACTGGTTTAATTGTGCAGCCCATCATCGGCTTTTATAGCGACCGCACCTGGCACCCGACTTGGGGAAGAAGAAGACCGTACTTTGCTGTTGGTGCTTTGCTTGCTTCATTAGGACTTTGTCTCATGCCAAATGCCTATATGCTCTGGATGGCCGTAGGTGTTTTGTGGATCATGGATGCCTCTATCAATATCAGCATGGAACCGTTCCGCGCATTTGTTGGAGATATGCTCCCTCCTTCTCAGCGCACTACTGGTTTTGCTATGCAAAGTTTTTTCATTGGCATTGGTGCAATTGTGGCTTCCTTTCTTCCATACATTTTCACTAATTGGCTTGGTATATCAAACACCGCGCCCGCTGGCGAAATCCCAGACTCTGTAAAATATTCTTTTTATGTTGGTGCGTTCATGCTTTTCACTGCAGTGATGTGGACTGTATTCACAACCAAAGAATACCCACCAGAGCCACATCATGATAATCTTAGAAACAGAGAGAAAAGGAAAATAGATGATGAGGAGGGAACAAAAACCAAGTTGCAAAAAGTAGGGCTTGTTCTACTTTCTATTGGTGTTGTGCTAACTTCAATTATCAAATACATGGAGTTAGAGAAAGAACTTTATGTATTGGGCGCGGGGCTTGTCATTTTTGGAATTATCCATTTACTGGCAGTAATGTACATCCGTCAAGGAAGATCGTACTTAGGTCTCGTTCATATTGTAAAAGATTTTAATTCGATGCCCAAAACGATGGTGCAATTGTCTTATGTGCAATTCTTCTCTTGGTTTGCATTGTTCTCTATGTGGATTTACACTACCCCTGCTGTTACTAGTTACATTTATAATACGAACGAGCCATCCTCGTCTGCCTACAACGAAGGTGCGGATTGGGTAAGTTTGTTGTTCGGTATTTATAATGGCATTGCGGCCATCGCTGCACTCTTCTTACCTGTCTTAGCAAAATACACCAGCCGCAGGGTTACTCATTTCATTGCGTTACTTTGTGGCGGGTTGGGATTAATTTCTTTCTTGTTCATCACTAATCCAACTATGCTTTTGTTCTCGATGGTAGGTGTTGGTATTGCGTGGGCAAGTATTCTATCTATTCCTTATGCGATGCTGTCAGGTTCTTTGCCTCCAGAAAAAATGGGTTACTACATGGGTGTATTCAATTTCTTTATTGTTATACCCCAAATTATTGCTAGCACCGTGTTAGGCTTCGTATTGAAAACTGCTTTTGGAGGTCAAACTATTTATATAATTGTTTTTGGTGGAGCTTGCATGATTGTTGCAGCGTTGCTATCGTTGATGGTGCGATCTTCGGATGAGGTTACTGTGTAGAACACAGATGACACGGATTTGGCGGATTAGACACTGATAGAATGCATTTGAATTTGTACAATGATTTTATTTATCTTTAGTTTTAACAAATCCGTATGATCAGTGTCATCTGTGTTCCAAATTTTAATTAAATATGGATCTGCTGCATAAAGATATCACGGATAAAATCATCAAAGCATTTTACAAGGTTTATAACGAACTTGGCTACGGCTTCTTGGAGAAGGTTTATCAGAACGCCCTGTTTCTGGAGCTAATAGAAATGGGCTTACGAGGTGAAAGACAGAAGCAAATAAAGGTGTATTACAATGGGCGAATTGTTGGAGATTATTTCGCGGATATAATAATTGAAAATGTGTTGCTTAGAATTGAAGGCTGCAGAAGCGTTAGTAGAAGAACATGAATTCCAAATTAATCAACTATTTGAAAGCAACGGAAATAGAGGTCGGTCTACTTTTAAATTTTGACAAAAAGCCACAATTCAAAAGGAAGATTTTTACGAATGACAAAAAGAAATTGAACACTGATAACACGGATTTGACGGATAAATACTGATAAGGCTATTTAAAAAAAATCCGTTTGAATCAGTTTGAATCAGTTTAATCTGTGTCATCCGTGTTCCAAAATACACAAATGAAAAAACAAATCCGTCTAAATCCGTTCAATCCGCGTCATCTGTGTTCCATTGCTTTTGTACTCTGCTCATACTTATCGCAAGCACAAGATTATTCCAGTTTCACCAATACTATCAAAACACTACGCGACACTACCGTCTATCACCAATTAATAGAAGCCAAGAGAATACCTTTTGTAGTGGATGACTCAGTAGCTTTTCTTTATCGCGGCAAAGCCGAATCCGTTGTCTGGATGGGCGACTTCAATGGATGGGGTTACGACAAAGTTTTTCTAAACCAAGGAAAAAAAATTGGCAACACCAACATCTGGATGTTAAAAGCATCCTTCCCTAAAAATGCTCGTCTCGATTACAAAATCTTAGTAGATGGAAAAAATTGGATCCTCGACCCAGAAAATCCATATCAGCAATGGAGCGGTGTAGGTGGCGGAAGTCCTAATTCAGAATTGCGCATGCCCGAGTGGAAAGAAGATGCCGAACAAAAAACAAGAACTGACATTGCACATGGCACAGTGAAGACTGATCTTCTTTTCAATAGTAAAATCCTCAACTACCAAGTCACCTACGGAGTCTATCTACCTGCAGGCTATGAAAAATTAGGCAAGTTGCCTGTTATGTACGTGACTGATGGCTATGAATACATGCACCCGCAGTTGGGCAACATGGTCACCGTATTGGATAATTTGATTGCCGAAAAGAAAATCAAGCCCATCGCTGCCGTGTTTGTAGATCACCGCGAGCCAGTGAACAGATCTAACAACAGGCGCATGCTAGAGTTAGCAATGAGTAGTGCTTACTTGGATTTTTTTACCAAAGAATTATTACCCGAGATAGAAAAAAATTATCCCGTGGCAACGGACGCCAAGCAGCGCGGCATCATGGGCACCTCCATGGGTGGGTTGACAGCCACTTACTTTGCATTTACCAAACCCGATGTCTTTGGACTAGCGGGAATACAATCTCCCGCCTTCTGGACCAAGCCGCAGATTTATCAACTATGCTCTAACCCAGCCAACCCCACCATGAAAATATCTATGACTTCTGGCCTGATTAATGATACGAGCAAAGAGAGCCGCAAGATGAAAGATGTGCTGGAGGCCAGCAGTTGCGTCTATCACTATCGGGAGGTGAACGAAGGCCATAGTTGGGGCAACTGGAGGAATTTAATTGATGATGTACTGATCGATCTTTTTGGGAATTAGAATTTTGATTTTAGATTTGGGAGATAGAAGTTAGAATCTACAGATACTTCTTACCTTTTACCAATTACCGCTTACCAACCACCGAATACCGATCACCAAACATGAAAATTTTACTATCTGCCTTTGCTGCACTATTCCTACTAAACGCCTGTTCCTCTGGCAAGGCTGCATTAAAGAATGGGGATTATTACGAAGCAGTGCTAGAATCTGTCAATCGCTTACGCGGAAAGCCAGACCACAAAAAAGCAAAAGCGGTACTGACCCAAAGTTATCAGTTAGCGGTTGACTTTATTCAAACAGGAATACAAAACGGGATCAACTCTGACGACCCAAGAAAATGGCGCAATGCGGTGGGCGGCTATGAAAAAATAAACAACCTGAACGAGCAAATAAAAACTTCGCTAGGCGCGATGAAGGTGATCACCAATCCTGTAACAAAATTCAAAGAATTAGCGGATGCCAAGGGGAAAGCTGCCGAGGAAAGTTACCAAGTGGGCATTCAATTCATGATGAAGAACAGCCGTGATGATTCAAAGCAAGCCTACTTCAGTTTTAAAGAAGCCAACGGCTACGAACCCGGTTATCGCGAAGTAATTGAAATGATGACGCAGGCGGAGTTCAATGCTACGCTGCGTGTTGCGTATCAAGAGATAAACGCTTCCCGCATCAACTACGGAAGCTTGCAACCTATTATCAACTCCATGCAAAGGCAGTTCCTTTCTTTCAAGCCAATTGAGCAAAAAGACACTGTGCCGCCTCAGCAATACTTGAAGATAATCTTCAACGGCTATCGACAAGACAATCAAACAATGAACTCATCAAGAAATGAAAGTCTACAGCGCGATGTTAAAGTTGGCGAGAAAAAATTACCCGATGGAAAAATGCAGGATGTGATGGAAACCGTGAAAGGAACAATTACCTATTACACTAAAATCAAAAGAGCAGGCAGCAATGCTA
The DNA here is from genome assembly GCA_046155095.1 of Cyclobacteriaceae bacterium. Classification (GTDB taxonomy): domain Bacteria; phylum Bacteroidota; class Bacteroidia; order Cytophagales; family Cyclobacteriaceae; genus ELB16-189. The sequence continues at coordinate 45,998 of JBJXEB010000077.1, forward strand.
CTATAACTGTAACAGATGCTAAAACAAATGCCATTTTGCAAAACAATGCAGTGGAAGGGAATTCACAGTGGCAATACACATGGGCCACCTTTAAAGGCGACAGCCGCGCAATGAATGGTGATCAACTAAATATGACCAAACGAGGCGAAGCTTACCCCAATGACGATGATCTTTTCAAACAGGCGATGACCAACTTGCAAAACAATGTATCGCAGCAGTTGCATCGGTTTTATGATCGGTATTAAACTTATCGCGCATTTTTGAAATCCTTTTCCTTAAAAATGGGTTAGCAAGTAGATAACTTATTTCAATCTAAACGTGAACACATACTCAACATTGCAATCCGCCACTTTTGGCGCTGGATGCTTTTGGTGCACAGAAGCTGTCTTTTTAAATGTAAAAGGCGTGACCAAAGTAGTATCAGGATACTCAGGTGGCAAAGTGAAGAATCCAACTTATCGAGAGATCTGTTCAGGATTGACAGGCCACGCAGAGGTAACTCAAATTACATTCGATCCTCAGATTGTTTCATTTGAAGAACTGTTGGAAGTATTTTGGAACACGCATGATCCCACCACGCTCAACAAGCAAGGCGCAGACGAAGGCACACAATACCGCTCAGTGGTATTTTACCATGACGATACGCAAAGGCTAGCAGCGGAAGAATATAAAAAGCAATTAGAGGAATCTCACGTCTACAAAAATTCCATTGTTACTGAAATAAGCCCACTCATCAATTATTATCCTGCCGAGGATTACCACCAAAACTATTTTGAGCTAAACCCCAATCAAAGCTACTGCCAATATGTAGTGCGGCCAAAAGTGGAGAAGTTCAAAAAGCAGTTTCAGGGGATACTGAAGGAAAATGGTAAAAGAGGTAAGGGTATGGCTTAACCTCTTACCAACCATCCCTAAGTCCTTTAAAATCAAGGATTTTAGAAAAAATTATAAAAAACCTGTAACCTCCACAGAACATTGTCGTTCTAGTATTGTAAGAGTAAAGTAATTTCTCTCATAGGTTTAGGTTTAGGTAACAAAAAGCCCCTTCAGACGGAAGGGGCTTTTTGCTTTGTGGACAGACTGAAATTATTTCCCCTTCTTTAACTGCTCAATCTGAGCTACGTATTCTTTTTCTTTTCTTTTAGACTCTTCTTGCACAGTTTTCAATTTTTCTTCCATAGAGTGCATCATATCATTCTCTTGCCGCTTCATGCCTTCTTGTGTGGCTTGAAGCTCTTCCATGTTTTGCCTCATCTCTTCCTCTTGTGCGCGCATCTCTTCGGTCATCTGTTGCGATTCTGTCAACAATTTCTGTGTACGTTCGTTGATCTTCACCGTAGAAACTGTAGATGCAATACTCTCCGCCACCTTCTTTACAAAATCAATTTCAAAATCGGCCATAGAAGAGAACGAAGCCAGTTCGGCCACACCGTAAATCTGATCGTTCACCTTCAATGGCATGATCAAAATTGAAGTAGGATTAGCATCACCTAAGCCAGAGGTAATCTTGATATAATTCTGTGGCACATCCGTGAGGTAGATAGCGTCCATCTCCTGCCAAGCTTGCCCAGCTAGCCCTTCACCACGGTGTATTTTTTGATTGATGAATTTCTTTTTGTCCCATGCATAGCAAGAGATCATCGACATGGTTTTTTCTTCGCTCTCCTCCGTTTCATCAATGATGTACAATGCACCTTGGTTGGCTTTCATGTACTTTACCAAATTACCAATGATTTCGTCACATAATTTTTGAACATCGCTATTATTGCCGCGAAGTATTTCTCCAAACTTAGCAACGCCCTCGGTAGTCCAATTGCGTTTCTTGTCTTCTTCTGCCACCTTTGCCAAGTTGCCACGCATGTTCAAGAGGGCATTACCCAATACATCATGATCACTGAGTGGAGTAAATTCAGAATCGTACTTACCATTACCTATATTCTCTGCAAACCCCGTGGTTGCCTTTAACCCGCTCACTAAGTTATCTGTAGCAACGGCCATCTCCCCTATTTCATCATTGCTGAAATTCTTTCTCTTGTCATCTACTAGTTCACCTCTTCCCAATTTCACCACTACATCTTTGATGTAATTAATAGGTCCAGTAATGTTTCTTACCAATAAGTAAGCACTTAACAAGCCCAACACAATAATCGCAAACCCAAGAATCAACGTGATATTGCGAAGATTGCGTGTAGATTTTCGCAAGTCAGTTGTTGATTGTGTCGTTAATAATTCTTGCTTCTCCTTTATTTTAGAAAGTATTTTAATAATGTCATTGGATTGCGGTATAATCACTTGATCAACATAATCGCCAGCCAATAGCTTGGTAGTTGGGTCTTCATACGCATCAAATCCCGTTAGGGTATTAACTATATTCTCGCTAGTACCACTCAACAAAGAATCAAATTTGTGAAAAGCCTTGGTCATCAACACACGTTGTGAACTATCTTTTTTAAAAGTGGATGAGGTACTGTCTGCGTCCCAATTCTTCATCAATTTTTTTATGCGTTCTTTATTAGCAGGATACTCTAAGCTTAATATTTGCCTCAATGCCGCTTTGTCTTCATCATTGGTTTGCAAGAAGACCCAGTTAGTAGAGAGCATACGTGAACGGTGCACTAGTGTAATCAGTTCATTGATGGCATCTTTAGAAGGATTGACCGTTTGAGAGGACGACATCACGCTATTATCTATTTTATTTCCCGTAAGGAAAATAATGCTGGCATTGATGGCAAACAATGCTATGAGAATCAAAAATCCTCCAAAAATTTTATTGCCGATTTTTATGCGGATGTTGAATTTTTTCTTTGCTGGTGTGTTTTCCATGTTTTGTTATCAGATTATTGTAGCCAATCTACTTAGTTCAACTGCTGCTTTTAATTTATGTTTGGCCAAAGCGGCCTGGTTAAGTTCAAATGCCAATTTACCTTCTTTGATAAAAAAATTAATGTCGCTCCCTTTCGCACCCAGCCCCGTCTGCTCTGTGATTATCAAGGTGGATTTGTCTCCAATTTTAGTCAGAGCATCTGTCAGCTTCCCCGATTGTGCGACAGGGATAAATAGCATGTGACCTTTGCGAAAGTCATTCAGTGTGGAAATCTTAGAAATCTTAATCACTCTATCTCCCAATTTCTTTTTCTCAGCCATCTTTTGCAATTCTGCAAAAATAGGAGATTCGCCCAAAACAAAGATTTCAAAGTCGCCTTTCTTATCTTCTTCAGGCCATTGAATCATTTTTGCAAAACTATGGATATACAGTGTATAGGTTTGGTAGTTCTGTGCGCTTGCAGGCAAATCCACTAGAAAAATAAATATTAGAAGACGAATTCTCATAATCCGAACTGAAAGATCATTACGTATATGACGCAAGTTGCTTTAAACCCCAAAAGTAAGATAGCTAATGTTAAAAATTGTTGAAAAATAAGCATTTTCCCACATTAAAAAGGTTTGGTGCCCATTTGAGTCATTTGTCACACCACGGACAGAAGACATCCATTTGCAAAACCTTTTGCTCCTTTTGAATGTATAAACCCTTAAAATTACTTTAAAAATAAACCTAAATGAAAAATTATCTAGTAACAGCCCTTCTGATTGCCTGTGTAACCATCACTGGCAGTTGCCAAACAAAAGCTAGCAAAGAAACACCAAAAGCCACAGTCTCCATTGAAAAGATCAAAAAAACCAATGCGGAATGGAAAAAGATTCTGACACCCGAACAATACCATGTATTGAGGGAACAAGGGACTGAAAGACCATTTACGGGAAAAGACTGGGACAATCACGAGGCAGGCACGTACTACTGCTCAGGCTGCAATCTTGAGTTGTTCAGTTCAGATACTAAGTTTGAATCAGGCACTGGCTGGCCAAGTTTTTACAAACCTATCAAAGAAGGAGTGCTTGCTGTAGGTACCGATAACAGTTACGGCATTGTGCGCGATGAAGTGGAATGCGCTCGTTGTGGCGGTCATTTAGGTCATGTATTCAATGATGGCCCTAAGCCTACGGGATTGAGGTATTGCATGAATTCAGTTTCCATGAACTTTGTGAAGGTTGTGAAAAAATAGAATGACCTTTGTCAGTCTTTATACTCTTAACAATTTCACCAATCATATTATTTAATTAAAATCTTGCATTAGTTAAAGTGTTCTCCACGTTGCGGGTCAGGCGACTCGCAACAACTACCATTAGACCAATATCAACTTTGGGATTATCGGAAATTCTTTTACAGTTCCGTTAGGAGTCAGGGATGCGTCAGGTCGGAAGACCTGACGGCACGGCAAAGTGTTCTTCAAAAACTCTACGAAGAAATAAATCCTTAATTTGCCAACCATCTAATTGGTTTATTGCAATGATCATTAAAAAACTAGCCGTTCCTCTTATCAACGAAAAACTTTTGCAGCAAGTAGAGCACTGTTGCATCGCTACTGCGGCCATTTCAGAAGAAGGATTTGATTTCATCCGCAGCCGCATTCCCACCAAGAGCAAAATGGATATTGTCACAGGAGTGAATGGGCCCACATCGCGTGAAGTGCTGCACCGAATTTGGCGTAACTACCAAGGCCGCATTACGCTCAACCTCTACACGAAAAACTTCTTTCATGCCAACGTTTACATTTTCGATTTACCCTTTCGCAAAACGTTAGCCTTTATCGGTTCGGGCACGTTTACCCTCGAGGGCATCAAAGATCATGAAGAGCTCTTTTATAAAATTACAGACCAAAAGGAAATAGAAAACCTGAAGTCGTGGTTTACCGGCTACTACGAATTCTCAGAGCCACTCACTGAAAAAGTCATTCAGGATTATGAGAGTGCTATTACCTCTTAACACAAACTGGGTGCTTGCGCTATTGAGAGTAAGCCACGCTCAACAATATTATTCGCATCTTTCCGTTCAGAGTTTACTGAAGTATATAAGTACTTTGTGTTGGGGATGAATGAGTGATGAGCACAAAGCGTACTTAATGCCTCTTTAACCCCACTTAACGCGCATGAAAACAATTTTGCTATCCGTTTTTCTGTTCGGTTTCATTTATGCCTATGCTCAGAAACCTGTAGGGCCGCCTAATAATGTTGGCCGTGAATATGGCAACCCAAAAATGCCGTGGATGGTATCACACTTGGCAGGTGCGAATAAGGAGATGCTGAAGCGTGTAAACAAAAACTCACGTCATTCTATCTTCGGCAAAATACTGTGCTTCCGCAAACTATGCAGGATTCAGTCAGGCCATACTGCGTCACTGCATTCCATCAGTTTTAAGAAATTTAAAAAGAAGGTGGCACGGAATGCAAAAAAAGGTGCGAACAAAAACATCCAGACGGATTCTACTCGCAAGCGCAAGCCAGTAGTGCGTAAACCGATACCGGCCGTGATCGACACAGTACATAGTAAGCCCACCGTCTCGGTGCCGGTAGTAAAGGCCGATAGTCTCATCATATTAGGTGGAGAACTTTTGTTTGAGACAAATAAATCAACCTTGCGAAGCGAACATTTTGTAACGCTCAATTCGATTGTCGATTATCTGCGCTTGCATCCGACACGTTCGGTGAGAATATCTGGCCACACTGACAATACTGGAAAAGAAGCACACAATCTTAGCTTATCCAAGCAACGGGCAGACGTGGTGGCAGAATACCTCGTGGATAACGGTATCGATATCAAGCGTGTTGAAACTTACGGACTGGGCAGTGCAAAACCCATCGCAGAAAACACCACCGATCAAGGAAGAAAGAAAAATAGGCGTGTGGAGTTGCTTATTCATGATTGAGCAGGATTTCTTTCACTCTCCTTTGACCTCTATAATGTTTGTTATGATGAACATATTATTTATATTTGTTTATTATAATAAACATTATGAATGATAAAAAGAATAGGTTACTACCGAAAATCAGCAACCTACTTGCTGAATTGGGAGAAAACATAAAGTTGGCCAGGCTTAGAAGAAAGTTGAGTACAGAACAGGTAGCTGAAAGAGCCAATATTGCACGTACTACTCTTTGGGCTATTGAGAAGGGTTCGCCAAATGTAGCACTAGGTTCTTACGCCCAAGTGATATTCGTTCTTGGGCTGGAGAAAGACTTACTCAAATTGGCAGGTGATGATCCGCTAGGCAGAAAGTTACAAGATGCCAAACTGTTGACAAAAGAAAGAGCGCCCAAGAAAAGTAAGTAATAATGGCAAAGGGTACACAACAACGAACACTACGAGTATATGCCCATTGGATCGGACTTGAACAACCTATCCTGATTGGGCTTTTGCATTCTACCCAATTGCGAGGTAAAGAAATTTTTTCCTTTGAATACCATGATGACTGGTTGAAATCAAGACGCATTCAAAATCTTGACCCCGACCTTCAACTGTATGCAGGACCACAATACCTTGCCGAAGGGAAAAGCAATTTTGGAATCTTCTTAGACTCATCACCCGACCGCTGGGGAAGAGTGCTAATGGAGAGGCGGGAAGCAGTCACGGCAAGAAAAGAACAGCGCAAATCTAAAATACTTTTTGAAACGGATTATCTACTGGGCGTTTTTGATGGTAATCGGATGGGGGCAATTCGATTTAAGGAAAGTGAAGAAGGTCCCTTTCTGAATCACAATGCGAAGATGGCAACACCGCCTTGGACGTCTATCCACGAACTAGAGCAAGCAAGTTTGCGTGTTGAAGATGATGATAGTGAAGATGATGAAAAACTAAAATGGCTAAACATGCTAATGGCTCCAGGCTCCTCATTGGGTGGAGCCAGGCCCAAAGCAAGTGTGTTAGATAAGAAAGGCCAGTTGTGGATTGCAAAGTTCCCCAGTAAAAGTGATACCCGAAATATTGGCGCATGGGAAATGGTAGCGCATGAATTGGCTTTGTTAGCTAAACTGAACGTTGCCGAAAGCATGACGGGAACCTATTATAGCAAGCAGCATACTTTTCTAACAAAACGATTTGATCGAAATGCAAAAGGTGAGCGAATCCATTTTGCATCGGCTATGACATTACTTGGGCATACCGATGGAACTAACTTTCAGAGTGGGGTAAGCTATCTTGATCTGGTGGAATTTATTTCCAAAAACGGAGCGAGTGTTGGGAGTGATCTTGAAGAGCTGTGGCGAAGGATTGTATTTTATATCTGTGTTCGTAATACGGACGATCATTTGCGCAACCATGGATTCCTTTTAACAGAAAGTGGCTGGGTGCTTTCGCCTGCCTACGATATTAATCCCGTAGAGACAGGAACAGGGTTGAGCCTTAATATCTCTGAAAATGACAACGCTCTCCATTTGGACTTAGCTATGGAAGTCGCTCCTTATTTCAGGGTTTCGGAGAAGCGAGCCAACGCGATCATTCAAGCGGTAAAAAAAGCTGTTGGCCACTGGAGAGTGGTTGCGGGAAAATATGGGATTTCAAAAACCGAGAAAGATATAATGGCAAAAGCATTTACATTGGAATAGAATAGTGCGAGATCAAAATTTGATCGAAGCTCTTGTCAGTCTGAGTTTATCGAAGACTGACCCTTCGACAACCCTTCGACAGGCTCAGGGTGACATTCCCTCTCGACAGGCTCAGGGTGACAACTTCTTCGCAGTGTCTCCGCTTCGGGACGCTGCGCCTGATTGATCTTTTATTTATGCAACTTTATACCCAACGGAATGATTTTACATGAAAACACTGCTCATTACACCCGAAGGTTTAGAAAAGTTAAAAGCGGAGTTGGATCACCTGTGGCGGGTAGAGCGGCCCGACACCACACAAAAAGTTAATTGGGCGGCAAGCCTGGGCGATCGTTCTGAAAACGCTGATTATCATTACAACAAAAAGCGTCTGCGCGAAATTGACAAGCGCATCCTGTATTTGCGCAAATGCATAGACGACTTGAAAGTGGTGAACTATTCACCTTATCAGGAAGGTAAGGTGATGTTTGGGGCTTGGGTTGAAATTGAAAATGATAGTGGCATGAAGAACCGCTTTCGGATTGTGGGTGGCGAAGAGCTGATCGGAGCGAAGGATTACATCTCGATGGACTCGCCCATGGCATTAGCGCTATTGAAAAAAGAAGTGGGTGACGAAGTGGTGGTGACAACACCCTCTAGGCAATTTGTATGGAGCATCATCAAAATTGAGTATCAATAAACTATTTTGTTGGGTTAACAAGACCAACAAAGGAGAGGGGAATTCACCCTTCGACAACCTCAGGGTGGCATAGCTTGTCCACTCTCTGTCCACTCTTCCTCCACTCTCTGCCCAGCATGATCGGCTCGTGGAGTCCTTCTTGACCTGAGGAATTTAGATAGAAAATGGTTTGCCGTTAGATAGGCAGCTAGCCCTATTTTTCTAAAAATTAATTTCGCACCGACACAAGATGGCGGGCTGGCCTCCGATACTTGTTAAAAAAGATTATGGCAATCGTAACGACAAACCCTCTTCTAAACGGCCTCAGCGGAATGCTTGGACAAACCTTGGTTTTCAAAAATCTCTGCGGCAGAACCATTGTGGCCAGTAGGCCTCGGCCTCCCAAAACTCAGAGTGAAAAGCAAAGGCAGAGCCGCACCAAATTCCGGCAAGCC
>JBJXEB010000078.1:0-65814 GCA_046155095.1 Cyclobacteriaceae bacterium
TAGTGTGTAGACGATCATGCCGAGTAACCCCAGTGCTGCTATCAATATGCCAAGGCTCGCAAGTACTGTTAATGTTTTACCGAAATTCCGCTCTGCTTTAAATGTATTGGCGAAAGCCTGATCAACAAAGGAGTAGTCAAAAGCTACGTCACCTGCTTTTTCTTTCCATAATGTATTTAGTGAGGCAATTGTTTTCTCCCATGCCGCGCTTGTCTGCCCTTCAATGCGAAGTACTACATACTGCTTATCGCCCGTGCCAAATAGATTTTTATTTTTGATATGGAAGATGGCCATCGGCTCGATGGGGTTGCCCAAAGACAAATAGTGATAGTCTTCTACTACACCGATCACTTCAAAGCGTACTTCGCCCCCTGGGGATTCTATTTTTTTGCCAATGACAGACTCGTTCATATCCCAACCGATTTTTTTTATGGCCGCTTCGTTGAGGATTACTCGATCATTGTCGCCTGGGGTGCTCAACGAGAAATTCCTTCCGTATTTCAACTTGATGTTCAAGGTAGAAAGATACTGTTCATCGGCAGAAGTGAAATTGAGTGGAAAAGTATTTGCTCCCATGCCTTCGGCACTGAACTTATCGCCACCAAATGTATTGGGCGGCACGGAAGTACAAAGCGAAGCGCTCACTACTCCCGGTACATTGATTGTTGAACTGACGGTACTTTCTCCATCACTCAACCGTTCGGCATGACTGAGTACCACTAAGTTTTCTTTATCAAATCCCAAATCTTTTTCTGAAACAAATTTCAATTGCTGGAACACTATGGCTGTGCAAATGATCAGCGCGATGGACACACTGAATTGAAAAACAACTAATCCATTCCTAAATGATTTGCCTTCTTTACCAGTTCTCAATTTCCCCTTCATGGCTTCAATGGGATTGAATGCACTCAAGAAAATGGCAGGGTAACTTCCCGATAACAGACTCATTGCTAAAATGAGCGATAGCAATGTGAGGATGAGTCGTGGATCGCGTAGTAAGTTGATTTGCAATTCCCTTCCTACCAAAATATTAAATCCTGGAAGTAATAGTTGAATTAGAGCTAGAGCGATCAATAATGGAATCGAACAAAAAATAAGTGCCTCCATGAAGTAGCCAACACTCAACTCTGCTTTTCCAAGTCCCAAAATCTTTCTAACGCTCGCATCTTTGATTCTCTTTGTGAATTGTGCTGTTGATAGATTCATGAAATTGACGCACGACAAAAGGATGATAAAAATAGCGGCACCAATCAGTGAGTAAATGATTTTTATGTTACTATCATTGATCAGGCGGTTGTAAACAATCTTTGCTGGCAAGTGAATGGCTGTTATCGGTTGAAGAAACAACTCCCAATTTTTACCTGATTTGATATAATCGTCAAACGACATATTCATTGTCCGTTGAAGAGTAGCCTCCGCATGTTTGCGCGGTATGGTTGCTAATTTTGCTTTCACTGTTTCAATGTTGGCATTATCATCGAGCAAAATGTATGTTTCCAATTGGGTCCAGATCCAACTCCAATACAATTTTTTTATTTGAGGAAAACTGTTCATCGACATCAGCATATCAAATTGAAGGTACGTGTTGGTTGGTAGATCTTTTACTACGCCTGTTACCTCATACGTTTTTTGATTTTCGCGAGCACCCATCAATATTTGTTTTCCTATTGGCTCTTCACTGCCAAAATATTTCTTTGCTGTTGATTCCGTCATCACAATGGTATTGGCTTGTTGCAACGCAGAAGCTGCATCGCCCTTCACCAACGGAAAATTGAACATCTTGAAAAAATTGGAATCGGCAGCTAATACATCGGTTTGCTCAAACGAAATTACTTCATGTTTGGAGTTGGTGTACGAAACCAAAAAATCTCCAGGAGTATGAATGCTAGTGATCAATTTTACTTCTGGTATTTCTTCTTTCACGGCATAGGCCACACCTGGGCCTGTAGAAGCAAATTCATTATCGGTGCTTTCTCCCCAAATAAAAGTTTGGTTGACGCGATAGATGTGATCAGCATTGCTATGAAATCGATCGTAACTAAATTCATGTCGGGCGTAGAGATAAATCAGCAGCGAGCTAGCGATGCCAACGGTAAGCCCAAGTATATTGATGAACGTAAAGAGCTTCTGTCTTTTTAGGTTTCTATAAAAGTGGATGGCGTAGTGTTTAAGCATGAGGTCGGGTTTCGTTGATGTTTGCAAAGCGCATACCAAGACCAGATATACTGATTTCTTTACTGTAATGATGATTATTGCCCTATCACCTGTTCGTATTCGTTTTTAAGTGTCCGATTTTGGCTTTTACTGACAGATCGCTATACTTGTACAATGTCTAGTATAGGTAAATCAGTTGCTGCTGCTTTTAAGGAAAGATTTTATATCGAGCCAATGATGGTGATAGCCCCCGGTCGCATCAATCTCATCGGTGAACACACTGATTACAACGAAGGCTTCGTATTGCCTGCCGCTATTGATCGCGCTATTTATTTTGCCATCGCGCCAAGCGGTCATGATAAGTGCAATGTGTTTTCTTTGGATATGGAAGAAGGAATTTCTTTTTCAATCCATGATCTGAATCCGGGCGAAACATGGGTCAATTACCTGATGGGTGTAATGGATGCGTTCGAGCGAAAAGGGTTGCCCATCCACGGTGTGGATTGTGTTTTTGGTGGAGACATTCCTGCGGGTGCGGGACTTTCTTCTTCGGCTGCGCTGTGTGGTGGGTTTGCCTTTGGGCTGAATGAAATTTTTAAATGCGGATTGACCCGAATAGAATTGGCGAAGATGGCGCAATATGCCGAACATGAATTTGTGGGGCTGCAGTGTGGCATCATGGATCAGTACGCTAGTTTGTTTGGGGTGAAAGACTCCGCTTTACTATTGGATTGCCGTGCCTTGAAGCATGAAGTGGTGCCTGTTCAGTTACACGACAATACCCTTTTGTTGATCGATACTAAAGTGAAACACACGCTTGCATCTTCAGCTTATAATGATCGCAGGGCTGCCTGCGAGAAAGGTGTTCGATTGATTCATCAAAAAAATAAAAAAGTTCAGTCATTGCGCGATGTATCGCGAGAGATGTTGTATGAGAATCAAGATGCTTTGGGCGAAGATGTTTTTATCAAGTGCCTGTTCATAGTGGAGGAAATAAATAGAACGCAGCGTGCAGCCGAATTTTTAAAACAAAACAAACTACAAGAATTTGGCAAGCTGATGTTTGAAACCCATTGGGGCTTGAGCCAAGCTTATGAAGTGAGCTGTGAAGAATCTGATTTTTTGGTGGCCTTGGCCGAAGAAGAAAAGAAAGCAGTACTGGGCGCACGGCAAATGGGCGGTGGCTTTGGCGGATGCACCATCAACCTTATTAGAAAGGACTTTATAAAATCATTTCAAGAAAAAGTACTCGATCAATATGTGGCTACTTTCAAAAAGGAACCTAACTTCTACCCAGTTAATTTGATGAATGGAGTTCAGATGTTAGATTTATGATTTATGATTTGTGATTTGTGATTTAAGATTTGTGATTTTGTGTGATGATTTAACCAAGGTGTATCCCTAATCCCCAATGCCCAAGCCCCAAGTCCTAATCAAAGAAGATAAAAAGAAACTCTGGTCAGTGATCACCGCTTCCTCCGTTGGCACATTGATCGAGTGGTACGACTTTTTTATTTTCGGTAGTCTTGCCACTATTTTGTCAGAACAATTTTTCCCGAAGACCAATCCTACTGCTGCGTTTCTTTCTACGCTCGCCACGTTTGCCGCAGGGTTTGTTGTGCGGCCATTTGGCGCGCTCGTCTTCGGTAGATTGGGAGATAAGGTAGGAAGGAAGTACACATTTTTAGTAACGCTCGTGTTGATGGGTGGTTCTACATTTGCCATCGGCTTGGTTCCGAGTTATGAAACCATCGGCATCTTTGCGCCACTTATTGTTTTAATGCTTCGTCTGTTGCAGGGCCTTGCCCTTGGCGGGGAATACGGAGGAGCCGCGACTTATGTAGCTGAACATGCACCTGCCAATAGACGAGGATTTTATACAAGCTTCATTCAGATAACAGCTACGCTTGGGTTGTTTGTTTCGTTGGGTGTGATCTTGCTAGTTCGTCAATCAGTAGGTGTAGAAGCATTTTCTAATTGGGGTTGGAGAATCCCGTTCATACTCTCTTCATTGCTCGTAGGCGTTTCCATTTTCATTCGCTTGCGCATGAGTGAGTCTCCTTTGTTTGCCAAAATAAAGGCCGAAGGAAAAATTTCTGTAAACCCAATCAAAGAGAGTTTTGGGAAGAAGGAAAATTTGCGAATGGTATTGATCGCACTCTTTGGCGCTACGGCAGGGCAAGGAGTGGTGTGGTATACAGGGCAATTTTATGCACTCTCCTTTTTGCAAAAGACATGTCAATTAGAATACGTGCAATCAAACTTCATCATGGCCACGGCATTGGTGATAGGCACACCGCTGTTTGTTTTCTTTGGCGCATGGTCAGATAGGGTAGGGCGAAAATTTATTATGCTCACAGGGATGTTGCTGGCCGTATTCTTATACCGACCTATTTACAAACAGATGTACTCGCTCACTAACACGACTGCTAAAACAGAAATCAAAGCCAGCGAAAGCATAGTTAAATCAAGCACGATTGAAAATGGGGATACCTTGCGCACAGCGAAGCGCACACACTTCTTCACCGATCAATCAACACTAACAGAAATCACCAAAGAAAAAAATTCCTCCAAGCCAGAAACGAAGAAAGAAGTTTCATTGAATGGTTCCAACTATTGGTTCATGGTAGGATTGATCTTCATACAAATTGTTTTGGTCACAATGGTGTACGGCCCCATCGCAGCTTTCTTGGTAGAATTATTCCCAACGCGCATCCGCTACACCTCTATGTCGCTGCCCTATCACATTGGCAATGGAATTTTTGGAGGAATGACTCCTTTCATCGCTACATTGCTGGCAAGCTACAGCACAGATCCTTTTGTTGGCCTCTGGTACCCAATCATTGTAGCAGGTGTTTGTTTTGTGATTGGGATGATTTTTTTGAGTAACAGGAGGAAGGTGGAGGTTGAATAATTATGAATGAAATTTCCAAAATCGAAGACTGCTTCAAAAGCATTAATGAAATTATCTTTGGGATATCTCTTATTAAAGGAAGCCATAGTTGGATTTCGATCTCGATCGATGATAATAAAGCAATGGACGAAGTTTTGAAAGGATATAAATTGCTTTACGACAGGTTTATTGGAAGTAAATTGGTCTTTATAATTTACCATAAGGAGAGCTCAGTTGATGTCTCCATAGTTGATGAAAAGTCAACTGAAATGATAGATATCACCCAGCTAAGGTACGATTCTGAGCAAATGAATTTATTCTTTGATAAAATAGCCAAGAGTGAAAAAATTTATCTAAGACTTGAATATTCTGGTGTACATATCTTACCATCGAGCCAGCGTTTGATTGAGATTTCTTATGTTAGAATGAGTGAGCCATAGCTCCCTAAGTTGGAGCGCGTTTGCAAACGCGTTCCGCTCCTTGATAATTTATAACTTTGAGTTTCGGCAATGAGTTTCGATGTTTGGTGTTGAAAGATTAAAAGCGAAAGGGAACGCGTTGCAAACGCGCTCTAGCTACGGGCTGGATTTGTCAATAGAAAAAAAGAAAATTCTTAAAGGCTTCCTTCGTAAATATCCTTCACGGCAATCTTGTAGTTGATACAATCAATGGAGAGTTCGTCTTCCAAGCTAGAAATCTCACTGAATTTCCAAGAGCCATCGCTTTGTTTTTTCGCTTTTTGAACATAGCAAACTAAGGAACTGATCAAGATGTATTCTTTAAGGGAAGGGATTTGCATATAATAAAAAAACTTCGTGCCCCGATCGTACTGTTCGGTTGATTTGCTCATCACTTCGATAATGGCAGAGGGATTGGTGACAGTATCCAATTGACTATCTATCGTCTCTGGCTTGCCGCAAATGATGGTAGCGTCAGGGTAAGTAAATGAATCAGCCGTTGGGATGTAAACTCGCAAATCGCTCGGAAATACCTCACAGGATTTGCCCCGTAGAAAACTCCATAAATTGCCAATTATATTTTTCACAATCCTATTATGAGGAATGGATGCACCTGTCATGGTCACGATGTGGCCTTGGTGCAGCTCGTGTTTTTCTTTTGCCGTACGTTCAATGGCTAGGTATTCTTCAGAAGAAATCAGGTTGGTGGTAGAGGCCAGCATCTGTTATTGTTTGAAACACAAATATAAACACTTTCTGAAGCAATTTTATGATTTCAATTCATCTGTTACCCCAACTGGGGTTCGTGTCCATTTTAACCTTTTCTTGTAGCTGCCGATAAAGTAACTTTGGGTAATTTAAAATTAAAAGATGAAAAGCCTTTTAGCAATTACCCTCAGTCTATTCATTACCACCCTTCTCGCTCAAGACTACTACCCCGACTCCACTTGGCAGACCCGCAAGCCCAGCGAATTAAAAATGAAGTCGCAGGTGATCGATAGCGCCATAGTTTTTGCCATTCGCAATGAAAATAAGGTAGAGTATGACCTGCGCATTGCTAACCTCAAAGCGTACGCGGCAGAGCCAGGCTACAAATTCTTCGGGCCATTTAAGCAGCGTGGAAAGCCTGCGGGGCTGATCATCAAGAATGGATACATCGTGGCGCAGTGGGGTGATGTGAGTAGAGTGGATATGACCTTTAGTGTGACTAAAAGTTATTTGTCAACTGTGGCAGGGCTCGCCTTTGATGAGCATCTGATTAAAAGAATTGATGATCGCATGGCTGATTATGTTACCGAAGAAAAATTTGAAGGCGAGCACAACAGCAAGATCACCTGGCGACACTTGCTCACTCAATCCAGCGATTGGTCGGGTTGCCTTTTTGACTTTTGCGATTGGGCAGATCGCCCACCCAAGCAAGGTGGCATAGATGATTGGAAGAACAGAAAGTTAGTAGAACCTGGGACTCAGTTTGAGTATAATGATGTTCGTGTAAACTTACTGGCCTATTCTCTCTTGCAAGTTTGGCGCAAGCCGTTGCCGGTAGTTTTGAAAGAGAAAATCATGGACCCCATTGGTGCATCCACCACTTGGCGATGGCACGGCTATGATAATTCATTTGTGAATGTAGATGGCCAAATGATGCAGTCCGTAAGTGGCGGTGGTCATTTTGGTGGTGGCTTGTTCATCAATACGCTCGATCACGCTCGCTTTGGATTGTTGTTTGCACGAAAAGGCAAATGGAAAAATCAGCAACTGGTTTCCGAACGTTGGGTGAATGCTGTCAATCAACCTTCTGCAGCCAATAAATCGTATGGCCTGATGTGGTGGACTAATCATGAGAACCATTTAGAAGGCCTTTCAAAAAATATTTATTATGCGGATGGCTTTGGAGGTAACTACATTGTGGTTGACAAAGAACATGACTTGGTTATAGTCACTCGTTGGTTGGATTCGAGTAAGTTAGGGGAATTGGTGAAGTTGGTGATTAGCTCATTGGAAAAATAAGAACGCGGTTTATAGAGTAATTGTGGCCAAGTTGGGTATGCTTCCGTACTGCAGCTATTGATGCTTGCATGATAAGAGGATTAAGCATCAATTATTGCAGGAAAAAAGAGTTACAAAAAAAGCCACTACTAATTAGCAATGGCTTTTTTGTGAAGAGCCCCCTGCCGGAATCGAACCAGCGACCTACTGATTACAAGTCATTTCAGGTAGCTTCTTTTACTTTCTTATATTATACAAAAGCCTCATTTTAGGCTAAAAATACACTTTTACTTTCTTTTTTCTTCTCTTCTTTGGTGATTATAAGCCCGTTTGTATGTATATTGTATGTATAATTAGAAGGGAATACATACAATCAACAGCTTTAAAATCAATACTTTATGATCGGAGTCACCACCGCAATCGTACAAGATACCAGGGTAAAAAGAACTGATGGCACCTATGCAATTAAGCTTCGAATCACCTACAACCGCGAGCAAAAATACTACCCTGTCAATGTTCACTTATCGCCTGAAGATTGGCAGCGTACCCAATCCGAAAAGCCACGGAATGAGTTTAAAGAACACAAGCTCTACTTCAACAAGATTGAGCAGCGCGCAATAGAAATCATTAAGGAACTATCCCCT
Organism: Cyclobacteriaceae bacterium; assembly: GCA_046155095.1. GTDB lineage: Bacteria > Bacteroidota > Bacteroidia > Cytophagales > Cyclobacteriaceae > ELB16-189. The sequence continues at coordinate 8,136 of JBJXEB010000078.1, forward strand.
TTCTCCTTCGAAGGCTTTGAGAAAAAGTTTGATCAAAGAACCGATCGCACCAAAGATGTGCTCACCTATTTAGACACCTACATAAAGCAACTCGAAAAAGAAGAACGAAGCGGCACCGCTGATAGTTACCTGTGCGCATATAATTCATTCACCAAATACATCAAAACCAAAAATCGCAAGAAGCTCAGCTTTGGCGACATCACACCGGAATGGTTGACTGAGTATGAAACGTGGATGCTTGATGCAGAGAAATCAATGACTACCATTGGCATCTATCTCAGAAGCTTACGGACCATCATGAACATTGCTATTGAAGATGGACTATTAGCCAGGGAGTTCTATCCATTTGGCAAAAGAAAATATCAAATACCTTCCGGAAGGAATATTAAAAAAGCGTTGACCTTAAACGATATTAAAGGCATCGTAAACTACAAGCCAACTACCCAGGCGGAAGAGCGCGGGCGCGATCTTTGGCTATTTAGTTATTTATGCAATGGCGCAAATGTGAAGGACATTGCCCGGCTGCAATACAAAAACATCGATCATTCAATGATCCAATTTGTAAGGGCAAAAACTGAAAGAACCACGAAGCAGGATCTAAAACCTATCATGGTTTCACTCCTTCCTGAAATCAAAAAAATCATTGAAAAGTGGGGCATGAAGCCTGCCAAACCTGACACATATGTTTTTGGATTGCTAGAGAAATCTGATAACTCAGAAAAGGAATTGGCAAAAGTTCGCCAGGCAACCAAGACAATCAATAAATACATGAAACGGATTGGCGAACATTTGGGCATCAACATTAACTTAACTACTTATACCGCCCGTCATTCCTTCGCCACAGTTTTAAAGCGTTCAGGCGCTCCCACTGAATTTATCAGCGAAAGCCTTGGCCACAAAGACCTGCGCACTACTGAAAACTATTTAGACAGCTTTGAAGATAGCGTTAAAGAATCTTTTCAGCGTCAACTTCTTAATTTTGATGCCAAGTGAAAAGCCCCGCACTCGATACGTTTCAAAATATTCTGTTCCTGGAACTTCGTCCATGGATGGCGACTGGCATAACAGAAGCCAAATACAAACAATTGCTTCTCGAAATCAAAAAGGAACACTTCTCGTTCCAGCCTTTATATGACGTTGATTTTCCAAAGCCCTTAAATGCAAAACGAAAATACTACTATGCGCTTATTGAAAATGATGTAATTCAATACCTGAACATTTTCACAAGTTGTATATCTGGCGCGCTAAATGAAAACGAGAAAAAATACTGGGTACACAATTCATTGAATAAAATATTACCTCAAAAATTCAAAGACACAAAAGAGGTTATTGAGTTTCATAAATATGACCTTGAAAAGATTATTGGTAATTCTGGAAATAGTGCCGCTTTTGATGATGGCTACATAATTGAATTTTTAAGGCTTCAAGTGTTGAGAATATTTCTCGAAATTCAGGATGCCTATAAAGAATACGCAAGCGATGAAGTGTTTTTATTTGAAGAACTAAACGCAAAATACTATTCAGATACTCTTCCTAAATCCTTCATTAAAGAAGCTGCTAAACTCAAAATAAACTCAACGACTAGTTCATCAAGTAGTAAACCTAAATCGATACAGTTCGAACCAAAGGCTTTTGACTTTAGACCATCTGCAAAAGGTGTCCTTAGCTATGAAACGCTAATAAAAAACCCTGATCGCTTCTCCAGTTTCGAAGAGCGTCTTTTCACAAATGAGCTAATCGATGAAAATTATAATTTTCGTGACGATCATGGGAAGATACAAGAGCTAGCAGCGGCCTTTCAAACTCTATTTCAAAAAGGTTATTTCAACATGTTGAAATTCCCTGGCAAGAAAACAATCAAACCTGTTGAAATCCGAAAATTCTTAGATCATCGCTACAACTCAAAAACAGACAAACAGTTTAGAGAGTGGGGTAATAATCCGGATAAGCTTGCCACTTTCACTGCAGCCCGTTGGATAGATAATTTACCTGTTTCCTGAATTGCGTCATTTTGCTGGCAGTTTACCATTTCAAATTTCCAGTTTTTCTTATAATTAGTTGATAATCAATTAATTATATATACGTCAAATTTCCACTTTCTAACCTTCCAGTCGGCTCCTCCCACCTTTGTCTTGTCATCGAAAAACGGTGATGACTTTTGGCCAAAAGTCCATTTTCTAAAATTCAACAGACAAAGACAATGGACGAATTATTTAAACGTCTCGACAAAATTGAAAAGCTGATCACCTCGCAAGGGATCTTAATGAAGGATGTATTAAACTTTGATGAAGGTTGCGAATACCTTGATCTATCACCCTCTCATGTGTACAAGCTAACCAGCACCGGAGGAGTCCCACACTATAAGCCCAATGGGAAGAAAATCTATTTCAAACGGGCTGAGCTCGACCAATGGTTACTTCGTAACCGAGCCACGCCAGTAGATGAGATAGAAGCAAAGGCAGCGAGTTTTCAAATCAAAAACGGAGGGCATAAGTTATGACAGACGTAATTGATTTACTCAATCGACTCTCCGCTAGCTTCGAGGAAGTAAGAAGCTACGTTCTTGGTCTCAAAAAATCCGAGTTACAGAACTTCAAAGAAACTTGGGTAGATGGCCAGGAGGTAATGCAAACGCTCCACGTTAGCAAGCGCACTCTTCAATCGCTTCGCGATTCAGGTGTGCTTCCGTACAGCCGTATCAATGGCAAGTTTTATTACAAGGTTTCAGATTTAGAAAACTTGTTGACCTCTAATTATTCCAAACTAAACTCAAAAGGTCATGGAAATAAATAGAGAAACCATTTTAGATAAAACGCATTACGGCCTTAACATCTACGCTCATGTGCTGCAGCAATTCTATCCTGGTGAAACAGTCCTTTCCCTTTCGGGAAGGGACTGCCAGCCAACTCGCAACCCTTTCAATAATGGCAAGCCAACATTAAAGATTGCGATAGCTAATAATTGCGCTCAGCACATCGATACAGAAAACAGCATCAGTAAAGGTGATGCCTTTGATTTTGCAGGGTTGCATTATAAGCTTGAGAGCAAAGCGCTCTTTGAAAAACTCAACGATGATCTTTACTTGCGAATTGGAAAACAAAGTGGTTTCTATAACCGGCAAACAGCTGAGCCTATTGCTTCACTAAGGGAGAAACCAAAAGTATATAGTCCAGTCTTCAGCTACTTTAAAGCTCCCGTTTCAAACACAGTACCTTATAAAGAAATCAGGTTACTCGATGTCTACTATTTGCTACTGAGTACCAAATTTGCAGATCAAACTACAACCCTGCGTACCATTACCGACAAGCAGGAAGCGAGGAAATACAAAGCAAGCCTTTTCCCTTACGTCACATTCTCGGGAACGTTTTCAAAACGCAACGATCAATCGTTGCTAAGGCATTCTGGTTTAATCACAATAGACTTCGATCATGTCGAGAATGTCCAAGAGTTAAAAGCCAGATTATTGCAAGACGAATACTTTGAAACAGAATTACTTTTCGTTTCTCCGTCCGGAGATGGCTTGAAATGGGTGATACCGATTGACTTAACAAAATCAAAGCACCAGCATTATTTCAAGGCCATCGCTAACTACCTCAAGCACCAATACCAGTTAGAAGTTGATCCATCCGGCAAAGATGTTTCAAGAGCTTGCTTTTTACCTCACGATGCCGAGGCGTTCATCAATCCTAAATACTTGTAGAAACATGGAAAGAAAAATATTCAATCCGTCCGAATGGTTAGAACAACCAAATCCAAAAGCGTTGCAAACAAACAATTCATTTGAAGCTCCTGGCACCGATTCGGAAGAAGTCGAAAAGATCATACGTCAAATCGAGGCTAACCAGATTGACATCGCCACCGCTTACACCGATTGGCGCGACATTGGTTTTGCTTTAGCCGATGCGTTTAACGAATCCGGCAGAGATTACTTTCATCGTGTAAGCAGTTTTTATGCAGACTATTCTTCCAATGAATGCGATAAACAATTTAATAATTGTTTGAAGTCAAAAGGTCAGGGCATAACACTCAAAACATTTTTCTTCCGAGCAAAGCAAGCTGGTATCAATATTGGTAAGCCTCGTCTTGCTGAGGAGAAATTTGTTGAAGGGCTTCCTACCTTCCCGGATTCAATCTTTGGACAGCTTCCTACCTTCTTACAAAAGGTTGTTAAGATTGCGTCCTCCAATGAAGAGAGAGACATTCTACTGCTCGGCACTATCGTTTCACTCAGTGCCAGCCTGCACAAGTTATACGGCATCTACGATGGCAAAAAGGTTTTCCCTAACCTCTACGTTTTCATTACTGCAAAGGCTTCCGCTGGCAAAGGCCGTCTGGTGCATTGCAAGCAATTAGTAAAACCGATTCACAAACATTTGCGCGATCAGGCAAAACTACTAAAGCAGCAGCACGAATTGGAAATGATGGAATACAATGAGAAGAAAGGCAAAGACTCCAGCGCAGAGAAGCCCAACAAGCCGCCTGAGAAGATGCTCTTCATTCCCGCGAACAACAGTACTACCGGAGTCTTTCAATTACTATCAGACAATGAAGGTCGTGGCTTAATGTTCGAAACCGAAGGCGATACCTTAGCACAAGCCTTCAAAACTGATTACGGTAATTACAGCGATGGTTTCCGTAAGGCATTTCACCACGAAACCATTTCTTACTATCGTAGAACAGATCGAGAATACGTGGATATTGAAAGCCCTTGCCTTTCAGGTGTTTTCTCAGGCACTCCAAAGCAAGTGTCCACCCTTATACCCAACGCGGAGAACGGCTTGTTCAGTCGCTTCATATTCTATTTTATGAACATCCAACCGATCTGGAAAAATGTCTTCGAGATCAGTTCCGATAATGGGTTAGACGATTACTTCGATCACCTGGGCAATGAGTTTTTCACACTCTACCAATCGCTGGCAAGCAATCAGGAAATTCAATTCTGCCTTTCGGCAGAGCAGCAAGAACAGTTCAATACTTTCTTTCGGGAAATACAAAATACCTACCTCAGTTTGCAAGGCATTGATTACATGGCTACGGTTAGGCGCTTAGGTTTAATCGCCTTTCGCGTGGCCATGATTTTATCGGCATTGCGAATTATGGAATCTGGCGATTTATCTGAACGGATCATTTGTGAAGAACGTGACTTTCAAGCATCGCTGGCCATGTGCAAGGTGCTGGTAAAACATGCCAGTAAAGTATTCTCAGAATTGCCTGAAGATAAGCCACTGCCAAGACGCAAGAACCAGAAAGAAAAATTCTTAGATGGGTTGCCCGCCAGCTTCAATAGGCAGAGCTATCTTTCAATTGCAGCATCTTTAAGCATTCCCGACAAGACAGCTGAAGGCTACATTACAGAGTTCTGTAAAAAGGGATTGCTCCACCGCGAAAAACAGGATCATTACATAAATCCTAATGCTAAACCACCGCATCCCGAAAATCAGGAAGTTCAGGAAACTAAGGAAGTTTAGGAATCTATTTCGGTTCAGGTTCCTTAACTTTCTCGTCTTCCTTAAAATCCTTAAACCCAGTCTTTAACCCCTTCTTTCCTTTTTTTTCTCTGTGCCTTCCTTTTATTATATTTGTCATTATCTGACAAGTCAAACAAGGAAAAGTGAATCACTTTGGCAATCGTATAAAGGAATTGAGGGAGCAGAAAGGCTTGCTGCAAAAGCACGTGGCAACCAAACTAGACATTGATACGCCCATGCTTAGTAAAATTGAGCGCGGGGAACGCAATGCAAAAAAAGAGCACGTCCCTGTTTTGGCTAAAATGTTTGAAGTACCTGTTGATGAGTTATTATCCCTATGGTTAGCCGGTAAGGTCTATGACATGGTGAAAGATGAAAAGACTGCCATTCAAGCAATGCAGGTAGCCGAAGAACAAATCAAATTAAAATCGAAAAGTAAAGCGAAATAATGGCATCCAATTTTTTTACCAACCAGGGCGAAAATACACTGTACAAAAAGTTTGTAGGGGTATTTGAGCACATGCAAAATATCGAATACTTCAAGTCAGTTATCGGATACTTTAGGGCATCCGGTTATTTCGCCATTCGCAAACACTTTCCCGAAAACCTGAAAGTAAAAGTAATTGCCGGAATCAATGTTGACCCCTTCATTGCGCTTGCCCAAAAGCAAGGTCTTCTGTTTAACCTCAATGCAAAGGATGCCAAGGAAAGCTTCATTGAATCCATTCAGGAAGATATTCTCAACGCCAAATACGGCAAAAACATTGAAGAGGGAATTTTACAATTGATTCAAGACATAGGGTCTGGCAGAATTGAAATAAGAGCGCATAAGTCGAAAAAGCTCCATTCTAAATTTTACATTTTCCTTTCTCCAAATTTCAACGAGCATAATCCCAACGGCATGGTAATTATGGGATCTTCCAATCTGTCCGCACAGGGCTTAGGCTTGGAGGAGGTAGAACATAATTATGAAATGAATATTGAATTGAGAGATTATGAAAACGTGAAGTATGCCGATATTGAATTTGAAAAGCTATGGGAACAAAGCACACAAATACTCGCGGTCGATGCGCCATCTCTCATTAAGAAAACATACTTAGAAGCAACGCCAACACCGTTCGAGATTTACGTAAAGTTCTTGATTGAATTTTTCGGCAAGAACATCGAGTACGACCCTGATAGCATCAGTGATATTCCGCTAAAGAAATTTAAGAAGTTGAGCTATCAAATAGATGCCGTCAATCAGGGATATGAATTACTGGCAAAGCATAATGGTTTCTTTTTGGCCGATGTTGTAGGTACAGGTAAAACAGTAATGGCCGCTTTGTTAGCCAAAAAGTTTATAATCAATAATGGTCCGAAGACGAAGGTATTAATAGTGTATCCTCCAACACTGGAGAAGAATTGGAAAAGCACATTCAAAGAATTTAGGATAGACGAGAAATGTCACTTCATTGCCAACGGTAGTTTGAATAAAATTGTTGAAGGCGACCACAACTACTACAACAAAGAACGGTATGATTTAATCTTGGTCGATGAAGCTCATAAATTTAGAAACCATCGAAGCCAGCAATTTCAAAACCTACAAATCATTTGTAAATCAGGCAGAGAAAATATCGGTGGCATCGAAGGCTTTGAAAAGAAAGTGGTATTGATTTCAGCAACACCTTTAAATAATAAGCCGGAAGATATATACTACCTCATTTCACTATTTCAGGATATTCGTAACAGCAACTTAGGTGAGCCCAATTTGCAGAAGTTCTTCTATCCTCACATTGTAAAGTACAAAGCCTTAATCCAGCAAACGCCTTTAGACCTTCAGGCTATTCAAGACATATTCACGGATATAAGGGATAAAGTAATTAAAGACATTACAATTCGTAGAACACGAACCGACCTTCGTAAGAATGATCGGTACAGAATTGATCTTATGCAGCAGGGCATTGTATTCCCAAAAGTAGCAGACCCAATTGCTAACCAATATAAATTACCTCCAGCGTTGGCTGAATTATTTATTGAAACCGTCAACGCAATAATTGATAAAAATAAAATTGATTTCTACCGCTATCAAGCCATCGCCTATTTAACAGATGAAGCCAATGGAGGTACCTACCAAAATGCACAAACCATTTCGCGATCATTGGCTTTCATCATGCAAACCCAATTGATTAAGCGTTTGGAAAGCAGCTTCTACGCCTTTAAAAAGTCACTTAGCAAAATCACTACTTCTACCAAGCAAATGATAGAAATGTACGAGCGCGATAGCGTCTTCATTGCGCCAGACTTAGATATTTCGGATTTGCTGAACAAAGGGTTGAGTGATGAAGAAATTGAAATAGAGATTTTCAAAATTGACGATGAAAAACCCAAGAACAGAAAGTTTACTCAAAAAGACTTTAACAAGGGCTTTATTGAAGGTCTGCGAGTTGACTTTGAAAACCTCGAAGCTCTAAATGAAAAGTGGCAAAAGGTTGAGCCACATAACGACCCTAAGTGGAACATCTTTATCGACTTACTAAAATCTGATTACTTTGATACCAGTAAAAACGAGTTAGGCAAGTTGGTGATCTTCACTGAGTCTGCCGATACCCTATTCTACTTATCAGAGCGACTCAAAAATGAAACCACGTACAAAGTTCTAAGCATTACTTCCGAAAACAGAAATAAGGAATTTGAAACTATTCGCGAAAACTTTGATGCGAATTATGAGGGCACATTCAAAAATGACTTCGATATAATTCTAACCACCGATGTTTTAGCGGAAGGTATAAACTTGCACCGTGCCAACGTTATTGTGAATTATGACACACCCTGGAATCCAACAAAGCTAATTCAAAGACTTGGTCGTATTAACCGAATTGGTACAAAGGCAAACTCGATCTATAATTACAACTTCTATCCTTCTGAGCAGGGCGATAATCGAATTAATCTTCGTCAAAAATCATTAGTAAAATTGCAAAGCAGTCATAGCACCTTCGGTGAAGACAATAAAATCTATACACTCGATGAGATCATAGATCAGTTCAGAATGTTTGAAGAAAAGGAAGAAGACAAAGACATCAGAACAGAATACTTAGAATGGCTGCGTAAGTTCAGAGAACAAAACGAAGATCATTTCAATACCATAAGAAAAATGCCTTTAAAGGTTCGATGCACTCGCAAGTCAACGGACAAAGAAAAAAGCATCGCCTTTGTAAAAAATGGAGACCATAAAAATATCTACTTCCACATCGAAGGTAAATCCATCTCTATTCCTTTTGAAAAGGCAGTGAAGATTTTTGAGGCCAAACCAGATGAGTTAGGACTTAGTCCTATACCGGATAGCCACTACCAGCACATTAATCATATTTTAAACCAGTTTGAAAAGGATATTACCACGCCAGAAATGGTGGGCGGAAAAGATGACACCAGCGATGTGCGTACTCAAACAGTGGTAGTTAGACTAAGCAACTGGTTAGCCGATACGTTAAGTGCTGAGAATGCAAAGGACGCTGCAGTCAATTTACTCCCATTGTTAAAGAATGGCACGTATGCCAATCTAACCAATGAAGTGTACAAACTGAGAAACGAAACTAATCCACTAAAATTGGAAGCAGAGCTGATTGCTCTCTCAGAAAAATACACTTCTAAAATCAAGCGACAGGTAAAAAAAGATAACACTCCGTTAGAACCGAAAATCATTATCTCAGAAACCTTCGTTCCTTAATAGCTTTTGCAAATGACAGTAACCGAAATAAGAGAACTACTTGAGAATCCCTACCAACAAAAAGAATGGAAAGTCTTTTTGCAAACTCACTTTACCAATGGAAAATTATATGGAGATGCACAGCCTATTCAATTGCTCGAAAATACAATTAGCAAGCAATGTCTTTCTTTAGGCAATTATGAAGTTGACGAGTACACGAAGATTGGAATTTTTGAAGTACAGTTAAGCGATAAGGTAAACCTTACCCGCAACCGGGTTGCCTTGCGTAATCTCATTAAAGACATTACCAAGCAGGTAGCAGGTGCAATGGTAGTTTTTGTTCAGGGCGATAAGTGGCGTTTTAGTTACATCAGTAAACGCAAAGTAAAGAACAAGGAAACCAATACTATTGAAGATAGAGAAACCGCACCCAAACGCTATACCTATCTATTCGGCAAAAATGAAAAGGCGTTAACGGCTGCCATTCGTTTTGATAAACTCATACAAAAGCAACAAGGCAATTTATATCAATACCTAACGCTAAATGATTTTGAAGAAGCCTTCTCAGTAGAAAAACTGAGCAAAGAGTTCTTCAAACAATACAAAGACACGTATGAGGACTTTGTACAATTCCTCACAGGCAAGCGTTACGCTAAAAAGGGCAATAAATACGTAGAACAAATAATTCACGAACCCAACATTCAGTTAATAAGTCTTTTTAACAAAGATGAAAAACAGGCACGTGATTTCTGTAAGCGCATGATGGGCCGTATTGTCTTTTTGTATTTCATACAAAAGAAAGGTTGGCTGGCGGTAGAGCAAGCAAAGAAATGGGGTGAAGGGAATATGAGCTACCTCTATGATTTGTTTACGCAATCAAAGTCTCAAGATAATTTTTATAGTAGCGATCTGGTAAGGCTTTTCTTTGAAACCTTAAATAGCCCCGATTCAGAAAATCCAAACAACAAATTACGGTTCCCTTATTTGAATGGTGGATTGTTTGACGATACGCAAGATAAGCGTTACAACAAATTGCAATTACCAAAGGCAATCTTCAATACCTTGTTTGAGACCTTCAACAACTTCAACTTCACCATTTACGAAGATGCACCCGATGAACACACAGTAGCGGTTGATCCCGAAATGTTGGGGCACATCTTCGAAAACCTTTTGGAAGACAATAAAGACAAGGGTGCATACTACACACCCAAAGAGATTGTGCATTACATGTGCCAGGAGAGTTTAAAAGAATATCTTTTGGGCAACGAATCTTTAAAAGTTGGTGGCGACAAAACAGGAACAAATACAATTACTAAGCTGATTGGTCAAAATGATCTCAGCAACGAAGAAAAACAATTCGCTGAAAAAAATGCGTATAAAATTATAGATGCACTGGAGCAGGTAAAGATTTGTGACCCGGCCATAGGTTCAGGTGCATTTCCTATGGGGTTGTTACTCGAAATATTTAACACGCAGATTTATTTACAAGAGCTGAAAGGGTTTAAGAAAGTAAACGAAGCAGCTATTAAGAAGCACATTATAGAAGAAAGTATTTATGGAGTAGATATAGATGCGGGTGCAGTTGACATTGCCCGATTGCGCTTTTGGTTAAGCTTAGTAGTTGATGAACAAGAACCACAACCACTACCCAACCTTGATTTTAAAATTGTTTGTGCCAATACACTAATTCCATCTGGCTATGACGACTTTATACAGTTAGCAGAAAAAACTCAAACGCCTACATTATTGAGAATGGATGGTGAAATTCAAAAACTTCAAACGATACGAGACCGCTATTTTAATGAAGGTAAAAAGGAAGAAAAGGAAAGTCTTAAACAAGAGTTTTTAAACACTAGGAATTATATTCTGAACGAATTTCAAAGTCTAAGGCGTACGTATAAACTTGGCGACTTTTTGGAGAAAATACGTGAATGGCAGCCGTTTGAAGATACTAGCTGCTCTTGGTTTGATGCTTGGTGGATGTTTGGAATAAAAAACGGATTTGATATAGTTATCGGCAATCCACCGTACGTAGATATAAAAGCACTAAAACCAGAATTTGTAAAAGTACTATTCAAATTGTACGGCACTGCTGTAAACAGAATCAATTTATACTCAATATTCATCGAAAAGGGACATTCTTTGTTGAAAGAGAATGGAACTTTAGCATTCATTATTCCTAATTCTATTTTGTTAAATGATTCATATTATAAAATTCGAAAGCTCATTTTAAAAGATGTTCAACAAATAATCAAACTCCCCGATGCGATATTTGAAAATGCAATAGTCGAAACTGTAATTCTACTTTTAAACAAGAATAACAATAGTGAATTTATTCATAGTATTTTCTTTAAAAATGATGAAATACCAAGTCTATCTAACTTGCTTTTTGAATCGAAAAACAGGAACGAATGGGGTCAAGATGAGCTGTTTAAATTTAACATCTTCAAAGACGATGAAGAATCACAACTATTAAATTCTATCTCCCAAAGTAAAATTGATTTAGTTAATGAAGTAGAATTTTCTTTAGGTATTACTCCGTATGATAAAGCAAAAGGCCATACAACAGACCAAATCGAAAATAGGGTATTTCATAGTACTGAAAAACTTTCGGATGAATATGTTCCACTTCTAGCAGGAAAAAATATTCAGAAGTATAACATTGATTTTAATTTTGAGGAGTATTTAAAATATGGAAATTGGTTAGGAGCTCCAAGGGATGTTAAGTTTTTTAAAAACCCAAAAATTGTAGTACGTCAAATTCTGTCTGGAAACAACTTAACGATCATTGCAAGTTACACAGAGGCTGAAGTATACTTTACGCAAATTGGCTTTTCTTTAATCGCGAAAAAAGACTCAAACAAAAATCTAAAATATATATTAGCCATATTGAATAGTAAAGCAATTAACTTTTATCATAAATACAAGTATCTTGATTTAGAGAAAAATACTTTTCCGAAAATTCTTATCGCGAATTGTAAAAAATTCCCTATTCCTAATATTAAACCAGATAAGCAAATACCGTTTGTAAATCTCGTTGATTATCTACTTTACTTAAACTCTAAAAAATCAGAGCAAATATTTCCACATACCACCAATGAAAGAATAGCAGCCCACATAGAAGATGTACTCAATATGATGGTCTATGAATTATATTTTGAAGACCATATGAAAAAAAATGGTATTGATGTATTGCAATTCGTAAACCCTGCTGCAATTAATACTTTAAAAGAGAATGCTGAAAAAACTGACGAGATAAAGAAATTCTATTTGTGGCTACAAACCCCAGATAATCAAGTTAGGCAACGTATCAACATTGTGGATATAAAAAGCCCCAACATCATTTCGAAAATTAATTTAGCTACACAGTAATGCATGAGTAATCGAATCAAGTCAATACAGCTAAATAATTTCAAATTCTTTCAGCAAGAACAACCTATTGTAATGAACAGTAGCAACCTCTTGTTGTACGGAGAAAACGGGAGCGGTAAATCTTCTATCTATTGGGCATTCTATACCTTGTTTGAAGCTTCCTTAAAAGAAAATGATGACGATATAAAAAAGTACTTCTGTAAAACGATAAAGGTAAAAGATAATCTAATAAACATTCACACCAAAGAAGACCCTCCCGGCACAGATAATTACAATAGTTTTATTGAACTTAAAACAACCGATAATCCAGAAAAAGTATATCGCATTTCCAAAACCGATGTAACTATTAATAAAAACGTAGAAGCAAAAACTACCAACTATGCTTCCGACTTTATTAACTACCGGATGCTATTGGGCATTTCGGCATTCAGACATTCACACCCGATAGACTTATTTGAGGTATTTACAGAAGACATTTTTAAGTATGTACAATTTTCAAAAGTTCAAATCACAAGAAATGGCACATTAAAAGAGTACAGCAACGCCTTTGATATTTGGCGCCAGATTGAACAAGGACACGAAATGGTAGATAGTGTAAGAAGTAGCAAGCCGAGGAGAATAAGAGCTTATAAACACAGTAAGGAATGGTTAGAATTTGAAACACTCGTAAGAATATTCAATGACAGTCTAAAGAAGTTAGTTGAGTACATCAACATTCAAGCACCCATCTACTTTAAACAACTCGGCTATGAGTTTCCTTTTTATTTAGAGTTAGAAAAGCAAGCTTATTATGTGAAGGGCGAAACCACATATCAAGCCGTACCATTTGTTTTAAGGATAAACATTCCTGAGTATGAAAACGAGAAAGATTCTTTGCATAAGCCTCATTCCTTTTTAAATGAAGCCAAATTATCAGCTTTAGCCATATCTATTAGGCTTGCCATTCTCACTGAGAAACGCCAAGCCGACTGTTTAAAGTTTATTATTTTAGATGATTTGCTTATCAGTCTTGACATGCGGAACAGAGAAAAGGTTTTGGAATTATTGTTGTCAACTGATTTTATAGACAACTACCAAATTATCATTCTTACCCATGATAGAATGTTTTACCAAATGGCAAAACATAAGATAGATATTCTAGAGCAGGACAATTGGAAGTACGTTGAAATGTTCGAGACAAAAGATGAACAAGGAAACTCAAAGCCAGATATAAGGCCATCTAAAACGTATTTTGAAAAGGCAGAATCATTCTATAAAGCAAATCAGCTGCCTGAAGCAGCAAACAATTTAAGAAAAGCTGGAGAAGAGTTTTGTAAAAAGATCCTTTCTAAAAAACAAACTATTTCAGAAGACTATTCAGATTTTGATCTAAGTGGTATGATTAACCATTGCCTAAATTTTTCAGTTGTAAATGATTTGCAACATATTTACTTCAGTCAATTGGATAAATTCAGAAAGTTCCTTTTAAATTCTGGAAGCCATGATGATTACGATACACCAATGTTCAAAAGCGAAATAAACGACTGCATTAAAATCTTTAAATCATATTTCAATAGAGTGAAGCTAAAACACATATTGCCAGAGGGGTCAATATTAACAATGGAATTAGGCGATGGCAAAAAAGCGGAGACCTATAAATTTGAAATTACTTTAAAGGAAAATCTAAGAATTTATCAGGAACCCTCAAAGGAAATTCGTTTGCTTAAAGTAAAAGTAAGTTATGATTTATTCAAAGACGGTACACTGTTAACAACCCAAAACGATTCAATATCGCTTCAAAATTTTTATGATAAGCCATACAGCACATCAGATAAAAAGAAATCCCCCAACTATTTAAAGGAGATTATTATTAAGGCAAGCAATAAACCGCTAGAAACAATAGTCAGATTTTAAAATTGGGAAAAATGACGATGGATTAATTCAAAAAAAAAAGGAATCATGACGCTATACATCAACCATGCAGGTCAACTCAAAGAAGTAAAAGAGAAACCCTTCAAATTGGAGAAGGATATTCAAAAACTCTTTGAAGCAAACATCTTTTCGATAATGGGCTTAGAACTGGTTAAAAGTGAGTTTACTATTAAAAACAAACGCATAGATACACTAGCTTTTGATAAACAAAGCGGTGCATTTATAATAATTGAATACAAGAGAGATAAAAATATCAGCGTAGTTGACCAGGGTTTTACATACCTGAGTTTAATGCTTGAAAACAAAGCCGACTTTATAGTCGAGTACAATGAAAGCCTGAAACAAAATCTAAAAAGAGAAGATGTTGACTGGAGCCAAACAAGGGTGGCTTTTGTTTCCACCAGTTTTACCGATAATCAAATACAAGCCACAAACTTCAAAGACATTGCCATTGAATTATGGGAAGCAAAACAGTTTGACAATGATACAGTCATCATCAGTCCAATCAAAAAATCAAATGCAGCAGAGAGTATAAAACCTTTAACGCAAAATAAAGAAGCCCTCAAAACGGTTTCCGATGAAATTAAAGTATACACTGAAGAAGACCACACCAATAGGGTTTCGGAAGATATTCAGGAATTATATTCCAATTTCAAAATGGCTATTCTTAACCTGAGTGACGGCATAGAGTTGCAGCCGAAAAAGGATTACATCGCATTTAAAAAAGGTAAAAATATTACTGACATAACTATACTAAAGAAATCAATCAAACTTTGGATTAACCTAAAAAAAGGTAAGCTGGACGATCCTAAAAATATCATGGAAGACGTAAGTGAAAAAGGACATTGGGGTAATGGCGATTATCAAATCCAAATTGACAATGATCAAAACTTAGAATACATCATGAGCCTGATAAAGCAAGCAATACATTAAAAACTTCCTCAATGACATCTCAAATTTTCAGTCTTTACTAATTAGTTGTTTAACGGTGTTTAAATATCAAATAAATGGCACAGCAATTACACTTCAACATACTCACATTTGATTGGCCTAAAAAAGCAGTACCATTTTATTTCCACCGCGAAGAGCCAAAGCAACATTCGCGTTTGCACAGAAATGTATTTCCTAATGCCATAGACTCTATCTTCCCAGGGCTTAACTCGTCTGATCAAAAATTTATAGGCTGCACGTATGATGGTAAAATGGATGGCTTCACCGCTCTTTCAATAGATTTCAAAACTGAAAATCCAGATTTAATAAAGCAGTACTACAATAGAAAAATAAAATACATCTTTCAGAAGAAGCTGAACCAGATAGTCAAAACAAATTTCATAAAAGAAACGCAAGTATGGGTGCCAACAATAAGCAAGAGCCCGGAGCAATATAAAATGTATGATCGCTTCACCGTTAAAGTTCAACTAGCAACGGTTTCCACTTTCCCGGAGCTAGTAATTTCGTACGATGGCCAATCAAAAGTATGGAATCAATCAATAGCAGAATTAATTCAGGAAATTTCTCCAACGAAATTTAAACGTGTCCTTTTCGGTAACGAAATAAAGAAATTCGATGACCTAGCCAAAATAAAAGAAGCTGACTATTCAAAATGCTTTGCAGTATTGGGCAAAGACCTAAAAGCAGAGCTAAATATTCCATTCGATACCCCTGCTCGTGGCAATCGCTACAAATCATACTTAGGCAAGGTTGAAAATTTCATAAGTACTTTCTTCCAGAGCAAGGATTTTAAAGAAGCATTTCCGTTACACTCAAATGAATTTCTCAAGGTAGATCAACTACGCACAAACAAGACTACCGAGAATAGCAATATGCTTTGCTTTGGCAAAAATGAATCGGGTGAAGTACATCTAAATGCAGTTCCATATTCAGGCATTGTTAATGGCGGCCCATATGATAAACCACCTTATAACAAAGTACACTTGTTCTTTATAACACATGCAGATGATAAGGATGTCGCTAAAAAACTAAACGTATATTTCCATCAAGGCCACAAATCCTTTAAAGGTCTTCACGCATTTGCGCGCATCCTTTTCCATACAGAACCAAACTTTAGTATTGTATTCCACAATAAGGATAATCCAGTGGCAGAAATTGAAGAAATACTGCTGAACAAAAGAAACATCGATCGCGACCTGCAATACATCGCCATATACATAACTCCTTTCTCAAAATTTGAAAATGACGATTCAAAGAGAGAAATCTACTATAAGGTAAAAGAAATGCTTTTAAAGCGAGGCATCACATCCCAGTGTATCGATTCAAATAAAGACGAGGTAGTTGATTACCAATACAGCTTATCAAATGTAGCCGTAGCAATTCTGGCTAAGCTAAAAGGCACTCCATGGCGCTTAAATACGCCAAAGAAAAACGAGCTTATAGTAGGCATCGGAGCGTTCAAGCATAGTGATATTCAGTATATCGGTAGCTCATTCAGCTTCGATAACACAGGCCACTTCAACAACTTTGAGTACTTCATGAAAAGCGAAGTGGAAATTCTTGCAGGCTCAATCATGCGCTCAGTAAGAGAATATGCCAGTGTGAATAACAAGCCCGATAAATTGATTATTCACTTCTACAAAACAATGAGCGACAAAGAACTTGAGCCCATTGAAAAAGGCTTGAATGAGTTGGGGTTAGATATTCCGGTATTCATTGTTACCATAAACAAAACAGAATCACAAGATATTATCGCGTTCGACAAAAGCTGGCCAGAACTCTTACCGCTCAGTGGCACCTACATTAACATAGGTTCAAACAAGTACTTACTTTGCAACAATACACGCTATTCTTTATCGGGTCAATACAAAGCATCAGACGGCTATCCATTCCCAATCAAACTAAAAATTGATTGCAACAAGCCAAAGGAACTAGAGCAAACCCAAGTGGTAAAAGATTTGATCGATCAGGTGTACCAATTCAGCCGTATGTATTGGAAATCAGTAAGACAACAAAACCTCCCAGTCACAATCAAGTACCCGGAAATGGTTGCGCAAATCGCCCCGCACTTTGATGGAGACGAAATCCCTCAATTCGGCAAAGACAATCTTTGGTTTTTGTAACAGGATGCTTCCTCAAAATTTTAAGTGGATGGTCATTCTTATTTTAGGAGGGCTCGTTTATAAGATAGTCTACAATTTCTGATGAACAATTCAATTACGTCCTCTTATATAATACCCTGATCAAACTTGGAAGAACTAAAAGTAGTAATGGAAGCCCAGCAATAAATCCTCCAATAACAGCAACCGCTAATGGCTGTTGCATTTGCGCACCCAATCCTATACCCAAAGCCAATGGCATCAAGGCAAGAATGGCTCCGATGGCCGTCATGAGCTTGGGGCGAATACGCAAAGCTATGGCATAGTTGATGGATTGATCTACATCACCAGAAACGCTCATATTTTGACGGAATTGATTGACCGTGAAAATTGCGTTCTCTGCAATAATACCAACAATCATTATGATGCCTGTGTAGCTACTCACATTTAACGGAATCCCCACAACATAAAGGGCAATGATGCAACCACTAATAGCTGTTACGGAAACAAATAAAAGCAGCAACGATATTCTCCATTCTTTGAAGAGAAACATCATCACACCAAACACAAGTAAAGTGGCCATTGCCAAAATGGTCAGCAACTCTTTGAATGATTGTTGCTGCTCTGCATATGCTCCACCGTATACAATCGTGTAACCTTGTGGTAATGGCAATTCTGCACTCAGTTTCTTTTGAATGTCTTTAATGGCACTTCCTAAGTCGCGATTTTCTAACCGTGCTGTGACTATAACTGCCGATTTCAGGTCTTCTCTTCGATACTCAATTTCCCCAGGAATGATTTTTACATCACAGAAAAATGAAAGAGGCCTTGTTGTTCCATCGGGCAAAAAGATCAATTGCCGTTTAAGAAGTTCCAGATCGTTGTCTTTGAAGTTCGTAAAGCGCAATAAAATCCTTCGCATTTGTTCACCATCTTGAAGCTGACCGATTTGTAAGCCTCCGGTCATAGCAGCCTGAAATGGTGAGGGTATGGCTACGTTCGCGTTAAGTCCTAATGGCACACCAGCTGTGTAAGCGGTCAGCTGCATTTGAAAATCTGCTAGTGAAATTTTATACAAACTCAACTTTTCCTGATTAGGAACGAATATGATAGAAGGACCCGCTGTAACCAATCCATTATTAATATCAGCAATGCCTGGTATCTGTTGGAGCAGCGTATCCGTTCTTCCAGCAAATACTTTTAAAAGCTTATAATCGTCTCCGAATATCTTTATTTGAATGGGCTGAGGTGTACTCATCAAGTCTCCCAACAAATCGGAAATACGTTGTCCGAACGATATTTCTTCCATCGCCACTACATTCGCCTCAACTTCCTTGCGAAGCTCATTGATAACTTCATCGGTCGTTTTTGTTCTGTCTTGTCTTAGCTGAATAGAATAATCGCCAATGTTGGATGGATCACTTTTGAACGCCATGTGAATACCTGTTCTACGTGAATAGGATTCAACATCAGGATTCTTGTCAATGATCTTCTCAATTTCTTTACATATCGCATCCGTTTCCTCAAGTGAAGTTCCCGCTGGCGAGATATAATCCAGCACAATGGTACCTTCATCGAGTTCAGGAAGAAATCCAGTTTCCAGTTTTCCAGAAGCCCACCAAGCAGATGTGGCGAGACCAATCACTAACAAGATTGCAATAACGGGCTTGTTAAAAGACCATGTTAACCATTTAAGACGGTTGACAGAATCTGATTCAGTGTGACTATGTGGTTTTAGCGAAGCTTTGTAACCAATCATAAGATGCAACACAGGCAGCAATAACCAGGTCACTAAAAAGGAAGTGATCATTGTCAATTGCATAGTATCCGATAGCTCTCTGAAAAAACTTCCTGCCAGTCCGCTCATTAAGCGAAATGGAAAATGGATGACAATGGTTGCCAGTGATGAGCCAATCATAGCGGGAAACAAATCATGTATAGCTTCCTTCACAACTGTGAAACGGTCTTTCTCCGGATGATCTTCGTGACCGCGATAAATTTGTTCGATAATCACAATGGCATCATCAATAATAAGTCCTATAGAAGCCGCAATAGCTCCCAGAGACATGATGTTGATCGTTATGCCAGCAAGATAAAGTACGAGAATAGTAAAAGCCACCGTTACCGGTATAGTGAGCATTACCACTAAACTTGATCGCCATGAACGCAGGAAAATGACCATTACAATCAGGGCGAGAACCAATCCTTCATAAATTGTTTTTACAACACTGTCAATACTGTCTCCTACAAATGCGCTTTGATTGTAATAGGTCTTTAATTCATATCCCTTTGGTAAAATCTTTCGCGCTTCACTTGCCTTCTCTTCAACATCCTTGGCAAAATCGATAAGATTTATTCCGGGTTGCTTTACTAGATCCACAAGTACTGCATTACTCCCATTGGCATTTATAATCAAAAATTCTTGTTGTTCCTGTATCTCAATGGCTGCAACATCTTTCACCCGAATGATTCTGTTCCCATCATTTTTTAAAATAATATCTTTTAAAGATTCAAGGTCATTTACTCGTGTGTCAGTCAGGGAAAGATAAAGTCTGCGATAGTCTGAAACATAGCCATTGGATAAAACGAAATTATTGGCGTTGAAAACGGCAATGAATGAAGCCGGGGTCAGGCCAAGAGAAGATAATTTGATCGGGTCAGGAATAACAACAAAATCTTTAGCCCGTCCACCTCTCACCACCACATTAGAAATACCTTTTACCTGAGAGAAAATCGGACGTAATAATAGGTTCGCCTGATCGCGCAAAGCCACCTGACTATGATCTTTGCTCTCCAGAGTATATCCATACACTGGAAATAGTGATTGGTTCATCGCCTCGATAGAGAGGTTTACACCAGGAGGCAAAAAGTTCTTTATCTCGTTGATCCGACTTTCAATCTGTATCTTTTTTGAATATGTGTCATTTCCCCAATCAAAGAAAATATCAATGGTACAAACACCTCGGCTGGTGCTGCTTTTCACTATGGTAACACCTTGGACTCTTTTCACCGCACTTTCAAGTGGCTTCGTAACGGTGATCATCATCCGATCGATGGGAAGCTGCCCCGCATCGGCAATGATGGTGATGCGTGGAAATAATACTTCAGGGAACAAATTGGTTTGCATACGGGTGAAAGAAAATGTACCCGCAACCAATAGTAATATCCCGACAAACAAGATCGGCTTAGCAAAAATCTGGAAATAGCTCTTAGAAGAAGTCATAGTTACCGCACGTTCAGATTAATGGTTCACCCTTACAAATGCAGTATCGGGAAGGCCGTAGTTTCCTGAGATCAGAAACTTATCATCAACTTTAAACAGAGGCGTTTTAATTTCCACCAATTCCTTGTTCATCGTTCCTGGCATAACGTCCACTTTAATGGCAGTACTATCGTTGATCAATTTCATTACCCAGAATTTCTCCATCATTTCATCACTGAGCACGGCCATCTTAGGAAGAATCTGTTTCTTGATGTCCGAATTTTTATTAACTAGAACTTTAACAATCAGATTTTCAGGAAGGAATAACCGGTCATCAGATTTGGCCAATATGGTTTGTGTTTGTGCCAAGGCATTCATAGTAGTAAGAGGTGTAGTAAACCGTGCCGCATGAAGCGAATTATCAGGCATAAGCAGCATACATTTTACTCCGGCTCTAGCGTAGCTACTAAATTCAAAGGGAACATTTACAGCAAATGCCAAGGCGCTGCTCTCAGCAATAGTACACAGTTGAGAGCCTTCCAATACATAGTCACCAATCTGCTGCTTATCCAATGTACTGATGATACCCGAGGCAGGAGCCTTCACATTTATTCTTCCAAAAGAAGTAGAGGCCGAGTCAGGCATTACCGCTTGCGATCCTAATGCTCGTCTTTCCTTAGTCTCTAATACATAGAGGACTTGCCCTTCCTTAACAGGGTCACCCAGTTTAATGAATACCTGGGTGATGAATGCTGGAATAGGTGATGTGACTACGTTTCTCTTCAAATACAACGTATTGGCAAACAGTGTGAGTTCATCCTTAACAATTCCAGAGCTCAGAGCAGTTACCTCAACGGAGACTTTTGCTTTAACCACAGAATCTTCTTCCGAAGCGGGTTTGCTACAGGCAGTCGCAATGAAAGCGAGTACAACAGCGATTTTAAAATCTATACGCATAGTATTACCAATTCCAATAATTGTAAAGATTAATGAGAAGTTCCTTGTTTGTTTGAAGCAACACGAAATCGCGTTGTGTGATAGTCATGTTTTTTAATATGCTGATATAGTTGATCACCGATATTTGGCCTCGGCTCAATTCCTGCTTATAAAATTCCAATAGTTTCTGATACTCTTTCAATTGTTCGTCTGTAAGTGTCAGCCGTTCTTCAATGGATTTCAATTCAGTTAATATCCGGCTTTTACGAACACTGTTTTGATTATAGAAAAACTTCTTATAAAGGCTGGTGGATCGCATCAACACGTCCGTTCGCTGTTGGGTTATTTTGCGTTGCTTACCATCTGTTATATTCATGGTGAAGTTCACCCCTGCACTCAGTCCAAATCTATTTAATATCGTAGGTGCATAGACTGCATTCAGTCCCGTATTTGCAAAGGCTCCAACAACTGGTTTGTATTTCAATTCGAATATTCGCTGAGTTGCAACCAAATTCAGGCTATCTAATCTATATTTTTCTGCAAACCTTGATTCTGTTACATCCTGTCCTGTTTGAAGGTTAATATTTGCCAATACTTGATAGGTGGTATCTGTGATCCCGCATAACACGCGCAAGTCCATCAAGTCCCTACGATAAGTCGCCTTAAACGTATTGAGTGCAGTAAGCTGGTTCTTTTGCTCAATAATGAGTAATGAAAGATCTGATTGCTTAGCTATTCCGTTCTCAACCAGTTTTGAGACCACATTCCTTTGATCGTTGATGATCCTGATCAGGTTGCCGAGATATTCCGTTTGCTTGTAATCCTGAAGGCAAAGGATATATTGGTCGGTAATGAATTTCTCCAAATCATGACCAGTAAGTTGAATAGTATTTTGATTGATTTGTGCACCGATTAGGGTTTGTTGTGCTGTCGTTTCAAACCGTGAACCGTTAAACAGCGGCTGGTTAATATTTACCAGACCTTGATAAACCCCTCCGTTGCTAGCGGCCAGATCATACCCTGAGTAATTTTCCGATACTCCCGATGGATTTAATTCAAGTTTGGAGTTTCCGTTCTCTTTTGATATGACAGGGGCGAACAAATAGCTCCCCGTCAGGCTAATCTGCGCTTTAGTATAGAAAGCCTTTAAACGATCTGCCTCCAAATGAGCCGCCTCACTTTGGTTCTTATTATCCTGAATGAGAGGGCTATTAATTTTTGCCTGTTCAATGTAAAAAGCAAGATCCTGAGCGTGTATTGAAAAACTTAAACTAAAAATAAGGAAAGAACTTACTAAATAGATTCTCATAAGCGGACTACTGATCGGTTAATTCTGTTGGTGAAAATTTTAATAGTGGGATTAATTCCTTCCGTATTCGAGAACCATAAAAGTGCCAGGCACGACTTTCGGCCTTGGATTAGGGTTTTCAGCAGTAGCTGCGGGTATCTCACCATATTGAGCTGTGGATACAAATACATGATGCGTCTTTGGATCAAGTGCAATGGTGCGTGCGCCTGGTTCCGTTTTTATTGTTTCAACAACTTTGAATTCGTTCGCGGAAACCTCTTGAACAACGGTAATGGAGCCTTCTCCATTGGAACTGAAAGCCATTTTCAATTTTGCATCGAAGGCAGCGCCATCCACTCTTTTGCCAATGGGAAGTTGCGCTACGATATTTCCTTTCTCAGAATCAATCACCAACATCATTTCATTATGGCAAACAGCAAATAGTCTTTTCGTCTTGGTATCAATAGCTAGGCCCGTTGGCTCTTCACCGGGTGTAAGTTTCCAGCGATTTTTTATGGCAAGCGTTTTTGCATCGAAAGAAACAATCTCATTTACGTCTTCAAGGTTTACAAAGATGGTTCCATTTTCATCCGTTGCTCCGGCTTCTAAAGCAGTTCCACCCAAGTCAATGGTACCGACAACTTTTCCAGCCGCAAGATCAATGGCTGTTGTATTCACATCACTGTGATTGAAAATAAAGACGCGCTTCGAAAATGCATCATACAATAAAGCATCGGGATTCTTTCCAGTAGGAAGTTCCACAATGGGCTTCAATGTTTTCAAGTCGAAGATCGTGGCTGTGTTGGTGCGGCCGTTGGTGGTAATGCCACGGCCTATTTCGGCAACAGCAATTACACCATGCACACCCTGTAAGCCTTGGATCGTTCCGATTTTCTCATGTGTATCAGCATTGAGAACCTCTACTTGTGTACCGTGCGAAACGTAAAGCCGTCTGTTTTCAGAATCTACGCTTAAATAGTCCCAACCCCCTTCTCCACCTATTACTGTCTTTTTAATTAAATGAAAACCTGTTGTTTGAGCTTCCAACTGAAAGGCTATTGCTACGGTGAGAATAGCTACAAGAGAAATGATTTTTTTCATATAGTTTATTTTTTAGTGAATGACCATAGCATAGGGTAGACAGCATAGGAATAAGAGCGTACTCATAGAGCACGCCCTTATTCCATTGATTAATCTTTGCTTTCTTTAAGAAATTTTCCAGCCTGATCGAAAATCAAATCCATGTCTTTAACTTCCGCCTCGTAAGTAACTACACCCGCTGCATCTGTAAGCTTAGCGGCTTCCTTTATAGTCATTCCCTTATAATTCGCTTTTACATATTCAGAAACTCCCTTAGGCAATTCGCTCATTTCAATTTCAACTTCAGTCTCTAGAATCTTTCCGTTCCCATCGATCAACACAGAGTTATCAACTTTATTCAAATCAAAACTCGCTTCATAGTTGCCTTTCTCTTTATCCCATTTTATATCTTGGGCAGCAGGAAATTGCTTTCGGAGAGCATCTTTTACAACAGTAGGCACTTCTGCACTTTTCATTTTTTGGGCAAAGCCAAGTGATGCCACCACCACAAAAGCCACTAACATGATTGATTTTTTCATAAATAGTTATCTTTAAAAGTTTACCCAAACCTACTATCCCATTTAGAAGAAATTTAGAATTTTAGAA
The DNA here is from genome assembly GCA_046155095.1 of Cyclobacteriaceae bacterium. Lineage (GTDB taxonomy): Bacteria > Bacteroidota > Bacteroidia > Cytophagales > Cyclobacteriaceae > ELB16-189. The sequence continues at coordinate 32,734 of JBJXEB010000078.1, forward strand.
AACAAGTTGAAAAACATGCATCCCGTCTTCAAATCTATAATCCAATTTCCATCGGTGCAGTTCGCTTATTCTCATTACAATGGCTAAACCAAGACCATTTCCACCTTCTGATCCAGTCTGGGCAAATCGTTGAAATAATTTTTCGGTGCGAAGAGCGGCATGAGTAGCCGTGTTGGCTATAGTTAATTTATTGTGTTCAAGTTTTATTACAATTTGCCCATTACTTTTATTGTGTCGGAGCGCATTTAATAACAAGTTGCTGATGGCAATTTCAAGTAAGGTTGCATTCGTATTTATCGATAGAGGCTCAACCTTCTCGAGGTGAATATGAACGTTTTTTTCTACGGATTGCTCCGTCAGAAAAGCAGCCTGTTTTGCGAGGCAATCCGTTACATTAACCTGTTCCAGTGCTGCATATTGATCGTTCTCTATTTTAGTAAGCAACAATAGATTTTTGTTAATCCGATTCAATCGGGAAATTCCTTCATTAAGTTTTGAAAGCGTTTCGCTCAGTTCATCGTTAAACGGGATTTGCTGCGCCAATACATCCAGCTTGGCTTGAAACAAAGCAAGTGGTGTTTGTAATTCGTGGGCAGCATTTTCAATAAATTCTTTCTGACCTTTATAAACGGATAGATTCTTTTCGAGTAGTCTGTTGATAGATTGGTTTAGACGATTAAATTCCTCTACATCCGTTACAATAAAATCGGGCTTTATATTCTTATGCAATTCAAATTGTTCCACCTGATCCAGTGTGGAGTAAAAAGGAAGCCACAATTTGAACGAAAGTCTGCGTGTGATAACATACAGTCCTACTAACAACAAGGTCAGCGTCAGACAAAATAAGAGTGCGATGTTAAGGATTAAATCCTCGGATTCAATCAGGTTAGATCGCGCCATAAAGATGTATGGCTTACCTTCAACAGTAACAGGTGAAAGCAGTACTCTGTAAGGTTCATTTTCATTAGCCAATGTATCGAGATAGAAGCGGTAAAAAACAGAATCCGCTTTGATGTGTGAAGAATGTGGTTCAATTTTTACATCCCGACTTACTTTATTCCACAGGGGAACATCGGCTACACTCATTGATGGAAGACTATAGGTAAAGAATTCTTTTTTGTGCAGGAATAATGCCTCATCCGCATCTTCAATGAAAAGCTTCTCAGTAAAAAAATAAAATAAAGGTGCACTGATCACCAATACAACCAGAGAGAATAAAATATATACCCGAAGTGTCTTGTGAAGTAATTTCATATTCATGCTTCCCATTGATAACCGAACCCATAAATTGTTTTAACATAATCTCTGCAACCACTTTCACTAAGTTTCTTTTTTAAGTTCTTAACGTGCGCATACACAAACCCATGATTGTCCAGCATATCTGCCATATCTCCAGAAAGATGTTCGGCTATTGCATTCTTGGAAATGATTCTTCCTTTGTTCGAGATCAGGAATAATAACAAGTCATATTCCTTTCTTGTCAGTGCCAGGTGATTACCATTTACAGTGGCGATCTGCGCATGAACATCGATTGTCAGTTCATGGAATACAACCTTATTAGAACCTTGAAAATTCTTTCTTCTGATCAACGCCTCTATTCGGGCACCTAATTCTGACAGGTGGAAGGGTTTGGCCAGGTAATCATCTGCTCCCAGCTTCAATCCATTGATGCGGTCGTCAAGTGAATCTTTGGCTGAAATAATAATTACTCCATCCATTTTACCATCACGTTTAAGTTGTTCTAACACAGTTAACCCATTCCCGTCAGGTAGTGTAATGTCTAACAGAATACAGTTGTAATCGTGTAATGCGACCTTTTCCAGAGCATCTTCAAGGTTTGAGGCTGCTTCACATTGGTAACCCTCTCGCTGTAAGTATTCAACAATACTCTCAGCCAGTTGCTTACCATCTTCAATTATCAGTAGCCTCATATTGCGCAAACTATCATTACATTTTGAATTATTTTAGAAGTTTTAATTTATCTGCAATTCTCCCACAGCACATCCCCCCGCAGGTTAATAAGGTGTTCCTACTTCCTTGCCGCAAAAGATCACGCCAGCACTCACAGTCAGTGCTGTTGCAGGCACACTTCCATCCGCACAAGCAGCACCAACTGTTCGCCTAAAGGTTTCGCTTCGCTCCATGCTGTCATGCCTTTTGCTTTGGCTTCGTCATTCGTCACGGCAGCTATTGTGTCCTGCATTCCCGCTTCGTTCAGTCGTCATTCTCTACACTTCATTATGTTCCATTCGCTATCCATCGCTCATGCTCGTTCCGTTTGGGTTATGAGCCGGCACGCCATTCAAAGCACATAACCACAAACTTCACTCGCTCCCCAACCCAAGGCTCATTCCACTCCATTCCATTTCGCTCATTCCTCTTTTACTCAGCAGGCTGCAGTCCACCCGCTGCCATTGTTGTGCTCGCCTGCGCTTGTCGTCCGGGCTGCGGGCTGTCATGCTTTTTGCCCCAACGCTTTGTTGGCCGACACACATCCAACTCCTTTCAACATCCAACCACACAAAAGCAAAAAATCACGCCAGCCCTTGTTCGTGCGGCCACTGCTCGTCCCTCAACACATTCCGTGGCCTTCTCATAGTTCGCACCGCGCTTTGCCTCGTACCTCAGCTTCGCGCTCCTTGCTCACACCCTACCTCCAGCTCGCGGACTCACTCCGTGGAGGCCACTTCGTTCGCCTTAGAGGCTCGCAATACATAAAAACCAACCGCACTTCTGCCACACAGCTTAGTTTGCGTATTCAAGAGTTGATGGGAATTTTTAAGGGGCTGCAAAAAGTGAATCTAATATTTAAACATAATACAAAGTTACGGGCTTGCGGTTCGTAAGCCGACAAGGGTTCGCTACGCCCGACTCAAAACAAAATCTCCACCTTCTGTCAGTCGTTCGTTCCTCACTTCATCCGCCAGGTAGTATTTTCTTTTGGCGGCCCTTGCACCTTACTCTCCGATCCCGAGGTCGGGCACCATGTTTAAATATATATTTCGTTTCCGCATCGGTGGCTGGTGGCTGCTGGGCGGTGTTTGGTGCAAGTGGGTTCGCCCATTTAGTTTTTATCGTTTGTCCACGTGCAGTGCGCGTGAGGTCTGGCTTCGGGTTTTCTGGCTGGAGGTTGGCATATCAGAGCTCCCTTTTTAGGGGGCTTTTTTTGGACTAGGATGAAAAGTCAAAAAAACCGCAAAGGTAGCCGGGCGCACACATGCCTCACCATAAGCAAAGCAAGGAACTACGGCATAAACACATACCGCGCACATGCCTTCATTTATTCCGTTCCTCCTTGCTTTGCTTGCCTCGCCCTTCAAGTGAGTTAGCTTTCTTTTTTTCCTTTTTCTTTGTCAGCATATTCTTGGGATGCGTGTAAAACAAAGAAGGCCTCCACTTGGGAAGCCTTCTGAATTAGTTCGATGATCTTCTCATTTTCTTCGAGATCCACTTCATTGCTATGGAGATTGTAAAACTGACTACTGCTCCGATACACGCCAACACCGCAGTCTTTACAATATCCTCAGAATGAATATTCGCGAAGATCGTGAGGAGGGTACCTCCGGCCGTCCCGGCCACGGTACCGCCATGGTTGCTATGAGTCGTCATCTTTGCAATCCTTTTCACCGTCAACAGCTGTCTGACTCACTGCCGTAATAACACCACCGGCTACCGTTATATATCCAGCCACAGTTATAACTGCGACCGGTAAAGCAATAGGAGCCGTGAGTAATGCACCACCGGCAGCTGCGAGAGCGAGTCCAACATTTCGCAACACTCTAAAAAATTTCGGAGTAGGTGCCTTTAATCTTTCTACCAATTTCATGATCACTTGGATTTAATCGTGATAAATACTTTCTCCTTTCGTTCCAAAGCTTCCAGCACAAGTGCCTTCAGCTTTTCATTCGCTAAACGCGATTCATTTCCCTTACCTGGTCCGGTCAACTTAGTGACGGGTGCGATGCATCCTTTCAGTTGAGTCTTTGCGTCATTGGCAGGATGAATAAGTATCCAGCTTCTGTCCGGCACATCCACAACCAACAAGTGCAACCCAAATTTTTTTATGAATCGCTTCCGAAGCTCGTACCTTCCTTCAGGAATACAGGAAACATTCCGCTCGTTCTGGAGCCAGGGAAGCTCGATGGTGTTGCACATCACGAGCTTGAGTTCCCCATTGGTTCCTTCAGGGTCATACGTTCTGAATAGCTCCAGTTCCATTACACGCCACCGTCAACAGACACTAACGCTAAAGCGTTATAAACTCCGTTCTTCAATGGGTAATAAGCGCCATTGACGAACTGCAGGAATTCAATACCGAAGGCTGCAAAGAGCGGTTTCGTGCTGGCTGGTGTTACCGCATTGGTCAAGGTCAACGCTGCTTCAGTTTGTGGACCAATTACTACTTCAGGAGTTACAGAAGTAGTTACCACATAGCTTCCTGCTTCAAAGTCAACTTCAACGCCTGCTGCGATCAACCGGAAATGAGTTGCACCTTGTGGAGCTCCGATCATGTTTCCAGGGATGTAGTCTGGAACATCAACCGAAATATTGCCAGAAGGACGATCAATGGTTGGAGTGAACGGAGCAAAAAATGTGCTGCCAAGCTTTCCATCCAGGTTGAACTCAAAGCCATTCAGCAACTCCGCTTCTCCATCGATCACATTACGCTGTCCGCGTACGTTAGTGGCATCTGCCTGAATGACTTTGACCATCTCACGAGTCAAGCGGCTTGTCATCCGACTATCTGCAATGTTGATGAGAAGTGCGCGTAATGCGGTCCTCAACAGCTTGCCGGCCGCGCCAGCGCGTCCGAACTCTGCACCGTTCTCACGTGTGCGTTCAAAATTGGGATCGTTCTTGATGCGTTCAGCATCAACGCCTCCTTTTTCACGTGCAAGAAATCCATCTTGCTGGGACTTATAGAAGGATACTCCTCCCATCTGTCCTTGTAATTTGATAATACCTTTTTGCCTTGCCATAGTTGAAAAAATTTATGTTAATGTTTCGTCCGCGTGTCATTAAGCAGAGCAAAGCAATTCAATGCATAAGCATATTATTGGCGTTAACTCAGCTTGTAGACGCAAACTTTATTCGAAACTATGCGGTACTTTACGGTAAGAAAAATTCTGATGCCGTAGTTGCCGTTTATGCCAACATTAGTACCAAATCGAATTTGTGTTTACCCGAAGGATGTTCAAAACATTACCGGCAAGAGAGAGCGTACAGCGCGGAAGTTGATTAGCGATATTCGCCAACGCCTGGGCAAAAAGAAAAATGAATTTGTAACCATCCAAGAGTTCTGCCAACACACTGGCTTAAAAGAAGCTGAGGTTGCAAGTTTTCTGGTGTACTAAATCCAAGTCAAAGCCATAGATAAAGCATAGATAGTGCATGAAATTTCAGAATCATGCTGAATAGATCGAAAATAGCGCCAAAACTGTATGTATCCTGTATGTATCAAAAAAAATAGGCAGTCACAACTTAATGTAACTGCCTGATTTTCAGAGCCCCCTGCCGGAATCGAACCAGCGACCTACTGATTACAAGTCAGTTGCTCTACCAGCTGAGCTAAGGAGGCTTTTGAACTTAGACTAGACCCATTAACTTGTAATCAATAGGCTTAAATGAGGCGCAAAAATACTCGAAGATTTTGGTTTTACAAACCTTAAGTGGTTTGTTTTAGCATTTTGAGTTGCTTTTTAAGCTGGGCTAAGTGCTCATCCTCTACTTTTATTTTATTCCCGTACTCTTCCTTGAATTTTTCGGCATTCTTTGAGTGATCGAAAAAGGAAAGGTTATTTTTAAGTACAGCAATATCGTTTTCGGCTTTGGTTATTTGTTTGCGTATAGATTGCTCTTTGTTGTAGAGTTTTCTTTCTGCATCAGGGTCGTTCTTCAATCCGCTCAATTGCATTTCCAACGCAGCCTGTTCCTTGTCATTGGTACTGATACTGTCGATGGATGCAATGGCTTTGCTTACGGCATCGTTAAACCTTGACTTAGTAGAGGCAACGGCACTCTTTGGCACAAAGCCCAAATTATTAAATTGATTCTGCAACTGGCGGATTTGCTCAATCGTGCCCGTTTTTTCAGTAGATAGGTGTTGAAGCTCAGTGATCAAAGCTTCCTTCTTTATCAAATTTTCTTCTTGCTCCTTATCCGCTTTTTCTAATAAGCCTCTGCGCTGCATAAAGAAGTGATCACATGCTTCTTTGAATTGCTGATATATCTTTTCTCTCCATTTTTCAGGCACTGGCCCCACTTCTTTCCATTGTGCTTGTAGATTTTTTAGTTCATTGGAAGTTTTATCCCAATCTTGATTTTCGCGCAGCTCGATAGCTCGTTTTACAAGTTCTTCTTTCAGTTTCAAATTTTTAGCGCGCGCTTCATCCAATTTTTTAAAGAAGATATTCTTGTTGTGGAAGAATGATTTGAAGGCTGTCCAGAATTTCTTGTTGGTTTCTTTTTGCTTGGTACGAGGCACACCACCAAGAGCATCCCACCTTTTTTGCAATTCTAAAATCTCTTTCGTCTTCTGGTTCCAATCTTTGATACGATCAGAAACAAAAGTGGCAAACGGTAACGCTTCTTCGCAGATAGCATTCTTCTTTTCCTCGTTTTGCTGTAACTCTAGCTGTAGATTGGCTACAAAGGCATCGCGTTTAGTATACACCGCATCAGAAGCTGACTTGAATCGTTGCCACAGTGGTTCTTGATCTTCCTTTGGCACGGGGCCAAGGTGGCGAAATTCATTATGGAATTCGTTTAGCTCACGAACGGCTTCTTGTATTGAACTCACATCAGCTAATTTTTCTGCTCGCACGCATAACTCGCGCTTGGCTTCTAAATTTTTCTTGCGGTCGAGTTCCTTCAGTTCGAAATAAATATTTCGGTGGTCGTAGAAGCGATCGATAATAGCATTGTAATTCGCCCATAGCGATTTTAAATGAGCCACGGGTACAGGGCCACTATTCTTCCACTCTTTTTGCAAATCCTTGAACTGCTGAAACGCCTGCGGGGAATCTTCCCCATCTACGAGAACCCTTAGCTTTTCAAGTACTTCATTTTTATGTCGCAGGCTTTCGTTCTTGCGCTCTTCCAAACTTTTGAAGTGTGCATTTTTTTTGTCGCGGATCAATTTAACAGTCGCATCGAATTGATGATCCAACTCATCCACCTTAAATTCAAAATCTTCGGCAATGCCTCCTTCACTCAAATATTTTTCTAATGCAGCTTTCTTTTCGCTTTCGCGGATGCTATCATAAAGTGGCTTAGCTTCTTTCAAGATACCATCCATTTTTCGGAAGTTATCTTCTTTGGCAAGTTCCTTCACCAACTCCACAAAGTCTTTCTTTTGAAATATTGAAAAGTCAATCGGCTTTTCTTCCACGAACTCGGCAGAATCGCCTTGCCCATTCTCAGTTGCCACGGCAGCACTGTTCAGCGCTAGCGTCTCTTCTGTCATTTCACTTATCGAAACTATTTCTTTCTCCACGGGCAACTCGTTTTCATTTGTCATACTACTTCTGTCATTCCTCTTATGCTCATCCATATACCAAACCCAAAGGGCACTACGATTTCATTTAGCCTAACCTACGTAGTACACCATACAGCACTTCTCTACATAAGGACGTCAAAAATACAAAATTTGATCAATTCATACTGGGGTCGATGGGGTAATTAGAATAAACCGAAAACCGTCCTCCTAGGCTCTGAAGTGATTTTTTCCACATCATTTCAGGTGGGGTCTCAAATATCAGGTCTTCTGTCACCTGATCGCTGACAATCCAGGAGTCTGCCTTTAGCTCTTCTGCTAACTGACCTGGCGACCAGCCACTGTAGCCCAAAAAGAATTTAATATCAAGTACATCAAGCTGATTGGTCTCAATCATCATCAGCAACTGCTCAAAATTCCCTCCCCAATAGATGCCTTCACTTATTTCGATTGAATCGGTGAGCATTGGGTTGCGATGGATGAAATGAAGGGTGTCTTGTTGCACAGGGCCACCAATGTACACCTTCGATTGAATGTTTTTAATGTCTTCCATGACTTCCGTCACTAGCGACTCAGAAGGTTTATTCAGGACAAAACCCACAGAGCCATCTTCATTGTGCTCCGTCAATAAAATTATTGTGCGCTCAAAATTAGGGTCAGGCAAGTATGGCTCAGAGGCCAGCAAGCGACCTTTTTGTAAGGATAATTTATTTTTGTATTGAAAGAATTCCATTGCTTTTTTAGAACTTAGGTATTAGGACTTAGGCATTGGGCATTGTGGTTGCTACTTAACTCTTGGGTGTTTCTAAGACCGCTGTCCTAATTCCCAATGCCTGATGCCTAATTCGTCCCGAATAAAGTACAGGTATTGTTGAGAAGCAAACGCTGGATTTACTAATTTTTGGAAAAATCGATAATTTGTATGAACGGTGTAGATAAAATCAGAAAAGAGTATGCAAAAGCCTCCCTCGAAGTGGGTGATGTTGATAAAAACCCCATTTTGCAATTTGAGAGATGGCTCAAGCATGCCATTGAGTCAAATGTGCCAGAGCCGAACGCAATGACTCTCTCAACGATATCGGACGGGGGCAGGCCATCGGCACGGATTGTTCTGCTGAAAGGTGTAGAACAGAATCGGTTTTTATTTTACACCAACTGCCAAAGCCAGAAGGGAAAAGAATTGGAGAAGAACCCAGCCTGCGCACTTACTTTTTTCTGGCCAGAATTAGAAAGACAAGTACGAATAGAGGGGATGGCTCAGCGAGTGGACGAATCAGTATCGGAAAAATATTTTCAGAGTAGGCCGCGTGGCAGTCAAGTAGGGGCTTGGGCATCTCCACAAAGTTCTATTATTGACAATCGCGAGATATTGGAGGCCCGTTCGAAAGAAATTGAAAAGCGATATGAAGGCCTAACTTTGTTGCCAAAGCCCAAGCAGTGGGGTGGTTTTGCTATTGAACCCGTTGAGATTGAATTTTGGCAAGGGAGACCAAACAGGTTACATGATCGCATTGTGTATTATAAAAACGTAACCGACTGGACGATTTGCAGATTGGCACCTTGAGGGGGAGTTGGTGATTGGTAAAAGATAAGAGATAAAAAGTAATTGGTAAGAAGTAAATAACTGGGGATCAATAGATCGAGATATTCGTATTTAAGAAAAAGGAGTAACTCTGCACCATGAAATTACGCACTTATATTGTTTTGTATTTAATTTTCGGCATTTCTCTTTCAGGATTCTCCCAAAAGCGCCTCTCCACGAATACGGGAGTAGTTTCATTTGTCTCCAAGGCTGAACTAGAACTGATCAAAGCATCTTCTAATAAAGTTACAGGTCTACTTGATCCCGCCACCAATCAATTTGCATTTTCTATTTTAGTGACATCATTTCAGGGATTTAATAGTAGCCTTCAACAATCTCATTTTAATGAGAACTATATGGAGAGCAGCAAATTCCCAAAGGCCACATTTACTGGAAAAATCATAGAGCAAGTCGATTTAAGGGTAGAAGGTGTATATGAAGTGCGAGCCAAAGGTGATCTTACCATTCATGGAGAAGCACAGCCGAGGATCATTAAGGCAAAGATTATAATCAATAAGGAGGGTGCTACAGTTGAATCTGAATTTACCGTGCCTTTGATTGATCAAAACATTCGGATACCAAAAATTGTTAATCGGAAGATTGCTACCGAAATTTTAGTGAATTTTAAGGCTGCGTTCACCTGGAAATAATTTGTGAATAAATTTCTTGTCGGCATCTTTCTTTTTTTGAATGTCTCACTAGCGACTGCACAATTGCCCCATCTTCAAACTCTTTTTTTAAAGACGAAGAACGAAGCGGTAGAAGTGAACGCTATTTTGCAAGATAGGAATGGATATATTTTTGTTGGCACGAACAGTGGATTGTTCAAACTGGACGGAACTAACAAAACGGTTTTTACCAAAGCTGATAGCCTTCCAACTGATCAGATAACGGCACTAGCCCAAGATGCATCTGGAAAAATTTGGTGTGGTCATAAGAATGGAAAGATATCCATTCTTGATAATAACCGCATTACATTTTTTTCTCCACCTGAAGGCATGCCCACCATGCCAATTTCCGATATACTATTTGATAGAAATGGCGTGTTATGGTTTTCAACTTTAAACGATGGTATCTATTTCTACTTTGGTGATAGACTGTACCGCCTAGATGATATGGAGGGCTTGCCTGATTTATTTGCTTATGATTTGGAAGAAGATGCAGAGGGCAATATTTGGGTTGGTACAGATGGCGGAATAGGTATTTGTACACGCAAAGAAAAGGCAGTCACCATCAAAGTATTAAATAGCAAGGATGGATTACCCGACAATATTATTCGTAAAATTAAAATTGATAGTCTCGGTGTAGTATGGATAGCGACCGATGATGCGGGCCTTGTCAGGTATGATAAATCAACTTCGCTTTTCACTAAATCAATTCCTGATTGGAGTCACGGCACTATTTCTGATCTGGCTATAGACGGTGAAAAAATCTGGATGACACTTCCGCAAGCGGGCTTGATGAAGTATAACAGTAAACCTGGCGTTAATCAATTTTACAATTCGGCAGAGCATGCTCAGTTAGCTTCATTAAAAACGATACTAATTGATAAGCAAAAGAATATTTGGGTTGGATCGAAATCAGAACTGCAAATTACACGTGGTGACTTGGTTGAATTTATTGACTTGAAAGAAAAGCTAAAAGACCAAAGTGTGTTAGCTATTGCTGTTGATAAAAATAAGACTACTTGGTTTTCTACAAAAGAAGGTCTATTTAACTTAATGAAAAATGGGAAAGGAAATCAAAAGGTTGAAAAAATACCTATCAATGCTTTTCTGTCAGACGCAACGATTATTAGCATGTATGCCGATTCAATTGGTAATGTATGGGCAGGTTTATATGGAGAGGGAGTGATAATGATCGACATCAAAACACTAAAGATCACTTATTTTTTAGAAGAGCTCCGCAATGGAAGTGTGCTAAATATTTCTGGGAGAGGGAATCAAGTGTGGATTGCAACACTAGAAGGTGCATCTCGATTTACTTTCAGTGATGGCAAATGGGAATTGAAGAACTATTCGCGCGGTGATGGATTGGGCTCAGATTATATTTATCAGGTTTTTGTTGACAGCCAAGAGCGCGTATGGTTTGCTACCGATAGGGAAGGCATTGATATGTTGGACAGTAACGGCTTCCATCATTTTGAGGAGGGCCTTGAATCGAAAGCGATTTTAGGTTTGGCAGAAGATGCCCAACATCAAATTTGGGCAAACGTGCAAGGCAAAGGGTTGTTTCAATGGGCAGGTACTAAGTTTGAAATGTTTAAAGAGCAAGAAAAGCTAAGAGAAAATGATATTAACATATTATGCTCAGATAGCTTTGGTAACTTAGTGATGGCACACAAGGCAGGTATTGATATCTATGATGCAAAAACACACAAATTTATTTATTTGGGTGAAGAATCTGGATTGGGAAATTTTATACCCACGTTGAATTGTATGGCCATTGATCAATCGGGTGTCATTTCAATAGGTACAGAGAACGGTATTTATAGGTATGCTGCAAAGAAAAATTTAAGTAGCATTCAACCAATTCCACACATTGTTGGTTTCCGTCAATTAGCTCAGCGCAATTCGATTTATGAAACCTCTTTTTCGTACAATCAAAATGATTTGGTTGTAGACTATGTTGGCTTTTGGTATGCGTCACCAGACAATGTTTGCTTTCAATATAAGTTAGACGACTATGATAAAGATTGGATTACCACGCGCGACAGATCAACTACTTATTCAAGTCTTCCTCCTGGCAAGTTTACTTTTCATTTGCGTGTTTCATCTGCTGACTGTAATGGGGAAGAGGAAGCAATTTATGAAATTGAAATTTCTCCGCCTTTTTGGAGAACAATCTGGTTTTATGTGCTGGCCACAGTGGCAGTTATTTTCATTGGGCTATCAGCCATTCGATACCGCGAGCGCAGTTTGGTTAGAGAGAAAAGAGAGTTGGAGCAGCGCGTACACGAGCGCACCCTAGAGTTGCAAAGAAAAACGGAAGAGATTCAAGCACAGAACGAAGAGATACAATCGCAGTCGGAAGAGATAAGCGGCATTAATGAAAACTTGGAGAAGCTGGTACAGAACAGAACACAAGAACTAGAAAAGAAAAACAAAGCATTGGAGGAATATGCATTTATCAATGCCCATAACCTGCGTGCACCAGTGGCTAGCGTATTGGGTCTTATCAACTTGATTAAAAAAGTAGAGTTAGACGAAGAAGGTAAGGTGATCGTGCAACACTTGGAAGAATCGGCTATTAAATTGGATACAGTCGTTAACTCAATCACTCAAGCAATAGAGCGGGGTGATTAATACCCCACCGCCCTATCATCACCCCTCGTATAATCTCCAGCCCCTTCCAACTTTCCATCTTTAATTAAAATTGCATCTACGCGCCCAAAGCCTGTACCCTTGATAAAAGTAAAAGTGTGCCCCATACCTGCAAGCGTTAAACTATCTTTCTCATTCAGCGCGCCCTTCTCAGGCAATATGGCATCGGGCAACCATTGACTGTGCAAGCGTTTGGCGTTCACCGCTTCTTGCATGGTCATGCCATGTTCTATCACGTTGATGATCGTTTGAAAAACACCTGTGATGATTTTTGTGCCACCCGGTGTGCCCACCACCATGAAAACTTTCCCATCTTTCTCTACAATGGTGGGTGACATGGCACTGAGCATTCTTTTGCCTGGTTCAATTTTATTTGCTTCACCACCTACCGCACCATACATATTTGGTATGCCAGCCTTCACACTAAAATCGTCCATCTCATTGTTCATAAAAAAGCCAGAGCCATCTACTACTACAAACGAACCGAACCACCCGTTTAAAGTAGTGGTAACAGCCACTGCATTTCCTTGCGCATCAACCACCGATAAGTGTGTGGTCTCTTCTGACTCATAGCCCGGAATATTTCCCGATTTTACTTCTGAACTGGGCGTGGCTTTTTCTGGATTGAATGTACTCATGCGTTGGCTGATATATTCCTTCGATAACATTTCGCTCACAGGTACTTTGAAAAAATCGGGGTCGCCCAAAAATTTAGCACGATCGGCAAACACCCTGCGCTCGGCCTCTGTCATCAAGTGAATCGCTTTTACCGAATGAAAGCCCCACTCTTTCAACGGATAGGGTTCCACTGATTTCAAAAGTTGAAGCAAGCAAATGCCCCCGCTAGAAGATGGCGGCATGGAAATGATTTTATATTCCTTGTAATTTGAAATGAGCGGTTCGCGCCAAGTGGATTTATAATTTTTCAAATCTTCTAAAGTGATGATGCCCTTGCCGCGTTTCATTTCGGCCACTAAATTTTCGGCCGTCTTGCCTTCATAAAAACCAGCGCGTCCCTTATCTTGGATCAATTCAAGCGTAGCGGCCATCGCCAACCATTTTATGGTGTCGCCAGCTTTCCAGTTTTCACGGATCAAAAATGCGGGCGCAACAGAATTAAGTTTTTCTAAATTTGCTTTTGCCTGATTGAACCAAAGCGCCTCGCGCTCTGTCAACACCACGCCAGTTCGCGCTAGGTCAATGGCAGGTTGTATTATTTCTTTCCACGCAAGTGTTCCATATTTTTTGTGCGCTTCAATCATTCCATCCACCGAGCCAGGTACGCCTGATGCCAAATGCCCCTTCAAACTTAAATCGGGTATCACCTCACCTTTTGTATCCAAATACATATTGGTAGTGGCCGCTGCGGGTGCCTTCTCACGAAAGTCCAACGTGGCAGTTGAGCCATCTTTTAATCGTATGACCATGAACCCACCGCCACCAATATTGCCCGCGGCAGGAAAGGCAACAGACAATGCAAGTTGCGTGGCAATGGCTGCATCGACAGCGTTGCCACCTTTTTTCATGATGTCAACACCAATCTGCGAGGCCAGCGGATGTGCCGATACGACCATCGCAGAGTCGCCCATTACCCCTGTTAACTTTGTTTCGGTGGTAGAAGTAGGCTGGCAAGCAAAGACGACAGCGGCAAATAGAAGTAGAAAGTAACCCTTCATAGAATTTGTTTTTGGTTTCGAATGTTAAATGTATTACTTCGCCACCAATAATACCATGAACCTGAGGAAAGAAAAAGCCGCACGGCTAAAACTAAGCGTACTAGATCACACTGTTAAGCTCATTGGGACCAAGGCTTTTGCAGATTTGCACATAGATGAAATTTGCAAGAAGACCAAGATTTCCAAAGTTACATTGTTCAAATATTTTCCACAGAAGGAAGATATCCTTCTTTACTATTTTCGTGTATGGTGTCTCCGCAGGGCGGTAGAGTTGAACGAAAAGCCTAAAGAAGGCACGGCAGCTATTTTATTTTTGTTCGATAAACTGAGCGAAGATTTCGAAAAACATCCAGGTATTATATTAAGTCTGGTAGGCTACTTAGCAGATATGAACCGAGCTCTCAAGCCGTTCCCGCTAAAAGTAGAAGAAAAAAAAATACTCTTTACCGATGTGAAGGATATACATTTGATCGAGATACAATCGGTAGATCAGATGATCGAAAAATTTGCCTTGGAAGCGATCTTCAAAAAAGAAATAACCAAGACTACCTCCACCCGCGACATCACCAATATTTTGACTTCTATTTTTTATGGCTCCATGGTGACCGCACAAATTAACCAAATGAGTCAGCCTAAAATGTTTTTTAGAAAAAACTTGGAGTTGGTGATGAAGGGACTTGCTTAGGACTTGGGACTTGGGCATTAGGACTTGGGAATTGAAAAGTAGGCAGTTGGCATTAGGCAGTAGGCAAATTTCTGAGCAAATGATTCTGACTTCTACCTTCAAACTTCTGACTTCTATCTTCCAACTTCCATCCTCCAACCTACTTCTTCACCGTCATCATCTTCGTTCTCTTTCTCTCTAAAAACCGAATGTGCCTATTCCCAATAGGGATATCAATTCGATAGCGATTGCTTTTCTTTGCCCACACATGGTGATAGCGTGGCTTCACTACTTTCTTGCTGCTACTAGAGCTGCTACAAGATGGTAGGGCGAAAAGCACAACAAGTAGAATAATAAAGAGTTGTTTCATTTGTTTCTAAAAAATAATTGGCGGCCTTTCGCGCCCACGCACATTCTCTTCTGCTCAACCGGGCTATCCGCTACAAGTCCGTCCATCACACCATCCATTTCACTTCGGGCTTTCCGCTGCTATCCCTGGCCGATGTTACCTACTAGCCTTACAAGTTATCGTATTGTCAATTCTATTTGGGTGTATTTCAAAAATACATGGTAAAAATCCTTCATGAGCTTTTGAACCACATAGAAACATAGGCACATAGACCTTCACATAGCTACAAAATCTTTCTATGTGTGTTTTCTATGTTTCTATATGCCTATGTGGTTCAAAATATTACTTCGTAATTTTGAAATGCACCCATTCTATTTATAAACTCGAAATTAAACTTTTTATTTTAGTATCTTCACTCCTTCAACGCAATCGTCTATGAAAACTTTTGATACCTTGATTGATGCACTTAACGATCTGAAGACAAGAGGCTACTCCAACGACTTCAATTTGCAGCCCGAAGCGATCGAGTGCAGCCCGTTGAATCTTAAATTGAGGCCTGAGGATTTTCATGTAGATGAGATCTATCGTTTTGAGGGAATGACCGATCCAGATGACAGCACTATTCTATTTGCAGTCAGCTCTACGGCAGGAGTGAAGGGCGTTATTGTAGACGCATATGGCGCGTATGCCGATTCGCTCAGTCATGGTATGTTGCAGCGATTAAGAGTGGATTCTAAAACGCAGCATTAGTAACAATGTCGTTACCTTTTAACCGAACTGGTTCGGCTAAAAGGTGAACTGGTTTGGGTAAAGGGTAAACTGGTTTGGGTAAAAGGTGAACTGATTTACCTAAGAGGTGAACTGGTTATGTAAAAAGGCGAAGCAGTTTGATGAAAAGGTGAACTGGCTTCTGATTAGGGTAGGTGAGTTCAGCAAAAAGGTAAGTAAGTTCATTTTGTTAGGGCGGGGGTTCTGCGAGAATTTGAAAGCCTTCATTACGAAAATAAAAAGCTCATCTTTGGACGGATAAAACAAAAATAACGGCCATGAAATGGCACAAAGCCAACAAAAATGGTTGGCTTGGGGTGATTTTATGGCTGGAATAAACAAGTTCGCGGCAAGCATTACAATTAAGATACTACAAACCATGAAACTAAAAGTAGCATTTCTTGTAATAACTCTATCCTTGACACAGAATTTAATGGCTCAAGATGACATAGAGTTAATAGTTAATGGATTTTCAGATGAGATTAAACAAATACTAACGGCAAACGAATTTAGATTAAAGGATGGACTTAGTGGGAGTAAGGTTTCTTTACATGAAAAAATAAAAGTAATCATAACATTGAAGGATGGAGAAGGATTTTTCAATGTGTTTATAAATTATAATCCAGAGCTAACAAACCATAAAGACATAGGAAAGCCTCGCGGAAATTATTTTTTCCTAGCTCTTCCATCAAGAATTTTTAGTGCAATTGCTTATTACAACATGTATGTTAGGTTTAAACTTCAAAGAGATGATTTACAGTCATTTGATACAAATTTAATTCTAACCAAACCAAATAAAGACTATTTAATAGTTATGGCAAATGGAGGGAAATTTTATAAGAATGTATTTTTCTCATACAATGGAAAAAAGTACGAGACAGAAACAGAAGATTATAATTCCCTGAGAAACTACATTTTTAAGATTGGAACGACAGATGACATGAGTGGAAAACAAAATGCAAATTACTATCTAGCTAAATTTCTTGATTTAAAATAACATTTACCTTAAAACTATTAACATGTTGGTCACTATGGAAACCTCCAATAAGATCAAAGCGGATACAATAGTCTGGAAGTATATGGACTATCCTTCTTTCATTAGTCTCCTCATTGACAAGTTTCTCGTATTTAATAGGTTAGACAATTTTACAGATACACTTGAAGGAACTTTACCGAAAAATGCTCAAAAAGAGTATCAAGAATATCTCAAAACAAAAATGCTTACAGATGACGAAGCAGCATTGAGGGTAAAGAATGAAGTAGACCACATTAGTAAGTACAAAAAGGGGACATACGCCAATTGCTGGTCGATTGGAAATGAAGAGAACTATGCCTTATGGAAAATATATTTAAAAAATAGCAATGACGGAGTAGCCATCAAATGCACAATTAAACGACTAACTGACTGTTTAGTTCATACAAGTGAAATAGACAACAATGAGAAAATTATCGTTAAGGAAGTAAACTATACCGAATTGAAATTTTCTGATGTAAATCAAATAAACATCTCTACAACGAAGGATGTAGCTTATAGATATGAGGATGAGTTAAGATTGCTAATCAAAAATCAAAGAGATTTAAAGAAAAAGATTGACGAGCAAGAGCAGACATTAGATGTTATTCTCATTCCTGTTGACGTTCAGAATTTAATCGAGAAAATTTATATATCTCCCTTCGCCAAACCATGGTTGACGAAAACAACATTGAAAATACTGAAACAATTGAATTACGAGAACATAACCATTGACAATTCAAGAGTTTTGGAGAAGTAAAGCAAGCCGCCAACATATAAGGCTTAAACGAAGCCCCGACACACAGTCTTCCTTCACGAAGAGCTCGCTTGTTTCGGGAGTTCGTTGTAAGCCTCTGTTGAACTGAGGCTTCGGTAGTTTCCCTCTATGGAATTTTAATTGAGATGAGCCTTGATTTGTAACGGGATGATTTGCCCACTTGGCAAAGCGCTAAGTATTTTCCAAAGGGAAATTCATTAACATGAAAGCAGACTCTACGCATTGAACAAAAAATCATCATCATTTCGCGTGCAGTAATCACTTTTTTTGAAGCTCATGATTTGTTATGTTTGGTTTGAGCCACAAAGGTGATAAGTTGTTAAATTACAGGTGAACCAGGATCGGAGGACGGAAACTACCGAAGGTTTAGTTCAACAAAATGTATAAAACATGGCAGGGGCGCAGTGTAAGTTTGTGGCTTGGTTTTCTTAATTTCGTTCAGCAATGTGGGACAAGACGCAGCTTCGTAAACCGAGCCACGTTTCATACATAAATGTTACCTCCAATGCCTTAAAGATGATACATATGATAAGAATATTGACTTTACTATTAATCCCGACATTATTTTCATGCGACTCAAAAAGAATTGAAGGGGTTTACTTTTATACAGAGATTCCAAAAGAAAGAAACGATGATGAAAGTTTATTTTCGGGAGCATTTGAAATGGGGAGAGAAATAGGTTGTGCGGTGATTGGAAAATTCGAGTTCAGGGATGGTAAATGTTACTTTAGTACAATGGGTATTGACCAAAGAGCTGATTACGAAATTGATAATGGAGTTATTTATTTAGGAAGTAACAAATTAACAAATGGCGGAATTGGAATAAGAATTATTGACGCCAATACTATTAGTTACTCTGGCTGTATCTTTAAAAAGATTGACTTTAATAAAATCAAATTAACCACGACAAATGCAAGTTCCAATTTGCGGAGTGGTCCAGGGGAAGATTATAAGAAACTGGAGACTTTAAAAAAGGGGACAGAGCTTTATGTTTTAGATGACACTAAAGTGTGGATAAAAGTTAGGGTTAATAGAAAAGAGGGATACCTCCATAAAGACTACCTTGGGCCGAAGGAGCGACAACCGGAAAGTAAAGTGTCACTACAATCAACTAAAACAAATAAGCTGAATAATAAAGTCAGATTGAAAGAGACTTTACCTGAAAAAGTAGAGAAGATCGGAAAGAAAGTATTAGATACTGAAAGTATTTATGAAAAAAATGCGTTTGGGCAACCAGCTTTATATGGGAAATCTGGAATTAGCGGGTGGAAAATTGGTGAAGTTAAAATCCCAGTATTACCTGACGATGAATCAGGGAGAATTATTTTTGAGCTAAAAGTATCTGACGTAGGAGAGATAATAGAAATTAAGACAGTAGAAAGTAGTATAAGTCAGGAGGCGGAAGATTTAATTCGAAATGCACTTCGAGAACAAGTCCTTACAAAAACTAAGACTAGTGTTCCATCTATCTCAACAGGAAAAATTACTTTTGTCATAAATAATAAATGAATTTTAAATACATGTTGAGAAATTTAGTATTTTTAATTTGAGTCACTTAACAAAAATTATCATGAAAATTACGGTGGTAGGTAAACAGGTAAAAGAAGGCATTACGGCTGCTAATCACATAGAAATTGAGAGCAGAGACAAAAAATTATTCGATGAAGTCATCGATTTTCAAACATTTCTAAAAGGCTTTGAAAACACTTATCGAGATCGCCTTGATGAGGTTGAGATAGAACTTCAATATAATAGCGATAACGAAATATTTTGGGGCTTTAGAAATAATGTTTCTGATGAAATTAAGGAAGCAATCCGCGAATGGCTAAAGGACAAAAAATAAATTGTGGTTCGTCCATTATGCTTCGCTATGCCAATCAACGGTTAAACTGTAAACAATGTTAACATTCAAATAAGTTTAGATATGGAAAAAGCTGAAACTAGTATTGAGTTCCAATACCAAAAAAAAGGTGATATTCGTCCAAGTTCAACCCATTTGCCAGATGTAGCAACTCCTCTTGACTCATCAGCAATGATACCAAATGTTGGCGATCTTGTCACTATTCTTACTGGACACCCTCGAAGCGAAGCCAAATTTATCACCTACAAGGTGATTGCTAGAAATTATCTTTATACATATGTGAGTCTAGAGAGTTCTGTAATTGGAAAATGTGAGATTTACATTATTGTTACTGATACTGACAAAGGAGAAGTTGGTATTAACTTTCGCCAATAAAAAATAGAATGAAAAAATCATTCATTTTCCAACATTACAAACCGCACGAAGTCCTTTATCTTTTATCAAATATCGCCTAAGCCTTTTAGTGATACTATTTGGCAAAGCCTCAAACAGCTTTGGGCAGATTTTCGTTGCGAGGAATAAATGAAATCTGCGACTCAACTTTAGGTGAATCGCAGATTTCTCAAACAAAATTAGCCCTCACACTTCTTCACAAACTCCTCATTCTGCTTCTTTCCCCAGCTCGGTTTTCTAACATCCGCATCCGTCTCTACATTAAAATACTCCGCTGCTTTTTGAAAATATGGAAGAGCGCTTTTCTTGCCACCACCGTAAGTTTCTGGCGTATAAAATTTGCTTGTGCCTTCTACATAATAGATGCGTGGATTCTCAGCGCGCAATGATTTAGCTTTTTGAAGATTCGCGCTAAAGATCTCCATATACTTTTGCCATTGGTCAGGGTAAATTCCAATTTTCATACTGGCAATCATTGCGGTAAGCACACATATTTCATCGTTTTCTGTTTTCAGTTTAGTTTTGGCAGCCTCCAAATGTTTTTCGGCTTCATCAAAGTAAATAATCTTTTTTGCGTTGTCTTTTTCCATCGCCCCAATCACTGATTTTGAATAAGCAGCATAATAGTGAGCGACCCATTCGGTACTCCACTTATTGGCAATCAATACGAACCGATTGCCACTGGCAATCATGGCATTGAGGTCGGCAGCGGAATGGAATTGGGTGAGGGTGCTTTTTAAGGCTTCGTCAACAGTTTGCGCTTTCGCAAAGAAAACTGAGAGAATGACAAGGAGTGTGCTGATTGTTTTTTTCATAGTTGAATTGATTTATTGGTGTAGTTATTTATTTTTTATCAATGTCATAACTGTGAGCCCAAACATGAACCACATAGGACATAGGACACAAAGATTTCACATAGAATTCATGTGCTTATTCCGTGTTCAGTATTTTCTATGTGCGCATTTCTATGTTTCTACTGTGTCTATGTGGTTCATAAAAGTTTATAACTCATCTCTATTAAAAGCTGACAAGGAAAAATTCATCCCAGCAAAAACAGATCGATACAATGCTGGCTCAATGGCAAAGCGCTGCGTCCCATCGGCCGTGTAACGATAGCCCAGCACATTATGTCTATCAAGTACATTATCCACTCCAAAATAAAATACAGCAAATGTTTTTTTGATGCTCGTGACATAACTAATGTTCAGAGAAAGATTTTCATAATGTGGTGCGCGGTCGCTTAGAAATTTGGAATCGGTAGGGTCATAATAAGGTCGTCCGCTGGAAAAAGAATAAGTGGCAGCCACGTTTACCTTAAGTGGCTCAATAAAAAATTTTGCAATCACATTCAAATTGTGGTTAGAAATAAATGATGGAGTCGCTTCCGTTGGGAAATTTTCAAAGAGCCTTCTAGTATCCACGAAACTGTATGAAATCCAGTAGTCAAGATTTTTAACAAGCTTTTTATCTCTCCAGAATACATCAACACCTTGCGCGTACCCGGTGCCAGAGTTATCTATACCAGTTGTAACAAAACGATATGGATTAGGATTGTACGGCACGCCTAATTCGCGAATGAGGCTGTTGTATGATTTGTAATATCCTTCAATACGGAATGTTTGTTTGTCGCTAATCCATTGGTAGTTGGCGATGTAGTGGACAGCTTGTTGAAAATTAGGTTGCTTCCCCGTTAGCAAGTATCGATTGTTGGGGTTTTGATAAAAGATTCCACTCGCCACTGAGACCTGACTGTACTTCCCAGTTTTTAGTGCAGCAGAAACACGCGGACTAATTGCAGAACGATCTAACAAAAAACTGTACTCACCACGCACCCCCGATTTGATACCGAGCCATCTCTTAGGCTTCCATTCCAACTCAGCATAGCCAGCCGATTGTGTCTCGTAGAAACTCGATAGAAATGTATCAAAACTTTTGGCCACACTGTATCGCTGCCATTCGGTTCCAACGAGCAAGTTCAGCTTACTTGCAATTTCATAACCAATTTCAGTACGAGCTTGCAAGCGCCATTCAGTTGTCTTCGCAGGCGTAGAGCCAAAGTTGTTGTTGTCTTCATTGTTGCTAAACGAAGCAGCAGTGTATGAATGCAAGCGAGCGTTAATATTTAGTGAGTAAGAACTATTCACATATATATTTTGATTCTTCAGGCCGAAGCGATATTTCGTTCCCGCGTTTGCCACATCAGGGACTTCTGTTCCACTGCTAAAGCCACCGCCACTCGCCAATAACTTGAAAATACTTTTATCACCACTCTTTGATACCCAGCGCAATGAACCTGAGCCCCCCTCTGGCGCTTTATAGAAATTAAAATTAGTATTTGCCAACGCATAGAACGGAGCCACATTTGTATAGCTCCCCGTCAGCTCCAGTGAATTATTTTTTAAAACTTTTGCTGCGGATGCAAATGCACCTGCCATACTAAGTCCCGCATTCAATGATCCCTTTGCGGGCATATCATTGGTGTTCAATTCTAAAACTGAAGATAGCGCTTGGCCATAGCGCACACTGTAGCCACCACTGTTAAACGAAGTTCCTTTGAATTGAAAAGGGGAGAAGCGGCTGCGTTGAGCAGTGCCAGGTACATCACTGGTAAAAAAGTTTTGTACTACCATGCCATCAATGATGGCCGCGGCTTCGCTTGCATCGCCACCGCGCACGAACAGACCTGTTTGGTCACCCACTCGCATAGCCCCAGGCAATGTTTGTATTGCTCCTATGATGTCGCCAGCCGCACCTGCAGTGGTTACAATATCCAACGGACGAAGTACTGCCACTTTACGGTCGTTAGTAGCTTCCATCGTGCCAGCAGAAATTACTACTTCATCCAATTCGCTTACCGCTTCCTTCAATTTGAAATCAAATGAATAAGATTTATTTTCCATTACAATGGGTTGATTAATCGTTTCGTATCCAATCATGGAAAGGACTATTATTTGATTTCCTTTCTCGGTAGTGGAGATGGAGTAATTTCCGTTCGCATCCGCGGATGCGCCATCCAATGTATTTAAAATGTAGATGCTAACCCCAGGCAATGCACTTCCTTGTTGGTCGGTGACTTTTCCTGTTATGATAGTTTGACTTGAGCAATAGCTACTGAAGAGCATTAAACTAAGAATAGAAAATGCGACTGTTTTCATATTGAATTTTTTAAGAGACATTGTTATTTTAAAAAAGCTGCATGTTTGTATTTCTATTTTTTAGCCTTAGCAAGCAATGATTTAGCATAACCAAAGTTTGGCTCAATGCTAATGGCTTTTTCATACGTTGCAAAAACTTTTGCTTTCTCTTCATTTTTCGAATAGGCCTGCCCGAGCAAAACGATGGTGTCCAAGTAGAGCCAATTATTTTTTATTTGCTCAGGCTTGTTTTCAAATAGTTTCACTGATTTCTCTAGCGCAGCAATGGCTTCTTTAACGTCTCCGCCAAAAGCAGAAGGTGTGTAGTACTTACCACCTCCATACACGCGCCACGCAATGGCGGAAGTAGGAGCAAGGGTTTTTCCTTCTTCCGCCAAGCTGCTGCTTTTACCTCCAAGCGTAATTCCTTTCATCGGGCTGTAACCCATTTGCAGTCCATACACAGCTGATAATAATGCTTTTGATTCCGCAGTTACTTCTTTCTTTTCAATTAGATTTTTCAGCAGATCTTTGGTCGTCTCAATGTATTCATCAAATAGCGTTTCATCTTTGGTGGCCATCGTGCTGCTGAGCAAAGAGAACTGAGCAAATGCCAATTTGAATTGCTTAACTGCGTCAGTTGGAGCTTGCTTTGCTTCTAGTGTTCTCATCTCAACTGCTTTTTTCCATGAAGCTTTGTCTAGAGTCAAATAAGCTTGATACATCTTTTCGTCAACGGCATCTTGAGCGGTAGTTGGAAGCGCCAGAGTAAGTAGGAGGAAAGTGATTAATAATGATTTCATTTTTATTCTTTTTTAAAGTTTATTAATTGTTGATTACTTGAGGTGTTGAAGTCGATTGATTTATATTTTCAAAGGCAAGCCCTACAGACCCAAGCATGAGCCAGCCAGCATTGCTCAAGCCGATCACGGAGTATGATTTTTCTAGGTAGAGATAGCCTAGTATGTAACTACTGATAGAGATAATGAATGCAAGAGCCAAATATGTTTTGCTTTTGTAAAGCCAATGATAAAATACAAAGTGCGCGCCTGCCAGCACTCCCATAAAAATAGGAGGGAAGTAAATGTTTGCTTTTGCCGAAATGAAAAATACGGGAAAGAGAAACAATTGAAAGACATTCGCCCAAATGCCCATTGGGCTTAAGTCATTTTTGAAAAATATATTTATGCGCATTAGTTTTGCAAGCAGGATACTGATTGGAAATAAGATTCCCGTCCCCCAAATACTAATTGTGAATGCGACTCGTGGATCAAAAAATATTCCTGCCAGCCCCAAGCAAGCCCAATACACGCTGGCTGCCATAATGAATGTGATGCCACGCTGACTGTGATAGGCCAGTTCTAATTTCAAATTTTCTACTGTGCTCATGGTCTATTTTGTTAAGTGAAAATGTTTCGAATAAAACACCTGAGGTAATAATCACCGAGGTCAATAACCCAGTGATAAGTAGGATGAGTTGATGCCGTTTGTTTTTGATATTCATAAAGTAGTTTATAATATAAACTAGATAGACAAAAAAATTATTTCTTAATGTAATCTTTCAATGTGTTCACGTATTCTTCAAAAGCCTTGATGCCCTTTCTAGTAATCTTACAAGTAGTCAACGGCTTCTTTCCATTGAATGATTTCTCTACGTTAATGTATCCTGCCTCCGAAAGTTTATCCAACTGCACACTCACGTTGCCTGCCGTGGAGTTTGTTTTCTCTTTTAAGTAAGTGAAATCGGCAGACTCCGCGTTAATAAGCAAGGACATAATTCCTAATCTTAATTGAGAATGCAGGAGCGGATCTAATTCCTTAAGCATGATTCTCCTTTTGATTACGCAGCATATAACCTGGTACCAGATAACCAAGTATCATAGCAATGCCTCCTACTAAGTATTGATCAATAGGCTCAACGAAGTAACAAATTATTCCCGCTGCCCAAAATAAAATGCCGCCCATCAGTAAAGGCCTGAAGCGAACAATAACTCCTGAGAGAAAAGTGGCTGCGCCAATAGGCATTAGTATTACTGCATTCACCATCCAATTTATTTTTGATCCAAATAGCCATGCAGGTATAATTGTAATGCCCATACTGATCCATAGCCACATACTGATCTTGTCAAGATGCGTTTTTACCAATCTGGTTTTGTCTTGGTTTCTGCCATAAATCATTGACACGATCCAGGCAGGTATGCAAAGCATCCAAACAGCGGGCGCATAGTTGGGGTATGCAGTGAATTTGAAAATGGAGTACATTCCAAAATTACAAAATGCAATTACCCAGCCCCATAATAAAAAGTAAAAGCTGCTGCGGCCCACATTGCCCTTCGCTTGACTGATCATACTCGATATCAGGTCAAGGCTCTGCTGGGCGGAGAGGTTATCGTTTTTCGTTTCCATATTGTTTATAATGCAACAAATGTAAAGTAGTTTATATTATAAACCAAAATATTTTTAAACCTTATTTTTACCATTGAAAACAATGTTTTAGGTATTCCAGTAAGGCAGTTGAAGGCATTCATTCAATTGCTTACATTGCATCGCAACCTAAAACCCCAGACTGATGAAGACATTCTTTACCACTTCTCTGCTCTTGCTGTTTCTATCAGCATCCGCACAACTTTCTCAAAGTAAAATAGATAAACTTAAAGCCGAAGTAGCTGCCGAAGTAGAAAAGAACTCTGTGCTAGGCCAACAAATCAACGATATGCTTTTCAGCTTCTCCGAACTTGGCTTTCAAGAAGTACAAACGTTCAATTATCTGGCGAGCCTTTTAGAGAAAAATGGTTTCACCATAGAAAAAGGAATTGCAGGTGTACCAACGGCTTGGATTGCCAAATGGGGCAACGGTAAACCATTGATTGCACTCGGCTCAGATGTGGATTGCATTCCCAAAGCATCGCAAAAGCCTGGCGTTGCCTACCACGACCCGATTGTTGAAGGCGCACCAGGTCACGGTGAAGGTCATAATTCCGGCCAAGCTCTCAATATCATTTCAGCGTTGGCATTGAAAAAAATAATGGAGCGCGAGAAAATTTCTGGCACACTCATGCTGTGGCCGGGTATTGCAGAAGAGCTACTTGGTACAAAAGCATTTTACGTTCGTGCTGGCTATTTCAAAGATGTGGACGCGTGCATCTTCACGCACGTGGGCGATAATCTAGAAGTGAGCTATGGCGACAACGGTTACAACGGAATGATATCTGTCAAATTTAATTTTGAAGGACAGGCTGCACATGCAGCTGGTGCCCCTTGGCGGGGAAGGAGTGCATTGGATGCGGTGGAGTTGATGAACATCGGTTGGAATTTTAGACGCGAGCATTTGGAGCTAACTCAACGTTCGCATTATGTCATCCCAGATGGGGGAGACCAGCCTAACGTGGTTCCATCCAAAGCATCGGTGTGGTATTATTTTCGTGAGCGTACATATCCAGCCATCAAAACATTGTTTGACAAAGGAATTAAAACTGCAGAGGGCGCAGCGCTAATGACTGATACACAATTCACTTATCAGATACTAGGTTCTGCTTGGCCAGCACATTTTAATAAACCAATGGCCGAAGCGATGTACATCAATATTAAAAAAGTTGGATTGCCTGTTTGGTCTGCCGAAGATCAATTGTTGGCAAAAGCAACACAACTAGAAATGAAATCGCCCAAGACAGAAGGCTTGGCAATTAAATTGGACACGATGGGCTTGCCCAGTTCGGTGGGCGTAGTAAACATCATGGGCAGGCAAATGATGACGATGGGCGGTGGCTCAGATGACATTGCAGATATTTCTTGGTCGGTACCGACTATCACGTTAAGTTACCCTTCTAACATCCCCAACTTGCCAGGACATCATTGGTCAAACGCTATTACCATGGCAACACCTATTGCACATAAAGGAATTGTTGCAGGTGCAAAAGCAGAAGCCATGACGTTGGTTGATTTACTTGCCAAACCTGAACTTTTGAAAAAGGCATGGGACTATTACAAAGACGAACAGACGAAAGAAATTAAATACATTCCGCTCATGGGCGAGAAAGACAGCCCCGCCATCACACTCAATACTAAGATCATGCAAGAGTTCGCACCGAAGCTGAAAGCATTTTATTATGATCCTTCAAAATATAAAACGTATTTGGAGCAGTTGAATATTAAGTATCCTACACTGAGGCCAGATCAAATAGAGGCGGTGGGGAAGTTGAAGAAGTAACTTTAGAGTTGTTCTTTAGGGAAACCGTAAAATTTAATGAGAGGGGTTGGCTTTCTTATCGGATATTTCTTCCTCTCGAAATTGCTTATAGATAGCCCAAGCAAAAAAAGCGAATGCAGCTACAACTTCAGTTGCAAAAATAATCGACATGATCAACACACCATTCATACTATTGAATTTAAGAGAGCAACATTTTTACGGTACAACAAAGATAATAGAAATATTTGTATAAAGAATATGATAATTCCCATCATGCCAAAGACAAAAATCTTTCCGAAGGAAATAGAGTTTTGATAAAACAATGTTACTAAGCCTGAAATGGTAGCCAATGTTGAAAAGCCTAATAGTTTAATCATTTCAGTATTAAACTTGATTCGTTCCTCTATCTGCTTTGAACTCATATCAAATATGAAAATACTGCTCCTAGCCGTATTTTCCAAATTCTATGATGGGCTTAATGTTTCAAACTGCAAATTACCTAATTTCGCGCATCAAAAATTGGATATCATGTTTACTGGAATTATAGAATCAGTAGGAACACTTGCGCGAACAGTCAAAGAAGAAACCAACAAACATTTCCTTTTTGAAAGCGACATCAGCAAAGAGTTGAAGATCGATCAAAGCGTTTCGCACAATGGTGTTTGTTTAACGGTGACTAAAGTAATTGACAATCAACATTGGGTAACCGCTATTGACGAGACATTGCAAAAATCAAATTTGAATAATTTGAAGGAAGGCGACATGGTAAATCTAGAGCGTTGTATGATTGCCAACGGAAGATTTGACGGGCACATTGTGCAGGGTCATGTTGATCAGATTGGTATTTGTAAATCAGTGAAAGAGGTAGGAGGGAGCTGGCTTTTTGATTTTGAGTATGATGTATCATCGGGTAACGTAACGGTTGAAAAGGGATCTATTTCAGTCAATGGCATTAGCCTTACGTGCTTCAACTCAACCCAAAAGGGATTCACTGTGGCGATTATTCCATATACATATCAGCATACGAATTTTCATCAATTGAAGGCTGGACATACCGTAAATCTTGAATTTGACGTAATTGGCAAGTATGTTAAGAAAATATTAAATGGGTGATTCGTTCCCTACTTAATTTGGAATTACTAATTTCGAGCCTTCACCTTAAACCCTAATCTTATGTTAGATCAATTAATGAAACTTGTAGAGCAGCACGCAGGCGATGCGATTGTAAAAAACCCGGCCATCCCAAATGAGCATAACAATGCAGCCATCAAAGATGTAGCCAGTCAAATTTTCAGTGGCTTACAAAGCCAAGCAAAAGGCGGCAACTTGCAGAATATTGTTTCGATGTTTCAAGGCGGTGGCGGTAGCAACATGACTTCCAATCCAATTGTATCTGGGTTGATCGCTTCAGTAGCTGGTAGTGTAGCTTCTAAATTTGGAGTTTCGCAACAAGTGGCGCAGAGCATGGCCACTAGTTTATTACCAACCGTAATGAACTCGTTGGT
Organism: Cyclobacteriaceae bacterium; assembly: GCA_046155095.1. Lineage (GTDB taxonomy): Bacteria > Bacteroidota > Bacteroidia > Cytophagales > Cyclobacteriaceae > ELB16-189. The sequence continues at coordinate 61,460 of JBJXEB010000078.1, forward strand.
TAAAAAAACTAATGACCCTAAAGACAGCAGCTTTGATTTGGGCAGTATCTTAAAAGCTACATCTGGTAACAATGGATTAGATGTGGGAAGTTTGATTGGGCAAGTGGCTGGCGGCTCTAAGGGCGGCCTAGGCGGATTGCTTGGCGGCCTATTCGGCAAAAAATAAATTTGATTTCAAAAAATAGAAAAGCCTCTTCATAAAAGTGAAGAGGCTTTTTTTTGCTCTATGACGGATAGAGTGGACAACTGCGATTTGGCTCTCTGTTGCTATCGCTATATTTCGGAAGAAGGAGAACCTTAGTAGAAGGTGATTTGTAAAGACACTCACCAACCTTATTACCTTATTTTGGCATCGCAATGAGCCTGATTAATTTTTGTTCAAAGTGTTTCTCGTGGACATGACTAAAACAAAAAAGCCCCGCCCCAACAATTCAGGGCGAGGCTTTTGAGGTTTATTTTTTTGCTTACTGCTTTGCTTCTTGAGCTGTATCCGAAACCTTTGTCACCGATTCAATCGTTGGTTTCACTTCAGTTTTAGCAGTTGCCTTATCTGATGGCACTAACAACGGAGCAATCACCAATGCCACAATCGACATCAACTTGATCAAAATGTTCAATGAAGGGCCAGACGTATCTTTGAATGGATCGCCCACAGTATCTCCAGTAACGGCAGCCTTGTGTGGCTCCGATTTTTTGTAGTACATCTGTCCGTTGATCTCTACACCTTCCTCAAAACTTTTCTTCGCGTTATCCCACGCACCACCGGCATTTGATTGGAAGATCGCCATCAACACACCTGATACCGTTACACCTGCCAACATCCCGCCAAGGGACTCAACTCCAAAGCCTGGAAGAAAAGCAATTACTACAGGAACTATCACGGCCATCAAACCGGGAAGCACCATTTCTTTTAAGGCAGCCTTAGTAGAAATTTCTACGCACTTACCATACTCGGCAGAGCCATCCGCATCGTGGAATATCTTTTGATCATCTGATGACCAATCTTTCACTTCCTTATCACCATTTCTTTTCATCGCGGCCAACGCTGCTTTCAGAGCTGGAATGTCATTGAATTGTCTTCTTACTTCTTCGATCATCGCCATCGCTGCGCGACCAACCGCGCCCATTGCCATAGCAGAAAATACAAAGGGAAGCATACCGCCAATGAATAGACCAGCCATTACGTTTGCTTTCGATACATCAATAGCATGGATTTGTGCAGTGGTCATAAATGCACCAAACAAAGCCAATGCTGTAAGGGCTGCAGATGCAATCGCGAAGCCTTTACCGATAGCGGCAGTAGTGTTACCCACTGCATCTAACTTATCCGTACGCTGACGAACTTCTTTAGGCAACTCAGACATTTCTGCAATACCACCTGCATTGTCAGAGATAGGGCCGTAAGCATCTACGGCTAATTGAATACCCAAATTGGAAAGCATACCTACTGCTGCAATAGCGATACCATACAATCCACCAAAATAGAATGCACCGATGATAGAGAATGCGATAACTAAAGTAGGTAGCATCGTTGACATCATACCTACACCCAAACCAGCAATGATGTTAGTGGCTGCCCCTGTTGAAGATTGTCTTACGATGGAAAGTACAGGATTCTTGCCCATGGCCGTATAATATTCAGTGATCAAACCAACCAACACACCACCTACAAGGCCAATGATAGTTGCCCAGAACACTCCAAGAGAAGTCATAATTCTAACAGTAGGATTGCCCGCATCATCTCTGTACAACAAATCATTGTACGTCCACTCTGCTGGAAGCATCCAAGTGATAATGAAATAAGATGCAATGATCATCACGATAGATGAAGAAAACTCACCCATGTTTAGCGCTCTTTGCGGATCACCACCTTCTTTAACTTTTACGAAGAACGTTCCTATGAACGACATGATGATACCAACTCCTGCTAGTACTAGTGGCAACAACACAGCAGAAAGTCCATTGAAGTTATCGCTAAATCCAGGCACCATAAACGCAGCACCCAATACCATTGTACCCACAATAGAGCCTACATACGACTCAAACAAATCGGCACCCATACCGGCTACATCACCTACGTTGTCACCAACGTTATCGGCAATCGTTGCAGGGTTCAATGGATGATCTTCAGGAATGCCCGCTTCTACTTTGCCAACTAAGTCGGCACCTACGTCAGCAGCCTTTGTATAAATACCACCACCAACGCGTGCGAACAATGCGATAGACGATGCACCAAAAGAAAACCCAGTGATGATTGTGATTACGCGAGTTACATTGTCTTGGCTATCCAAGCCAAACATATTTCCATATACAATCAATAGAAGGCTTAAGCCCAACACGCCAATACCAACCACACCCATGCCCATTACCGAGCCGCCTACGAAAGCGATCTCCAAGGCCTTGCCCAAACTTGTTCTTGCAGCGTTGGTTGTGCGTACGTTTGCTTTAGTAGCCACCCGCATGCCAATAAAACCTGCCAATGCCGAACTAAAAGCACCTAATGCAAAAGATACACCTACTAACCATGAAGAGCTTGTGCCGTTGGCCGTAACGGCCAGAAGAACCGCCACACAGGCCACAAAGATCACGAGCACTTTATATTCGGCCTTTAAGAAAGCCATTGCTCCCTCGGCAATGTGCCCGGCTATTTTTTTCATTTTGTCGGTGCCGGCATCCTGACTGGCCACCCAGGCACTTTTCCAAACAACATACAACAAGCCCAATACTCCGAAGAAGGGCAACGCATACAACAATTGATTTAGCATACAGGTTTTAAGGTTTAAGATTCACGCCCTTCGTTATCAGGGCTTAAAAAAAGTTCCGCAAATATAGAAGAACTTAGGCATTGGTCAAATGGGGTATTGGGCATTAGGGATTGGGCATTAGGCATTGGGACTTAGGCCTTGGCGGGCGGAGGTTTTTGCGGCCTGGCCCGCGAGGCGCAGGGCCACCGGGCTTTCCGTTGCAAGTCCGCGCCACTCACGATCCCACCCTTAGCGGGCTTTCCACTTCAATCCCTGGCCGATGCCAGTACGGGGATTATCATGACCTCATACATTTTTCTACAAAATAATTTAATTTTGGATGTTGATTGTGTAATCGCATGAGAAACTAAATCGGGAACCGAAATATGAACGTATGGACTTATCAAAAAAAGACAAAAAGATTGCTCGGCAAATTATTGAAAAGGGATTGCAACAAGAGTTTGCCAATGGATTGAATAGTTTTGATTCGATTTTGAACCATTGGAAAGAACAAAAAAAGGATAACCGTGATTCCTATCATTTGCTTTACAAAAGCCTCACCGATTTTGATAAACACATTGCAAGAAGATATGATCGCATGACGGGCTCAAGTTATTTATTTATAATTGCAGGGCAACTTTCTGATTCAGTAATTACCGAGCATGACATCATGGAACTTTCGCAAGAGGCACAAAACTTTATCAATGGCATTGGGAGCATGCAATAAAAGGTTGAAATCGTGCCACCATTTAATCAACTAAACATCACCTTCAACCCCGCCCACAGTTTCTTCTTCGCCTCATCATTGGTAAGCAACTCAGGTAGTGGCAGTGAAACAATCACCGAAGTGCCTTGCGCGGGCAGCACTTCAAATTTGGGCAAGCCTTCCGCAGCGCTAAAGCAAAGAACTCTTTCTGGTTTTTCTGCCCACACTGATAAATCCAAATGGGGTTGCTGCCTGATGACCACGGAATCTAAACTTTGTTTCACCGCATTTAATATTTTTGAGAGCAATACTTTTTCTTCTTCCTTCATTTCCATCCACCCCACAGGTATCACCACCGTCACTCGGGGTTGGATGAGGTATAGTTCCTCGGGGTAGGTGCTTTCAAAAATTTCTTTCATTGGTTTTTAAAAATAGTTGTCAGCCTGAGGTTCTCGAAGGCGATTGGGTTTAGTGTAGTCAGTTTTCGACAGGCTCAAATTGACACCCAACAAGCTCAAACTGACAGCGGCATTATTTAACATCAAAAAGAGACTTTAACTCGTGTGCCTCGCTGGGTTTCATACGCCCACCTAAGATCAACCGAAGTTGCCTTCTGCGCAGTGCACCGTTGTACAGTTCACGTTCTTCGTCTGTCTCTGGTTCTACTTCGGGAATCTCCACAGGACTTCCGTTCGCATCCACTGCTACAAATGTAAAATAAGCCGAATGACTGGCAATCTTTTTCCCTGCGGGGATGTTCTCGGCATCTACATCAATCCGTATTTCTAATGATGAATTAAACGCACGCGTTGCTCTCGCACGAAGGGTGACGACATCTCCCAGTCGAATAGGTTCCCGAAAGGAGATGTTGTCAACTGATGCGGTTACTACAATACTATTGCAAT
>JBJXEB010000079.1:0-5790 GCA_046155095.1 Cyclobacteriaceae bacterium
ACATCCAAACCTGCACACAGTCCCAGCAAAGTTGTCTTGCCGCTACCCGATGGGCCAATGATAGCTAGGCTCGTTCCTTGCGCTGCCTGAAAAGAGACATCATCCAAAACAGTTAAAGGTTTATCGCCCGATTGATAAGTTTTAGTGAGATGATCGCATTGTAATACTATTTCCATAGGATACTATGATAAAGGTTAATAGTTATCAGTTAACTGATAACTAAAAAGGCAAAGTAATCGTTTATTGTTTTAACTTGTTTATGTTTTAACAAAAGAAAAACAAATCATTTCAGTTATGGTCGGTAAAGGTATCCTTCTTATTGTAGCAACATTCTTTTTTCATGGCGTACTTCCACCTAAATCCATATTATTTTTTGGCGACAGCCTTACAGCTGGATATGGGCTTTCTCCCGAAGAAGCTTTCCCTTCGCTTATTGAAAAAGAGTTGAACCAAAAGCCTAATACAGTCAAAGTCACCAATGCAGGATTGAGTGGAGAGACATCGGCTGGGGGATTGGCGCGCATTGACTGGGTACTTCGCCAACCCATTGATGTCTTTGTGCTAGAATTGGGAGCCAACGATGGCTTACGTGGATTGCCATTGGATCAAACTAGAAAAAACCTGCAAGGCATTATTGACAAAGTGAAAGCCAAATGCCCAAAAGTTAAATTGGTATTGGCCGGCATGATGGTGCCGCCCAATATGGGCAAGCAATACAGTGCCGATTTCAAAAATATTTATCCAGAGTTGGCCAAGAAAAACAATGCCACACTCATTCCTTTTTTGCTAGATGGTGTGGGTGGAAACGAAAAGCTCAATCAAGCCGATGGCATCCACCCCAATGTGGAAGGGCATAAAATAGTAGCAAAGAATTTGAGTGCGGTGTTGGGGAAGTTGATTTGAGAAGCTGAAAATAACAACCGAAAAATTAACTGTTCGAATAATAAATTCTTTTGCTAAACTATCTTTTCTGTAACTCATTCAGCTTTTCAAACAAGTCACTTGTCGATTCATTAAGAATCCTTGTCATCATGCACTCCAAAGGGTTTTGTTTGTAAAGTTCGCAAAACGACTCATCGGCCTCACCAAAAGCTTTCTTTTTCATAATTACTTTTGAATCATATTTTGAGAAGAGATAGGTAGTCATATACATTATGAATGAATCCGCATATCTGTCCGCATGTATATCTTTAAAATATATCACATAGTCGATCTCATGGTCTTTTGTTAATTGTACCATATCCTCACTATCTAAGTCTTTTCTATTTACGATTTGACAGTCCAAACTTCCTGCTCTTTCCCAAGGATATCTTTGGAAATCTTCCTTTAGAGAAACAAAGGTTCCTATAGATATCATATGATAGTATTTAAATCTAGTTACATCAGTATCAAACCACCTTGCGCGACTAATGACAGTTTCAGTCAGGAGTTTCTCATTGTCATCATTTCCATCTCCATTTCTTTTTTGCTCAAACTCGTCTAAGATCTTATAGAAAGAACTTTTAAATTCTTTCTCTATTGACTCAGTATGGAAATTCAACGAGTCATCAATTTGGGCTGTGTCAGGCGAAATAATTAATACAGTAAATGGTTTGTATCTACTTTCTTGAATATGGTCGGTACTTTGTCCATACAATCCAATGACTGAAAATAACACTAAAAGAAATCCATTAGATACCTGAAGCTTCATCAGAAAATAATTATTACTCAGCGACTATTACCAATTGAGTCATTAATCTACCTCACCTCCAAATCCTTCACAATCAACTCCACCCAATACGAATACATTTTACCGGAAGGGTGCAAGCCATCTGCAGCTACTAAGGAAGTGTCTTTCAATCCATCGCGAGAAGTTTCAGTAATATCAAAATATTGAACCCCATACTTGTATGTGATACGCGCATTGACCAAATTGAATTCATCTATCGCTTTGGTGATGGTTTCTTGCTTCGGTTTCCCGTAAGGAGTAAATCCGTAATCAGGTATCGATACCACAAACACACGATCTTTTTTTCCTTTGGCTAAATGAATGGCTGTTTTCAAAAGGTCTTCAAACTCAACTGCATATTCTTTGGATGATTTGCCCTGATATTGGTTGTTGACACCAATCAAAAGTGAAACCAAGTCATATTCATTCTTCAACTTGGCAATGGTCATTGCATTTTTCAAGTTATCGGTGCGCCAACCAGTAGTAGCGATGATAGTGGGCTTACTGATATGCCAACCTCTTTTTGTGAGAGAGTCGACTAGTTGATTTGGCCAACGGTCGCCTTCTGCTACGCTTTCACCAATGGTATACGAATCGCCCAACGCCAAATACTTCATCGGCTGTACAGTATGTTGTGCATCCATGCAGTAAAATTGAAAAAGAAACAATATGATTATAAAGTACTTCAAGTTAGATTTGCTTATAGTAAAATTGAACAATATCTTATTAAATTCAAAACCATTCAAAGTCCTAAGTCCCAATATCTAAATCCCTGAGTCATGACACCAGACCAACTCTTTAAAATCTGCAATAGCATTGCCCCACTCGGCTGGCTCTTAATGATTGTGGCACCCAAGTGGCGATGGACGAAAACGATAATCCTTACAGGAATATTGCCGCTACTACTTGGGTCTGTGTATTTAGTTTTGATTGTCCTGTTTTTTGGTGAAGGTGAAGGAGATTTCAATTCACTGCAAGGAGTGATGAAACTGTTTACAAGTCCGTGGGGAGTGACGGCTGGATGGATTCATTATTTAGCCTTTGATATGTTCATAGGAAGTTGGGAACTAAGCAATGGACAAAAACATGGAATGAATCATTTTTTGATCATCCCATGCTTGCTACTCACTTTTTTCTTTGGCCCTATTGGATTGATTCTATTTTACCTTCTTCGCGCAAGCAAGACTAAAAAATTCATTCATGAGAATTTCTGAGTTTATCTCAACCATTAAAAAGGAAAATCCCGTTTTATACTGGTGCGGACTATTGAACATTACACTCTTCGCAGTTTGTTTTGTTCTCTACTTCTTTGATTCTCGCTTGGTGATGGGCATTAACCCGTGGATCAAGCCCATGAAATTCGGATTGAGTGTGGGCATCTACTGTTGGACGTTCGCTTGGCTGCTTAGGTATTTAGTTAGTAAAGGAAATGTAAAATTCATTAGTTGGGTCATTATTGTTTGCATGATTGCTGAAAATGCCATCATTACGCTGCAAGCGGCACGAGGGGTAATCTCTCATTATAATATTAGCTCAGGCTTAGATGCTTTACTTTTTAGCGTAATGGGCGCATTCATTGGAATAAATACAATGATAATCTTTTACACACTAGTGGTATTTCTATTTACTTCCACAACGTTGGATAAAAATATGCTTCTGGCATGGCGGCTTGGCTTGCTGCTTTTTTTGGTGGGCGGTGTAGCGGGCGGAATGATGATTGGCAACCTATCGCACACCGTGGGTGCATCGGATGGCACAGATGGGATTGCCTTTTTGAATTGGAGCAAAGTGGTAGGTGATTTACGGTCTGCTCACTTTATTACCATGCACGGGCTGCAAGTAATCCCGCTGTTTGCATTTTTGGTTTCGAGTAAATTAAAAAGACCACAGTTATTAACTGCTGTGTTTTTTTTCCTCTATTCTGTCTTTTGTCTTAGGCTGCATCAAGTAGCATTGGATGGAAAGCCTTTCTTTGATTTGTTCTAACCAATTTCTAAGTCCCAATTATACCCTTGCTGCCATTAACAGCTCTATATTCTTAAACTTCATATCAAACTTCCTCGCCACCGATTCATTGGTAAGGTTGCCTTTGTAACTGTAGACGCCTTTCATAAACCACTTGTGCGCAAAAATCATTTCTTCTACACCACCCTCCTCTGCTGCTCGCAAAATTGTTGGCGTGAAGATATTGCTTAGTGCTGTGGTGGCTGTGTTGGCAACACGTGATGCCACATTCGGCACACAGTAGTGAATCACATCGTGCTTGCGAAATACGGGCTTGGCATGAGAGGTAATTTCAGAAGTAGCTACACAACCACCTTGATCAATACTTAAATCAATAATCAAGGAGTCTGGTTTCATCTGGCTCACCATTTCTTCTGACACCACATGACGCGCCCTTCCTTTCTCTGCGCGCAATGCACCAATCACAACATCCGCATTTTTTAGACATTCACTAAGCGTAACCGTGTCAATCGTTGAAGTATAAAACTGATGACCAAGTGTATGTTTGATCCTGCGCAGCTTATACAAATGATTATCAAACACTTGAATTTCTGCACCCAAGCTAAGGGCTGCGCGCGCTCCGTACTCTGCAACAGTTCCCGCTCCTATGATCACTACCTTCGTTGGTGGCACGCCTGTGATCCCGCCAAGGATAATGCCTTTGCCTCCTTTTGTGGTACTTAAATATTCCGCTGCAATCAACATTACTGTACTACCAGCTATCTCGCTCATCGCACGCACGATGGGCATACCTCCTACTTTGTCTTCAATAAATTCGTAGGCCAAAGAAGTTACTCTTTTCTTCAGCAAGGCATTGAGGCGCTCGCTACTCAAGTAGCCCATTTGCAAAGCCGAGATCAGTGTTTGTCCAGGTTTAAAATACTCAAGCTCCTCTACTGTAGGTGGCTCTATTTTTAAAATAATTTCAGCTTTGTATAATTCCTCTGGAGAATAAGCGATTTTCGCGCCTGCCTCACTATATTGCTTATCACTGAACTTAGAGCCTTCACCTGCTTTGGTTTCCACCCACACCTCATGACCATGATTTACAAGTAATGCTACGGCATCGGGTGTTAAGCTAATGCGATTTTCCTGCAATGAAATTTCTTTGGGCAAGCCGATGAAAAAAGATTTTTTGCTCTTTTTTACTCTCAGCATTTCTTCTTGTGGGTACAAGCTGGATTTGGCCAATGTCTCAAATCCGCTTCTCTTTTTTTCAGTGCCTGGCATAGTAGATCGTTCTCGATTGTGGATCGTTGATTTCTAATTTGATTTTAAAATAATGATAGGGTATGAGTGAAGGAATTTTTTCTGGCCACTCCACCAAACATAGATTGCCCGATTCAAAATACTCGTTTGCTCCAATGTCATACGCTTCGGTTTCGTTTTTCATTCGGTAAAAATCAAAATGATAAACAGGCTGACCATTATTGGCTTTGTATTCATTGATGATAGAGAACGTAGGGCTGGCCACGGTTTCTTTTATTCCTAGTTCCTTTGCGATTGCTTTTACTAAAGTAGTTTTACCCGCGCCCATCTCCCCTTCTAGCAACCAAACAGTCAGTCCTTGAGCAGCTTCTACTGTTTCTTTCGACACATTTTCCAATTCATTTAAGCCAAAGATTCTTTTCATTACATCAAAGATGATCTCACCCATTCTTCGAAGATAAGGAAATTACAGGAATGATCATCTCCTCCAAGCTTACCCCACCATGTTGAAATGTATCTTTATAAAAATTCACGTAGTAATTATAGTTATTGGGGTAAGCAAAAAATTGATCTTCAATAGCAAAAACATAGGTGGTCGACATATTCGACTTAGGCAAGAAAAATTTCTCTGGCTTTGGAGCTTCCATTACTTTATCCCCTTCATAGTTGAGGTTTTTGCCCTGTTTATAGCGAAGATTAGAATTGACTGCTTTGTCGCCAATAATTTTAAATGGTCGCTTTACACGGATAGTGCCGTGATCGGTCGTAATAATAAGTTTCACTTTCTTCTCAGAAATCTTTTTCAAAATATCAAATAGAGGAGAGTGAATAAACCACGACTTAGTGATCGATCGGTATGCCGCTTCATC
>JBJXEB010000080.1:0-6604 GCA_046155095.1 Cyclobacteriaceae bacterium
TCGCTTGGCGCAAAAGTCAACTATATCCAATATCGTGCGGAGGGATTCGGCACACACTCAGCAGTGAGTGTAGATTTTGGCGGCATCACCAAATTGACAAAGCAACTCAGCATTGGTGCCTACATTATTAACCTTACACAAGCCTCTTTACCAACGCGCGACAGCGATCGATTGCCAACAAAGTTAATACTTGGCTTAGGAATCACTCCTTCAGAGAAAATTTTCATCACTACTGAAATCGAAAAAGACTTGGACTACAAGCCAACTTGGCGTACAGGATTGGAATATGCCATTTATAAAAGTGTATTTGTGCGTACTGGCTTTCAGTTCAATCCATCCAACGCATTTTTTGGCTTAGGCTACAAAAAGAAAAACCTAAAAGTGGATTATGCCGTGCGGTTTACTTCATTGCTCGGAACCACACATCAAGCTTCGGCTGCTTACTTGATTTCCGATAAAGTGAAAAAATGAAAAAGATCATCTATTCATTGATCACCTACTCCATTTTTGTTGCCGATCTCTTTGCACAAGATTATCCTCGAAAAGATTTCAATCCATCTTCATTGGTAGATGAAATTTTTGCCACGCAAGACTTGTCAGTCAACTACCAAGACTTGTATGAAAACTATCTTCAACTACTCTCCAATCCCATCGACTTGAATGAAGCCACTGATGAACAATTAAGCGCTTTGTATGTGCTAAGTCCACAGCAGATACAATCGTTTCTGACGTATCGCAAAGAAGCGGGATCGTTGCTTTCTATATATGAATTGCAAAGTGTACCAGGTTTTAGCAAAGAACTATTTCTAAAACTCGTTCCGTTTGTAACCGTCAAAGACGCAAGTTCTTCTTTCAACCGATCGATTTTTAATCGAGTGCTTACTGAAAAAAATAATTATTTGTTGCTTCGCTACACGCAAACGCTAGAGCAACAAAAAGGCTATTTAGAAAAAACCGATAGCAGCAGTCGCTACGCAGGCAAGCCTGGGGATTTTTATGCGCGCTTCCGAACCAGTAAGACGGGAGATTTTAGCTTAGGCTTTACTCTAAAGATAGATGCAGGGGAAGCCATTGCGTGGGATCCTTCAAAAAAATACTATGGCTTCGATTATATTTCCTTCCACGCACAAACGCTTAACAAAGGCAAGATCAAGAATTTGATTATTGGTGACTACCAAGCACAATTTGGGCAAGGCATTGCATTGGGCTCTGTGTTTGGCATTGGCAAAAATGGCGAGGCTGTAACCACAGTGCGCAGAAGCAATCTTGGTTTCTTGCCTTACACTTCTATTTACGAAGCCGGATATTTTCGAGGAGCAGCCATTACCTATCAAGCGATTAAAAATCTCACTATTCATGGCATGGTTTCTTCGCGTGGGCGCGATGGTAGTTTTCAAGATTCAACGCAGAGCAACATTTCTTCTTTCAACTTTACAGGCTCGCATCGCACACCCACCGAACTCGCCAATCGCAATGCACTTCTTGAAACCAACTTTGCCCTTGTTGCCAATTACAAAAACCAATCTCTTGATGCGGGCTTACTAATTCACAGAACTCAATTCGATGTGCCGCTTCGCAGAAACCTAACCCCATACAATCAATTTTATTTTAATGGCAATGAAAATACCAATGTTGGTGCTTTCCTGAATTACTCGCATAGCAACTATACATTCTTTAGCGAATTTGTTCAAACACTCAACCAAGGCAACGCAGTGGTTGCAGGAATGCTGGCAAGCCTCACACCGAAGCTTGATGTTTCTCTCCTTTACAGAAAATTCGATAAAAATTTCTATAGCTTTTACAGCAATGCGTTGGCTGAAAATTCCATCGCTCAAAATGAATCGGGCGTGTATTGGGGTTGGAAATATTCCTTCAACAAAAAATATTCCTTCGCTGGCTATGCCGACCTGTTTCGGTTTCCTTGGCTCAAGTACCGAAGTTATTCCCCCTCCGATGGCAGCGAATGGCTCGTTCGCTTTAACTACAAGCCAAGCAAAACGGTTTACATTTTCTTGCAAGCACGCGAAGAAATAAAACAACGAAACACCTCCACAGATGTCAACTTGTATTTGACAGACCTTGGCACGCGCAGAAATTATTGGATCAATGTGGACTATGCCGCCACACCTCAGTTGAGTTTTAAAAGTCGTGCGCAGTTTAGCACGTATCAATTTATCAACAAGACCACACAAGGAATGGCCATCATGCAAGATGTTTCTTTTGATTGGCAGCGGCTTTCGTTGTCGGGTCGGTATGTATTGTTTGACACCGATGATTTTGACAATCGCTTGTATGCCTATGAGCGCGATGTTTGGCTGGCGTTTTCTTTTCCTGCCTACAACGGCAAAGGGGCACGGCATTTTATTTTAATGGAATATCGGCTCACAAAAAAGATTGACCTTTGGCTGCGCTGGGCACAAACACGTTACACGGACAGAGACGCCATTGGCTCAGGTGGAGAAACGATAGTGGGAAATACGCAAAATGATGTTAGATTTCAGGTAAGGATCAGGCTTTAGGACTTGGGCTTATGGATTGGGGATTGGGATCAGGACTTAGGGAACTGGTAAATTATTTGTAAATCGTACCTCCTAGATCGTACTTTAAAACCTATGCATGCAGTAAAATTAGTAAGTCCTGGTGTGCTGTTGATGCTCTGTATCGGCCTATTTGCCTTCATTTTGGTCTTTCGGGCTATCTTCAAAAACAAAAAACGGCAGTAGGGACGGATGATCATCCGTCCCTACACCGTTTTAACGTTCCCTTTGTATCTTTATCGAAACAAATACCAAAACTATGAACCACGTGATGCACCTTTCGCCCATTCAATTAAAAATCTCCATGAGAAGAATTAATTCCTTGTTCGCGATCATCCTGATCTCGCTGTTACTCCTTTGTATTGCCTCTTTCACTTTTGCGCAAACCACCAAGAAAACCTTGGAACTGCCTGAGTTCAAGAGCATTTATGTTAACTCCAATTACACAGTTTACCTCAAGCAGACCAATAAGCAAGAGGTGAACGTGGAGGCGTTGACAGAAATTTATGAACTGACTACTATTAAAGTAGAGAATGGCATTTTGATGATCAACGTTGATCGCAAACCAGATAGCCCCAACAAAAGCATCTGGTCAAAAATTGACGACATCAAGTTGAAGCCCACCATGAAGTTGATGGTGAGCATTAAAAATGTATCTGAGTTGCAGGTGAATGGCAATGGCAAAATCATTTCAGAAAATTCTATTGCATCGGATTATTTAAACTTAGGGGTTGCAGGTAGCGGCAGCATTGACTTAGATATAAAGGGCAACAACATCAAAACCGAAGTGAGTGGGTCTGGCAGTGTTGCGCTGAAAGGCTATGCCACCGCCAATGATATCACGATGAGTGGCAGCGGAGATGTAAAGGCTTTCACTTGCGAATTAGAAAACGCGAAAGTTAAAATGAGTGGTTCTGGAAACTGCGAATTGAGTGTCACCAACAATCTTGATGCCGTAGTGCTTGGTAGTGGTGTGTTGAAACACAAAGGCAATACCAAGAACGTATCTAAGAAGGTGTATGGGTCTGGGTTGATTGATAGGGCGTATTAAAAATTTGTAGGGACGCAAAATTTTGCGTCCCTACAAATTTTCACCACCCAATTCCATAATCCTCGCCATGGTTGCTGCTACCACCCCAAAAACTTCCGTGCAGCCAATCAAACCAAATTGCATTGATGGGGCCACTGGTGCGCTCTTGATAGTTTAGTTTGTAACCCATCCGAGATAAATCCTTTCGTACCCAAGCTGGCATAGCAATGTTCAATGTCAAGCCACCCAGTATTTTTTCATGATCGCCAAAGCTGGAATACATTTGTAATGTTTTGAAACTTGGGGCTTCACACGCTTCTTGCACGGTCATATTAAACTCAACCATGTTGAGGAAAAATTGAAGGAGCAATTGATCTTGTTCATCGCCTGCTTGTTTGGCAAAAGATAAAAAGGGTTTGCCGTCTTTTAGCGCAAGGCTTGGTGTAAGCGTAACGCGTGGCCTCTTGCCAGGTTCGACTACGTTAAACGGATTTTCTTTTGCATCTAGCACAAATGATTGCATCCGCTGGCTCATGCCCACACCTGTGTTGCCTGCAATGCAAGCGGGTATCCACCCGCCACTAGGTGTGATAGACACTACCCAGCCTTCTTTATCTGCCGCTTCTACAGAAGTGGTTCCTGCCGTGAATGCTTCCAAATATTTTTCATCGAGTGGATTGACAGGTTTGAAATTGTTTGCCTCGCTCTTGCCCCATTTGCTGAGTAAATCCTGATAAGGATTTTGTTTCCCTTCGTAAGGATAGGGATCGCCTGGAGCAGATTTAGGATCATTCATTTCTGGGTTCATCATCTTCATACGATCTTTCGCATATTCTTTTGAAAGAAGACCTTTCATAGGTTCTTCGGGTGCAAAGGCAGGATCACCATAATAAAAATCGCGATCGGCAAATGCTAAATTCATTGCTTGATAAACGGTGTGAATGTATTTAGTAGAGTTGTAGCCCATGCTTTTCAGATCGAAATTTTCTAAAATGTTCAGCGTTTGTAACAAAGCTGGCCCTTGCGTCCACTGTTGGCATTTGTACACATCAATGCCGCGATAGTTAGTCATCATTGGCTCTTCAATTTTTACTTTCCAATTGGCCAAATCAGCTTCTGTGAATAATCCTCCTTGCTCTTGGCTGCCGCGCACAATTTCTTTTGCAATATCTCCCTTGTAGAATCTGTCGTAAGCTGCATAAATGGCGTCTTTTCTATTCTTTCCTTTTTTTAAAGCTTGTTGTTCAGCTTCTACCAATTTTTGAAGGGTGGCTAGCAAATCTTTCTGCATAAAAATTTCCCCTGCATCTGGTGCTTCTCTCTTCGCGCCCAAGTGAGGTAGGAAAACTTTTTTAGAGTAAGGCCATTTTTTTATTTCCTCTTTGCCCCGTTCGATAGAGTTGGCTGTTTGTGCTTCAATGGGGTAGCCCTCTGCCAACTGCATGGCTGGCGCGAGTACTTCTTTCAAACTCATCGTACCATATTCTGCCAGCATAGTCATCAGTCCGCCAGCCGTGCCAGGTGTTGTCGCTGCTAGTGGCCCAAACTCAGGTGGATATTTCATTCCCTTTCCTTTAAAAAAATCGGCAGTAGCTCCAGTGGGTGCTACGCCCATTGCATTGATAGCAATTACCTTTTTCGTTTTCGGGTTGTAGATCAACGCTTGCGTTTCACCACCCCAACTGAGTACATCCCACATGGTGCAAGTAGCGGCCAACATGGCACACGATGCATCAATAGCATTTCCACCTTTGCTAAAGATCATCGCGCCAGCAGTGGCGGCCAAGGGCTTGCCCGTAATGGCCATCCAATGTTTCCCGTGAAGAGGAGGCTTTTGAGTATTTACTGGCAGATTATTGAAAGATTGACCGAGTGCCATGCCCGTTGAACAAAGGCAAACAACAAAAAGTAATTTTATTTTCATAGTTTTAGGAGATAAGTCTGCTTGAATGATACAATGTAATTGAATATTCAGGTTTTGAAAAATAGGAATCAATAAACGGGTTAGTTTATACATTAACGGGATTTCGATGGCTATTAAATTCAATACTCAAAATTAGCAACGAGCAAAATCATAAATCATAAATCATAAATCATAAATCATAAATCTTACATCTCAAATCTAACATCTAAGAAATGAACCACCACGAACAACTCATCGAAAAATTCTACACAGCCTTTCAACAAAAAGATTGGAAAACCATGCATACTTGCTACCATAACGATGTAGTGTTTAACGACTCTGTATTTCAAAATCTGAAAGGAAAAGAAGCCAAGGCGATGTGGCACATGCTGATCGCTAGAGGAAAAGATTTAGCGCTTACATTCAGTCAGGTAAAAGCCGATGAACTGAAAGGCTCTTGCCATTGGGTAGCTACATATTCCTTTTCAAAAACAGGAAGAACGGTGATCAACGAAATTGATGCTTCTTTTGAATTCAAAGATGGATTGATCTATAGGCACACTGATTACTTTGACCTTTGGAAATGGACACGAATGGCCTTGGGCATGAATGGCACTTTACTAGGATGGACGCACTTCTTGCAAAATAAAGTGAGGGCAACGGCTGCAGAAGGATTGAAGTTGTTTATCAAGAAGAATCAAGAGTATAGCTAGATTAAAGGCGGAGGTTAGAAGTTAGAGGGGCTGGAAGTCTGCTGGCCACTGCGCTTCTCTTAGGCCGTGCCGCCCCAAAAATGAAGTAATTCTTGGGCAAAAAGTATCTTGAAACTCGCTATCAACCAATTTACAGTCAATTTGCTTACCGCATCCCGCCAACCGCCTACTTTTTACACGATTTGCATTTGTTTTGAATAAATCCCTATATTTGAGGTGTTAATGAAGTAAAACCTATCAAGACGTATCCCACCTAGTGAGTTTATTGTCAGTTCGGACTTATTGATTTAGCACCAACATTTTATCACTTAATTTCAAAAACACAAATGAACATTTATGTAGCCAACATTCCCTGGAAGGCAACCGAGGAACAAATGAAGCAGTTATTCTCCGAGTACGGTGAAGTAAGCTCTGCGAAGAT
>JBJXEB010000081.1:0-40838 GCA_046155095.1 Cyclobacteriaceae bacterium
AAAGTACAAAGCTTCTAAGCTAACAGCCGCACACAGAACGTTGCCTTTTGGCACCAAAGTGAAAGTGACGAACCTAGCAAACAACGAGTTCGTGGTAGTAACGATTAATGATCGCGGACCATTTATAGAGGGGAGGGTCATTGATGTTTCTAAAGCTGCTGCCGAGCGATTGAGCTTTTTCAATCAGGGCACTGCTGATGTGCGCCTTGAAATTGTGGACCCTACTGATGGGAAACAGGACACGCAACCAGTAGCAGTTGATCACGTAGTGGTAGAAGATAAAGAGACATACGATTTTGACATCTCGCGCATTCAGCCCAAAGGTTTTGGTTTGCAACTAGGCACATACCAAGAGTTGGTGAACGTGTTAAAAATTGTAGATAATTTAAAAACCACCTATAAAAAGAAAATAGCTGTGCAGGTAAAGATCGTCAATGGAGTAAAATATTATAGCATTCTCATGATCGGCTTCAGCAAGCGCGAGAAAATGCAGAGCTTGATGGAAGAGCTCAAGAAAAAATTCCCCGATACGTTCGTGATTGATTTTAGTAAGTCTTGAAGAATTGCATTGTTTACATAGTGGTGGAACTCTTTCTTTCCTAATTCTTTTCATCAACCAGTCAGATCAAGGATAATTCCTCATCTGTAGCCAACCCGACAAATCCATATTTGTACTCTGCGTACTTTAGGCCAAAACACTACTAATGGTAATTATGACAGATTTCATTGGAGGAAACAGCGGTCAGTGGCGGATTATCCAGATGAAGCCCGTGATCGGGGAATCCATACCAGTGGTTTCTCACTTGAGTATTGTAGAAAGCGAATTGCTAAAATCAACAACGGCAGTTTGGACACTGCGTGGGTTCAACAGCAATGTTCGATACGCAGAAAAAATTGAGAAAGAAAAACTGGCTGCGGTGCAAGAAGGCCTTGACCGACCGCAAGCTACTTGTGCTGCGCTAATTCCCATTAGGAAGAGCGAGGCGTGGTGGGCATTGGCACAAGATGAGCGCAGAGCAATTTTTGAAAAGCAATCGCACCACACAGAAGTAGGCTTAAAATATTTACCTGCCATTGCGCGCAAGCTTTATCATTGCCGTGATATTGGCGAGCCGTTTGATTTTCTTACGTGGTTTGAATATGTACCACAACATGCCGAGGCTTTTGAAGAATTGGTAATTGCATTGCGCAAAACGGAAGAGTGGAAATATGTAGATAGAGAAGTGGATATTCGATTGATAAAGGGTCAATAAATATAAATTATTATTTACCAACAATCAGTAAAGTATTCCACTCTACAATAAAAGTGATGACCAATGCTGTGGAAAATAAAATTGCGGTGGTCTTATGGATCCATTCGTCTCTCCTGTTTAGCAACACAATAAGAAGGAGCATAAGGAACAATGCAATTTGTAATAGCTGATCTTCGATGGCGTACCCTCCAATAAAGTGATTATCGATGAAAGAATGTGCAGGCAAAAGCATCATAAAAAGATAGATCTTCCTATAATTACAAAAGTAGAATTCTTTTAAATCAATAGGCTTGCCCGGTCCCCATCGGATCGGGAACAAGATAGTTGTAAGTATGTATAAGATAACGGGATATAAGATAATGAACAGAAAGGTTGGCAATCTCCAATATTTGTAAGAAGCCAATTCATAGGTAGCCCACCAATCTTGAATGTGGATAACGAAAACCAATATAATGAGCAGCATGTGCGGCCAATAGATTTTTACGTTGTGCCACCTTTGTATAATGGCAGCTAGCCCCGAGATCAATTTTGTGATACCCATTCCAAGAATAATCGAAATCAAAACGGTTACATATTCAAATGGAGAAATCATTTTCCAGGGTTATAAATTTTAGGCTAACGATATATCTTTTATACTGTTACTGAATGGATGCTATTTCACAGTCTTTAAAATGATTGGGTATAGTTATGGTAAATTGTGTCCCCTCTCCATAGGTACTCTCTATTTCTATCGCCCCGCCCATTTTTAAAAGCGCCTTTTTTACAATAAACAATCCAATGCCAGAACCTTCAGATTGAGTGGTGGCTCGCTGAAACATATTGAAAACCTTATCCTTATATTCATTGGCAATGCCAATTCCATTGTCTTTGATCTTCACTCTGAAATTTTTGGTGGTTGAGACCACCGTTATTTCAATGAATGGATCTGCCTCGTAGGGATTGCAATACTTAACGGCATTGGAAATTAAGTTATTCAAGATCAACTGTAACCTAAATAGATCAGAGAACACCTTTGTGCTCTTGCTTATAGAAAGTCGAAAATCAATCCGATCACCATTTGGAAGAAACTTGTAGGTCTCTACGATATCATTGATGATCTTTTCAAAATTTACTTCATTATACTCCAGATCAATATTGCTGTTTCTGGAATAATGCGCCAATTTAGTAATGTATTGGTCTAGTCGTTTTACACTGCGCTTCATCAAATCGGTGTATTCTTTATTTTCAGCAGGCATTGATTTTTCTGATAGATTGATAAGCCCCGAAAGCGAGGCGAGCGGGGACTTTAAGTCGTGCGAAGCTCGATAGATAAAGCTGTCGAGTTCCAGATTGATCATTGAAAGATTTTCCGCTTCTACTTTGCGGTCAGTCACGTCATGTAGATAAAGGGTAAATTTCTTGCCCGATACCAAGTCTTGAGAGAGGATCATGCCATCAAAGAAATGATGAATGCAATAGGAGCAGAAAAGTTCTATTCCTTGGAAATGGATGGGTTCGTCAGTTTTCTTTCCAACTAATGCAATTAATTTTTTTAACTGAATGATAGAACAGGGAGATGCTAAATCAAAAACACTTCGACCCTTTAATTCGGTTGGCTTGTAATGAAGGATTTCTTCTATGTATTCACTTACATACTCAATGATCCCCTTTTCATCAACAACAAAAAAAACCACTTTACCGTGTTCTAATACATTGAGGTATTGTGATCTCAAATTATCAATCGTTAGGTCTGCTTTATTGTTTTCAGTTTTCATTTGGTATTGTTTGTATGTAACAGACATAAGCAGTGCTAAGTTGCTTCAGCCGAAAAGGTCACTTGACAGACAAAATCAACATCAACTCTATTTTGTAAAATAACTTGCCATCACAAAGGCCACTTCAACTACCAAAGAGAACACAAATGCTAGCGGAGATGCTGTGCCTAGCCTAGACGAAATGGGCGCTATTGATAAAACTATGTCTGTTGAGTAATTAAAGGCATCATGTTTGATTAAGACAGCTTGTATTTTCATAAAAAAATCATCTAACGAATTTTGTTTCTCTCTTTTAATTGCCGCACAAATCTAGGCTTGCAGTCAGCCAGAACGAGTACAGAATACATACTATTGATTGGACTTTCTCGAATAAAAAGGCGACATTCGACTGCAATTTTAAAATGTCCTCTAATTTCACACCCTCGCTCAGCAAGATGTATGTCTTTCAAAAGCATACCATCTTGTTATTGCTATCAGGGCAAGGGATATTTCAAGTGGATTTCAGGAATTATGACTTTCAAGCCAACAACGCGATCTTCCTATCACCAGGTCAATATTTTAAGTTACTATCGGGTAGTTATACGATCAAACTTTATGAATTCAACGAAGAAATCATTGACCACACAGAAAACTCTCGGTTTCTCTTCCAGCATCTTACCAGCATTGGCCATATCCAATTCAACGAGCAAAAACAATTCTATCTTGATTCATTGAAATACATAAAGATCAGCGAGGAAAGCATCGGCATACTGATCAATACAATTGAAAATTGGAGGACACTCAACCCCTTTAATGCCTCTGCGCATGATGTGAATTTGCTTTTCGACCTGAAGCAAATCATTGACAACAAGTTCAGAGAGCCTATAGATATCAGGCAAATTTCTAAAGATCTGAAGCAAAAGCCCTATCATCTTAATCTATTGGCCAAAGAGAAATTGAACCATACCATTCATCAACTGGCTGCCGATAAAATTCTTTTAGAGGCTAAAAGAAAAGTGACGTTCACCAATTTGTCCACAAAAGAGATCGCGTACGATACAGGCTTCAAGGATCCGGCTTATTTCAATCGCTTCTTTAAGCAACAAACTCATCTCACCCCCCTTGAATTCAGGGACAAGTATGAATTTGATGGGCGAGATACATTTATAAAGGACTTGACAACCTTGATTGACTCTTATTATAAAGAGCAACATTCCGTTGAATTTTATGCGGATCAATTAGCTCTTACTGTAAAATCTCTGTCACAGAAGCTAAGCAAGAGATTGGACACTTCCGTAAAGCAACTCATCAAAGAGAAGATAATTGCAGAGGCCAAACAAATGCTTCAGCAACAAATCTCTATACATGAAATTGCCTATGAACTGGGCTTTCAAGAACCCAATCATTTCTCCGCCTTCTTTAAAGCCGCAACGGATAAAACGCCCTCTCAATTTTTGATGGATTTACTAAAATCCAGTCATTAAGGATTTTTTTGTAGCATCCACGCTACGTAAGCCGCCTACTTTTGATCCATAATTAAACAACTAAATAAAAAAAATTATGGCACACAATGTAGCAGAACTATTCTCGGCAAAAGTTGAGATGATTAAAAAAGGACAAATTGTAGATGCAACGGAGAAATTCCTTGCGCCTAACGGAAAGACAACTGATTTTGACGGTACCATCACAAAGAACAAAGAAGAGATGCTTACCAAAATGAAAGGGTTTGCAGGCGCAATCGCAAAAGTGAACGGCATCACATTGTTGCAGTCATCTGTATCAGGAAACGTATCGTTTGCCGAATTCAATATCGACTTCGATATGAAAGACGGAAGCAAAATCTTATGGCACGAGATCATCCGTTCTGTTTGGGAAAACGGCTTGATCACTGACGAACAGTATTTCAAAGGATAGAAATTAAAAACAAACCAAAAAATAAACTCTAAAAGCAAACTATTATGAAAACAATCAAAAGAACAATACTCGCATTGATGCTTACCATATTGGCAGGCGCAACATTCGCTCAAAACTTCAAAGCGAACCACAACACAGACGACAGCAAGATCGCATTGCAAGGATACAGCCCTGTATCCTATTTGGATTTAGGAATTGCGCAGAAAGGATTGAAAGAATTCAAAGCATCACATGATGGGTTGAACTATTATTTCACCAGCAAGGATCAAAAAAGCAAGTTTGAAGCAAACACAGCTAAGTATTTGCCACAATATGGCGGCTATTGCGCGTTTGGTGTGTCGGTTGGTGCAAAGTTTAGAACAGACGCCAACAAGTTTGTAGTGAAAGACGGCAAATACTTTTTGTTCTTGAACGACCTAGAAGTAGATGCACAGCAACTTTGGTTGGATGGTGATCATAGCAAGCTAGTGGCTAAAGCCGATGGTAATTGGACTAAGCTGAGCAAAGAGCAATAGTCAACTTAAAATTTAGTTAGCAACATCATGGCAAGTGTCTTGATGTTGCTAACTTGCTTTTACACACAATATGGAAAACCTACTTACTGAAATAAGAAAGTGCACCGTTTGCAAAAGCTACTTGCCCAACAAACCAAGACCGATCATTCAAGCGTCAAGCAAATCTAAAATTTTAATCATCGGCCAAGCACCAGGGCAAAAGGTGCAAGACAGCGGCATACCATGGGACGATAAAAGTGGCGATGAACTAAGGCGTTGGTTGAATGTGACCAAAGAACAATTTTATGACACTTCCATATTTGCTCTTATGCCCATGGGCTTTTGCTATCCGGGCAAAGGCACCTCAGGTGATCTTCCTCCGCGGCCCGAGTGCGCTCCCTTATGGCACGGCAATGTGTTGTCTCAATTGAAGAGCATAAAGCTCACGATCCTCATCGGACAATATTCGCAGAAATATTATTTGGGAAAAGATTTTAACCCAAGCATTACTGAGAACATTAAGAATTACAAAAAATTTATGCCTACTTATTTGCCTTTGGTTCATCCCTCCCCCCGCAACAGGATTTGGCAAAAGAAGAATGCATGGTTTGAGAAGAAGGTTGTGCCTGAGTTACAGATGTTGGTAAGCGGAATGATTAGTAAAGTTTAGTTCAAAAGCATAAAAGCAAAACGCCTGAGTTTTTCTTTCTCAGGCGTCTAAAAAAACTTTAATCCTTTTTAATCTTAGGCCATTGCTCATCTGCTTTCTTAATTAATCCAGCTTGGTCTTTATTCCACAGGGTCTTTACTTTTTGGTTATAGTTGAAGTAAAGCTTGTTGTCAACTATCGTCCAAGTGTCTGTTTCGGTGGGGGCTTTGTGTCCATCTGCTGTGCCGTAAGCGCAATAGCCTCCATATTGAGGTGCATACTTTTCAGGATTGGCAACGAACAAATCTTTGTTCTTCTTCGTTGCAAAATGCCAAGTCGCGCCATTCCATTCATGAGAAAACTCCTTTGTGCCTTTGATTGCTTTGCTGTCAGTAAAGAAGGCGACTGGATCATACCCTTTGATGGCTCCGCTTTCGTTAGAAAACACTTCGCTTGCTTGAGCGAATGAATAGAGAGGCAGTAATAACAAGACAATACTTGCGAGAGTTGTAAGCTTTTTCATATCTGTTTTTTTATTTATGATGCACCAAATCTATAACAATGAATTACCAACAGCAGTCGTTTGTCTGACATTCTGTTTAATGATAAATCAGCAAAAGTGTCAATTTGCTAAAGCGCCCGTGTTGTCATTCCGCCATCCACAATTATGTTTTGCCCTGTCAGGTAAGATGATTTCTCCATAGCAAGAAATGCAATGACATTGGCCATCTCAGAAGCTTTCGCGATTCTGCCAAGCGGTGTGCGTGCCTGGACTTTGGCAACTATCTCTGGCCTCTTTAAAAGAGGTTCTGTCAAGGGTGTTTCGGTAAACCAAGGCGATACCGTGTTCACACGAATGCCATGAACGCCCCACTCATTTGCCAAGACCCTTGTTAGTTGGATCTCCGCCCCCTTGCTTATGCCGTATGCAGCACCTGTTCCGGCATCAATAGAACCCGCTACGGAAGCCACGTTTATAATACTGGCCGCTTTGCTTTCTTTTAAGAAGCGAAACATCAACTTGGCCAATTCAACACCACTGGTAAGATTGGTTTTAATAACGCCATCCATTTCTTCTTCAGTGGTATCGAGAAATGATTTACGAATGTTGGTGCCAACGTTGTTCACCAAAATATCCAAGCGGCTACCTTGTTTCTCAATATGCTTAAATATTTTATCCCTTCCATCTTTGGTGCTTACGTCCGCTTCTACACCGATGATTTTGTAGTGGAAGTTTTTTGCTTCTGCGATCACCAGATCTATATCAGATTGATGCCGAGAAACAATCACGACTTCTGCGCCCAACAGCATCAGTTCCCATACAGTTGCTAGGCCGATGCCTTTGGTACTGCCTGTGACAAGTGCTTTTTTTCCTGTCAATGACCATGTATTTGTATTCATGCTATCTCTGTTAAAAATTTAAAAAAAACACGCTAGAATTCATACCTTAAAAAAACGCCAGCGTTTGTTGAGTTGGTAAAATTCTCCTTGCCCGTTTCATTCAGGTCAAGCCCTAGCCCAAACTGCACTTCATCAAACTTGAACCCTACTCTGATACGCTGAACAAAGTTGAGGTTTGCATTTCCTTCAGTCGGAAGATTATTGAGCAGCTCGAGTTGTGTGTACAGCTTCATTTTTTCCGTAAGCTTGGGTGTGAAGCGCGATAAAATAAAGACATCCACAAATGGGTCTTTGGCTAGATCAATCACCGACCAACTGAAAAAAGTAAAGTTGGGCTTCAGCTTTAGGTATTGGATGCCTGCCTTGGGAAATGTGCCACGGTTGAACACTTGCAGCACGGCCACCGGTGCAAAACCTTTCAGGCCTTTGATGTTGTAGCTAAGTGCCTCTGTTAAGGAGAATTGTGGCAAGCTGCTGGTTTTGGTCTCATTGTAGTCTAAGCTCACGCGGCTTCGGCTAAAGAACAAAAATTTAGATTTTGTTTCTACTTTGCCGTGCAGGTTTTTGATGAGCAACAGGTCAAGGGTTGTTCTTTTGTCGCCCGCAAAAACCTCGAGCGGTACTGATTGTGCCTGCACCAAATTCGCCAATGCGATCACCAAGAAAGCTAAGGATACGATGCGTTTCATAGTTGGGTAGGGATGAGGGTGAAATGAAAAGGAACAAAGCATGATCCAAGAGATCATGCTTTGTTGAGGAAATTATTTCAACAATTCAGCTAATGGCACAGCCACCACATTGAAAGGCAACACAGGAGGCGTGTTCAACTTACCGTCTTTGTCGTCAATGATGTGGTTCAATTGGCTGTTCACTGTATATAATTTACCGTTGCGTATCGCAGATGCTGTTGGGCGATCATACACTAATTGGAATTTGTTTCTGATCGTCAAACCTGCTTCAGAATAATCGGCATTGAATTTCGCAGTGAAAATGGCGCCTGCTGAAGAATAAACGTTCACCATCAGCATCTGTCCTTTGTGAAAGAACATACCATCTGAGCCAGAGAAGGCTTTCGTTGCCTCATCATCTTTCAACTTTACTGCTGACACTGCTTTGGTTGCAATATTCACACGCACCAAGGTACCACCACCTTTGATCGTGCGGTTCATTACAGATGCAATCAAATACTTGTTATCAGGTGTGATAGTTAAACCATTTAAGCCAAAAGGCTGATCAGTTGAGGGGTTTTTTAATAAGGCTGCATCGGTCACAAATACTTTTGTGTCTGTTGCCTCAAAGTTGGTTGTCCAAAGGTTGGGAGCAAATGTATCTGACACATATACGTTTCCTTTCTCATCCAATGTTACTTCATTAAAGAACGCACCTTGGATAAATTTCTCGGGAAGTGTTTTCAAAAGCTTTCCAGTCTTCAAGTCGAACACTTTCATGTTGCTACCAGGGTTACCGCTTTCTGTTTTGAAGTTGAAGTTGGCCACCCATAGGCGGTTGTTCTTTTTGTCAAGAGCAAAGCCCACAGCTATCACCATTCCGTTTTCGCCAGATTTGCTGAAGTAAGAAACATTATTTTTTGCATCAATACGTTGGATGGAGCCATCGCCAAATCCACCAACCAATAGATCATTGTTTGGCAAGGTAAGGATACCTTCAGGGAATAATTGATTGCCTTGAAGTGCGATTGTTTCTGTTGACTGAGCAAAGACGACTGTCATGCTCACTAGGGCTAGTACTACACCGAATGCGATTTTTAGAGTTTTCATTTTGTTTGTTGTTTATGGGTTTGTTATTTGTTTGAGTTTTAAAGTTGTTTACAAGGGCACTCGTAACTTTCTAAGAAAGCATTGGTTCTGAATTTCTTGAATTTATATAGTTGGCAAGCCAATAGAAGCTGCGCAACCTTACCATTTTAGCAACAGCTGACCAAAGAAGTACGGCCATTTGTCTAACGGAAGCAAAGTGATTCTAAGAAAATCAAAGAGTGCCATTGTGTGTATTGTTAGATTTTGTCAGCTAAAGGGAAATCGATCTCGAAACCAGTGAGGTTATGCAAGTAGTTACTGATGATTTTATCACCTACCACGATCACAACATCGATCATATTGGCTTCGGTATAGCCGGCTTCAAAGAAAGCTTCTTTACTTTCTTCGGTCGCATGGCCCTTGTTTTCAACTACTGATTCAGTGAATTGTGCTAAGGCATGTAGCTTGCTGTCGAATGAAGCAGAGCCTTTGCGAAGCTCAATAATTTGCTCATCTGTGAAGCCGTTCATTTTACCTAATGCAGTGTGGGCGCTTTGACAATAGCGGCAGCCGTTGACCTGGCTTGTTACCAAATTGATCACTTCGCGCTCTTTTGCTTTTAATGTGCTTTTGCGGTTTTGCAAAGTCAGGTAATCACCCAATGCCGTTTCATTCTTAGCGAAGTAAGCATAGAGATTTGGCACGAAGCCCAAGCCTTTTTTGAGGTTGTCAAAAATGCCTTGGTTGCTGGCAGATACTTCTTCTCTTGTTGGTACTGTGTAAGTACGTGTTTCTGTTGTTGTCATTTTGTTTATTTTTTTAAATTGTTTTGTGTCGTTGTTGACGATACAAAAGTGGGGGACGCCCATGCCGATTAAAATGAACTAGATTAGGAAAGGAAGTTGAACTAGTTCAAGTTTTTGTGGGGCCGCTTTAGCAGGACACGAAAAAGCTGTTGTATACCATTGAACACCTCTTAGGCAGGAAAAAAAACAAATTAGAGAGTATTTGTTGAAAAAAGAACTACTTCTTCTTTGCTCGATGGTTTCTCAGCTTAGATAAATACTCAGTAGTCATTCCAAGAAAAGAGGCCAACGCATATTGAGGCACTCGTTGCGCGATCAACGGATACTTTAATTCAAACTCATCATATCGCTCTTCTGCCGTTTGGGTAAGATTGGAAATTAATCTACGCTGATAAAAGGCAAGTCCTCTTTCCGCAATGATCCTGAAGAAAGTTTCAAATTTGTGATTTAATGCTTTTAACTCCTTCTCCTTCTCAAAGTCAATTTGCATGATCGTGCTATCCTCTAGCGCAACCACAAACATAGTGGCGGGTTTTTGAAAGATGTAACTATTGTAATCGGTAATCCACCAGTCATCGATGGCAAATGCGATGGTATGCTCTTGTCCTTCATCGGCAACCACATACGAACGAAAAGCTCCTTGTATCACATAGTTTCTATGAGTGGCCACAAAATTAGGCTGCACGATGAACTGTCGCTTTTTAACTTTAACTTCTTTGAAGGAATCTCGAATTTTGATGCGGTCTTCTTCACTAAGCTCAATGAATCTGCTAAAGTAGGCCTCCAATGGATGATACTTGCTCATAAGGTGATGCCAATATAAACTGTAAAATCGTATTCTTCTGCAGACCGTAATCTCTACTAATTCAATAAATAGGGAAAATCGTCCACCACCTTGCGCCAATCATCCATTTTAAGGGAATGGCGATAGCCGCACTTTTGTATCGTCAATAATGACAGAAACAAAACACTAATAAGATGACACGTTTAAATGCTCAAAACCCTGATCAAGCATCAGGCAAAACAAAAGAATTGTTTAATGCTATCAACTCAAAATTTGGAGTAGTACCCAATATGATGAGGACGATGGGCAACTCACCTGCCTTTTTGGAAGGTTACTTAAACCTAAGTGGTGCCTTAAGTGGTGGCACACTAGGGGTAAAAACAAGTGCGCTGATTGCCTTGGCAGTAGCCGAAGCAAACGCTTGCAATTACTGCTTATCGGCACATACGTATCTAGGCGCAAACCTAGCTAAGCTTGATGCCGAAGCAATGGAAGCAGCACGCCTTGGCAATGCCAAAGATGCAAAAACAAGTGCCATCTTAAAATTCGCTCAAACACTGGTGACTAAAAGAGGTCACGTAAATGACGCGGATGTTGCTTTGGTAAAAGCTGCGGGTGCAACCGAAGGAGAAGTAGGTGAAATTGTAGGTCATGTTGCGTTGAACACCCTTACTAACTATTTCAATAATACAGCTAATACTCAAATTGATTTTCCAGTAGTGGAAGCGCATCAACTAGCCGTGATTTAATCAAAATTCAATATTCAAATTTTCAACTAAAGCAAAATGAAAACAATTAAAAACGCAATTCTCGCAATCGTCCTTTTCTCAAGCTCAATGATTTTTGCACAAAACGTTGACCCTGTAGGGAAAGACAAAGTTGCCAATGGTGGCTATGACTTAGTAGCTTATTTCACTGACAACGCAGCCACGAAAGGTATAAAAGAATTCACTCATGAAATCAATGGAGTAAAGTATCAATTTGCTTCTGCCACGCACAAAAATATTTTCAAAAGCAATCCGGATAAATATTTGCCTGTATGCGATGGATACTGTGCATGGGGCGTTGCAGAAAAAGGGATTAAAGTGCCTGTAAACCCAGAAACATTTAAACTAATAGACAATAAACTGTATCTATTCTTCAATGGTGATTTCAAAGGCAGTCCGTTGAATACGCTACCTGAATGGAATAAAAACGAAAGTGCATTATTGACTCAATTACCCACGAATTGGGCTAAGCTTAAAAAATAAACAAATAATAAAATACGGAAGCTGAAGCAACTGCCTCAACTTTCGTATTTTCAAATAGACAATGGAAAACAAAAGATATCCCCTGCCACCCTTTACTATCGAAACAGCCCTGCAAAAAGTACAGGCAGCCGAAGATGCGTGGAATACAAAAGACCCCGAGAAAGTGAGCTTGGCTTACACGATCGATACGGAGTGGAGAAACCGCACCGACTTTATCAATGGCCGCGAAGAGGTGAAGGCATTTCTCACGCGCAAGTGGCAAAAAGAATTGGATTATAAATTGAAAAAAGAATTGTGGGGCTTTCGCGAAAACAGAATGGCTGTGCGCTTTGAATACGAATGGCACGATGCCTTTGGCCAATGGTTTCGAAGTTATGGCAACGAACTGTGGGAGTTTGACGAGAACGGTTACATGAGAAAACGGTTTGCTAGTATTAACGATTTAGCGATACAAGAATCGGAAAGAAAATTATAGTTATGGCCAAAAATTTTGCATCACTCGCATTTACCGATGAAGTCAAAGCCCTTCAAGAAAAATACGGAAGTCGCACAAACTACGAGCGTGTGGAAAAACGCATAGTTGACGGGCTTACCGAAAATGAAGTTGACTTCATCAGTCAACGTGATAGTTTTTATATGGCCAGCATTGGCAAAAATGGGTTTCCCTACATTCAACACCGAGGCGGGCCGAAAGGATTTGTAAAAGTGATGGATGCGAATACCATTGGGTTCATTGATTTTTCTGGCAACAAGCAATACATCACTGTTGGCAATTTAGCTATTCACAGCAATGTTTCGCTATTCATGATGGACTATCCGGCCCGAGCTAGACTTAAATTCTATGCAAAAGCAGAGATTGTTGAATTGAGCTCGAGGCCTGATCTTTTGAAATCACTTTCGTTAGCTGACTATCAAGCAAAGCCTGAGCGGATGATGTTGCTCCAAATTGAAGCCTATGATTGGAATTGCCCTCAACACATTACCCCCAGGTATACGGAAGAAGAAATAGAAGAAGCACTTGCGCCTCAACGAGAATACATCAAAAAATTGGAGCAAGAACTAAAAGAGTTAAAATCGAAGTAGCATGGAAAACCAAACCTCCCTTACATTAGTCAATCCGCAAAACGGAAACCTTGCTTTTAAGCTTCTCACTTTTGAAGATGGAAGTTACTTTGATCACATCCAACGCAACAATTATTATTCCTTGATCTGGATAACAAATGGCGAGGGTAAGGTAAAAGCGGATTTTGCAGAATATGACTTTGATGAAAACAGTTTGTTTGCGTTTTCGCCCTATCAGCCCTTTATGTTTTCGGCTGCTGCCATCAAGGGTACTGCCCTTTACTTTCACCCCGATTTCTTTTGCATCCACAAGCATCACGCAGAGGTAGCTTGCAGTGGTGTGCTTTTCAACAATATCTATCAGCCGCCATTTACGTTAATCAACGAAACGTCTGCCCGATCGCTCACTCTGCTGATTGCGCAAATGAAGTCTGAAATGAAAATTGCTGCGTTGGCTCAGTATGAAATTTTGGTTTCTTACTTAAAGATTTTTTTGATTACGGCTTCAAGAATAAAGGCAGAGCAACAGCCTGAAGCACTTGAATTTGCTTCTGACTTAAAAGAACCCTTTGTTCTACAAAGTTTAAAAGATGCCATCGAAAAAGACTTTAAGAAAAAACACTCAGCCAGCGAATATGCCGAAGCCTTAAACATTTCCGCGAAAGCGTTAGCGAAAATCACCAAGAGTTATTTCAATAAGACGATTACGGAATTGATTTCCGAGCGCATCATTATAGAAGCCAAACGGGAGTTGTACCTCACCAAAAAGACCGTAAAAGAAATTGCTTATGAACTAGGTTATGAAGACGAACATTACTTCAGTCGATTCTTCAGGACCAATGCAGATGTTTCTCCGCAACTTTATCGAGAGACAGTAGGGTCTGGCAGGGCAGAAAATTAAAAAATCTCATCCAAAAAGATGAGATTTTGATTTGATTGAATGGGTCGAATATTACTTACCTGCCATTTTAGCTTGTAATTTGCCAAAGCCTGGATCGATGAGGAGTGTGACGTCTTTGAATTTCCATATCACACCTTCTTTTACCAACGATGCATTGAGACGGACAGTGGCCGCGATGAAAGGAATCTCGTTTACTTCCACTACATTCAGATCTTCCACTACCGTGGCCTTTGAACCGCTTCCAGTAATGGTAATGTTACTGCTTTGGTGACGCTTGCCTTTTGCAAAGCCGCTCACGTAACCATCTACAAATTGCTTGATCGCATCTTTTCCAGCAAATTTTCCAAATGGATTGGTAAACACGGCATCGGTCGTCCAAATGTTCATGAATGCAGTAACGTTGCCATCGTCTTGCAATTGATTCCACAACGAAATTTGATTTTGAATAGCCAATACGTCATCGGCCTTAAGCGATTGTGCTTGTGCCTGAATGCCCAACACGGCAAGCAGTGCAATGAAAATTGATTTTACTTTTGTCATTGTTTTAGTTTTTTAGTTTAACAATGGCACAAAGGTGGGCGAACCACTAAAGGGCAATTGGTGACAAAGTCACTTAAGAAAAAATTATAACGGTTGTAATATTTTTATTTTGCCGCGTTGCAATTCCACTTTGCCATCAATCTCCAAAGACTTCAGCAACCTGCTCACCACTTCGCGTGCTGTACCAATTTCAAATGCTATTTGTTGATGGGTAGCGCAGACTTCGTTGTTCTTGTCTTTCAGTTTGTTCAGTTTTTCGATGAGTTTTTGATCGGCACTTTTAAAAACAACATTGTCGATGATGGAAAAAAACTCGGTAAACCTCAAGTTCAACAGCCTTGAAGAATAGTCGCGCCAGGTTTGATAGTTGGTATTCCAATCCCTGATTTGTTGATCGGTAATTAAAATCATAGTCGTTGGCTCTTCCGTTATCGCGCGAAGAGAATTGACATTGCTAAAATTATTGTTGAGTGCAGCTGTAATGTTCAGAAAGCAACTTTCCCTTGCGCGGATGTGGTACATCAATATTTCTTTTCCGCTTTCATCCATTCGCGTCACACGGATGTTGCCATTGATCACGAGAGGAGTGAACCGCACTACGGTCTGGTCGCTGTGCCGCAGTTCCGAATCGATGGGCAAGTCAACCACATTGCATTTTTCCAGTTCCTTTAATAAGGCAGGTTCGAACGTGTTTTTAAAATAATCGGCTACATCAATCATAAGAAGAATGCTATTGAGGTAATTAATGAGTAAACTTAATGAAGATTCACATAGTTCAAGATTACAAACTATTAATTTTTACCTGTGTGACTTTGTCACACAGAGGAAAGATCGTACAACGGTAGTTTTGTTGAAAAATAATATGAAACAACTACTTGCTCTATCGGCAATAATGATCTATTTCCATATCGCGTTTGCACAAAATCAATCCGTAAAAAATAAACCATCAAAAAAAACCATGAATACCTTAGAATTAATCAGCCACCCACTTTGCCCGTACAACCAACGTTGTGTCATTACGCTCTTGCAGAAAGGCCTCGAGCGCGATAAAGATTTTAAAGTAACGTATGTCGATTTGGGCAACTTGCCGGATTGGTTTTTAAAAATATCGCCCAACAAATCTTTCCCTGTATTGAAAGTGAATGGCGAAGTGATCCTTCTTAAAACTACACCCATCAACGAGTTTTTAAATGAAACTACACCAGGGTCGCTGCATTCCGATAACCCAATACAAAAAGCAAAAGATCGCTATTGGATTGAATACGCGAGTGGACCGCTCGATGGATTGCGCGATGTGTACACGGCCAAAGACAAGGAGGCGATGGACAAGGCATTGAACAAGGTATTTAACTTTCTCGAGCCGATTGAAAAAGTACTGGAAGAGAAGCCACTTTATTTTCGTGGCAATGCATTCACCTTGGTGGATGGGGCCTATACGCCATTGTTCAAATTACTATTTCAGTTTGATTCAAATAAAAATACAACACAGTGGGCATCTTTACCAAAAACAAAACATTGGGCCGAGCATTTGATCAGCCTAGAGGTAGCACAAAAATCTGCCACTACTGAATATGCCAAGGAGTTTGCGCATTTCTTTGATGTGTTTGGAAGTTATTTTCCTAAATGGGTTCAGGCAAACAATTAATTAGTTTTTAATAGTGCATTTTTTAATGTTGCAGCTTTGGACAAGGCATCTTCATAACTTTCTATTCCGTCATTGAGTTGAGAGGCAGCGATAAGTAAGTGGTTTTTCGTTTGAGCATTCTTTACAATGGAGGCATCCAAGAGTTTTTTGCTTGCATAATCGTAATAAGGCGAAAAATAAACATTGAAATGATTGAGAATAAATTCAGTGTAAACCGATTCAAAGCGATCAATGTTAGTGTAACATTTATAATAATCTTGAATTAGGCTTCTAGTTACACGATTGCGAATAGTAGAACTTCCATTGCTCACCAATGCACGATACGTATTATCGTTTCGATCGTTAAACGTTTCGAATGAAAGGATTTCCAGTACCGTGCTTTGTAATGTGTCGGCTGTCAGACCTTTTTGAGTATCTAAACATTTGTCTGTCCATCGTTTATCAGCACGGAGACTAACCACTATTTCATTCATTCGATTAATATCTTTATCCAATTCGATCAGTAGATTTTCATTGTAGAATTTTTCAAGAGATCGCTCGTCAGAGCTTTGCTTTAAGTTATTCAATTGAAAGGCAATGGTGACGCCAATAATCACAATGCATAGATCAAAGAATTTGTTAGCCAGCAATACCTTGCTGTTGTGCGAGAGGCTAGCAAACATTTTTTTCATAAGATTCATTCTTTGAGCTTTGAAGATAGTTGATTTTTACTTTTCACCCCAAACAAAAAACGCATCACATTAAAAGGCCTGATCAATAAAAGATAAAACCCCACACAACTGGTCAGTGTAAGAAAGCAAATCGTCCAGTACTTGGCAGCGATGCTCCAATCCCATTGGCAAACATAATAACCGATAGCGATAATGACTGTTTGATGCAGAATGTAAAATGGATACAGCCCCTCGCTGATTTTAGATAACCACGGATGCGGCCTATTGAGGTAATGCTGACCATAAGCAATGATGGTGATTACTGTAAACCAGCTTACGAAAATGGCAACGACATCAAAAATAGTTTCTACTGTGTCATCTGTCCAAGGCAACGCAATCAAATCACGAAAATGAAAGTAGCAAATGTAAAATGGAATAATAGAAACAAGCATAGCCATCAACAGGTGCTTACGGTTTGCCCCAATGGCTTCCCAAAGTTTTGGAATGGAATAGCAGATGATGCCCATAACAAAAAACAAAAAATAGAAAGTGAAGTACGCCCAGTCTTTTAGCAAGTCATGCGTTTCCTCTGGGAAGTAAGGCTCCAACACGATTTGCGTAAGCAAGATGAGAGTAGATGGAATGAGAAGCAATCCAGCAGGACTGCCCAAAAGCCTTAAGGCTGAATTCTTGAATTTCTCTGATTTTGATGAGCGTAAGAATTTCAATAATGGAATGGCCATCAATGAATAAATAAAAAGATAAAGGATAAACCACAGGTGATGCCAACTCAGACTTCCTCCCTCTGGATAGGGCTTAAATTGAAACACGGTTTTGTAAAACTCCCAGTAGTTAACGTATTGACTGATGCGCTCGTAATAAATTTGCGGAGGAACTACCACCAGCATTCCAAAAATCAACGGAATAAATAATCGATAGAAGCGTTCTTTTCTAAACTGACCAGGCGTGCGCTTGCCTAAAGCCATATAAGTGCCAGAGCCAGAAACAAAAAGCAGTAGAGGCATTCTAAAATAATGTGACCACACCATCCAATACTGGAAGGAATAACTCAATTCATTGTTCTTTACATGCCAGCCCCAATGGTTGAACCACATGCCTGTGTGGAAAAATAAGAGAATGACAATGGCTATAAAGCGAAGCCAGTCTAGGTCATATCGCCTAGTTTGTTCGATATTCGTTGTTAGTTCTTGGTTCATGTGTTTAATTTTTTGTAAAGAAACGGACATGAACCGCCAAGGTAAGGCTGTTTTTATAAGCTGGAAGGCCGATTTTATAAAGTCGAACGAAAATTCTTTAGTTACCTTACAACCTTCTTAACCAGTGAGGTGTCAAAGAACCGAAAACAATGAAAACATGAAACGTTTAATGATTGTATTACTATCTATCGGTTGCTTATTCGCTTGCTCAGCAGAGAAGGTTAAAAAAGAAGAGCTTGATAGCAGTTATCCACAGAAGTGGCAACTTGTAAAAATGACAGGGTCCATGATCAATTCTGTAACTACAGGCAAAGACATGAGTTGGCAAGAATACTATGTATTCAATGCGGATGGTACATTCCTTAAATCACGTGAGACGAATGGTCAGACAAAAGAGGGCAGTGGTACTTATTCTTACACAACTTCCACCAATGAAAAGTATATTTCATTAACTTATAAATTGGGTACGGATTTAATAGCAAGTTGTTATACAGCCCAAAAACAAGAACAACTGATAATTGTTTCTACTAATAAGCTAGTTGGCACTTGGAATGAATGTGATGGCCCTGGTTTGGAGTATGAATTAGTGGGACAAGTTGTAATCGACTAGCCTCTCCACTCACTAGGCGTCATCCCTACAATTTTCTTAAAAGCAGTATTAAAAGAAGATTTTGAATTATACCCAACCTGTTCGGCTATTTCCTCCACTTTAATGTTCATTTTTTCTTTTAGCAATCGCTTTGCTTCTTCAATGCGGTATTCGGCTGTCATCTCAAAAAAACTTTTGCCCAGCCCATCGTTGATTACTTGCGAAAGTTGATGGGTGGTGATTTTTAATTGTGAGGCTAAATCGGGAAGGGAGAAATTTGTCTTTAGAAATGGTTTCTCTGTCTCCATCAATGCTTTCAGCTTAATTAAAATACCTGATTGATCATCTTGCGAAAGCGAAGAGCTTTTGTATTTCTGCTGCTCAACTAAATTGGGTTGCTTGAAAAAACCCGACTGGCGGATAACTTGGAAGCTGATCAAGTAAATGGCGATGGAGATGTAGGCAGCAAAAAGATGATCGCCCGTGTCTTCTCTATAAAATAATTTAACAACAAAGATCAACAAAACCACAAAAACAATTTGAGCTACAGTCGATCGCAATTGAAGAAAAGTGGAGTGCTTCGTTTTCCAGATAGATTCCTTTTTAACCCGAAAAGATTTAATGGTGGCAACGAAACCCATTATCATATAAATGCTGAGGTGTGTCAAAATAATTTCGCTATGATAGGGTGAGCTGAAAAAATCGGCATCTACTTCTCGAAAGGTAAGCCCCTCCGTATGGTATGCGCCAATCCATGCGTTGAACTTCACATCATCAGACTGAATGAAAAAAGGAATTTGGATAATCAACCAAAGAACAGCAAAGATAAAATGATAGTAGCGTGTTCTATCCGTCTTTCCATTGATTAAGCTAACAATCATCAAATAGAATGCCGGCCCAATCAAATAGGATATAGGCTCCGAAAAATCTACCAGCCAAAGACAATGAATAATGTAACCTGTATAGCACAAAAAAATCTCAAACGTGCAGGCGGCCATGGCCAACACCATGATGCCTTGGTAGACATTCGTTTCAATTTTTCGATTGTTCTTCGAAAAGAAGAATAAGGACAGAAAAACTGCTTGAACGATACCAACGAAAATAAAAATGGCAAAAAGATCGATTTTATAATTCATGAATTGGCCTAGAAAGTGCAAAGTAATATATTTGAAGGATGTCAGCGCAAATTTCAAAAGCAATCCTAGTAGATGCAACAGCCATTAACAAGCTCGTTAACTCTGCCTACCGAGGCGAAGGCTCCAAACAAGGCTGGACTACCGAAGCAGATTTGCTGGACGGCACCCGCATCGATGAAGCCGCTTTGTGCGACCTGATTCAAAAACCAGACACCACGATTCTCCTTTACAAAGAAGAAAACACCTTGTTAGGTTGTGTGGAATTACGAAAAGATGGACCGAAACTCTATTTGGGGATGCTCTCTGTGAAACCCAACACGCAAGGTAAAGGCATCGGTAAGAAATTATTGGCCGCTGCCGAAGTTCATGCGCGAGAGCATGATTGCCCAAAGATTTTCATGACAGTCATTTCCGTTCGACAAGAGTTAATTGATTGGTACATTAGACATGGCTATCAACTGACGGGCGAGAAGAAACCATTTATTGTCCCTGACTCTCGCTGGGGTTTGCCCAAGCAGCAATTAGAGTTTGTTGTGCTAGAGAAACTAATTTGACCTTTATGAGATTGAGTGACCTCAAGGCAGGACAGCGAATAAAAGTCACGCAAGCGTTTCTGGACTTTGATGGCCAAAAAATTGCGGTCGATAGCCAATGGACTTTTAGAGAATACAATTACTTTCCGTATGACGGAGGCTATACTTTTTATTTTGGGGAAGGGGTTATTCGCCTAGCAGAAATAGATGATGCCAACAGCATGGTTCTAAATAGTTTCGCTAGCTTTTTTATTCTGCTACAAAGTTAGAGTTGATTTTGCGGTTGAAAATGCATTGCCACGGAGGCACGGAAGGTTCTCGGTGATAAAAACGAGACCTGCAAACCACGGAAGGTCTTAGCGTTTGCGCTGTTTCTGAGACGAACCCCAGCGGGGTTCAATGTTAGTAGCCCCGAGTTTTAACTCGGGGATTTAATGGTAAGGAGTTAAAGCGTGCCACCGATAAATCAAATCAATGCAAATCTTTTTTTGGCACGCCATCGATGCGCAAGTGAGGGCTGATAAATGTTAACCCATGCAACAAACAAAATATTTATTATCCGTCACAATCTTTTTTAGCTCGATCTCTTCACTTTTCTCACAAGACCTTCCCCAATACAAAAGAAACGAATTCATCCAAGGCAAAGACACCCTGCGCTACCGCATTTTGCTGCCCGAAAATTATGAGTCTACAAAAAAATACCCCTTAGTTATTTTTCTTCATGGTGCATACGAGCGTGGCAAAGACAACAACAAACAACTTCGCAACGGTGCCGCACTTTTTTTGCAGCCAGAGAACAGAAAAAAATTTCCAGCCATCGTCATTTTTCCTCAGTGTCCGCGCAAACCAGGCTATTGGTCGAGTGTGATTTTAGATGCCACCAAAAAACCATATCATTTTGATTTCAACTATTCTCGACCGATGACACAACCACTGCAAAGCACCCTTCAATTAATACATCAACTAATTACCGAAAATAAAATTGACACGACACGCATTTACATCATGGGTCTTTCGATGGGCGGCATGGGCACGCTAGAAGCCGTCTATCATAACCCTAATCTTTTTGCTGCCGCAATTCCTATTTGCGGAGGCGGAGATGTAAAATCATTTACACAGGCACAATCAAAAATTCCGTTTTGGTTTTTCCATGGCGATCAAGATGAAGTAGTAGAAGTAAAATATTCACGCCAGCTAGTCGCTCGTTTAAAAGAACTCAACGCCACCGTTACCTACACCGAGTACCCCGCAGTGAAGCACAACAGTTGGGAAAATGCCCTTGCTGAACCAGGATTGCTAAAATGGTTGTTTTCGCAGCATAAATAATTTTATCCCTATTCCTTGCAATCTTTGACAGAGTCATAGGCAAATGAGCATACGTTATTCTACAGCAACTTTCGCTTTTCCAATAAAAATTAAACTCTAACTTTATAGCTTACCTAACCCTCTACTATGAAAAAAATCAAAATTTCAATTGTTCTTGTACTGGCACTAGCGGCTTGCTCCGCGGATGATGTTCAAAAAGATTTACTCAATTATGTGAATACTGAAATGCCCAAACTGGCCACTTTAGAAAGTGAGGCCGTGGATGCTTATGGTAGCGTATCGGGAGATAATTACAAAGATGACTCTACTATGTACGCAACCATCAAAGAGACGGTGATACCAAAGTACGAAGAGTTTTCTGCTAAGCTTGCTGCCATTCATCCTGCTACTAAAGAAGTAACGACCATGAATGATGAATACTTGAAAGCTGCGGCTGATCAGTTGGAAGGCTTTAAGCTAATTTGTTTGGCAATAGAAAAACAAGACCCTAATATTATAGAACAAGCCAACGCTGATATTGAAGAAGCCAAGAATTTGCTAGATGTATGGAGAACCGATTTGAATGAGCAGTGCAAAAAGCACGGAGTGGTTCTTGACGGAGCTAAGTAAATTAGAAATTTTTTTTGCAAGAATCTCTATTCAACTATAATTAAAAAGAGCTAGGGGATACACTCTGGTTTTTTCTTTTTTATATTTTTTTGACTCGCATCGTCTCAAAATAATTTTCAATTTAGGCAACTAGCTTCACCCGAGTTGAATTCATCCTAAAATTAATTTTCAGGTTCTACCCTGAATGTTGTGGAAGCCCTTTCGTCTTTGGCAATTGAACCACCTAGACAGATAGGCCACATAGAAATACACACAAGGAAAAAGGGTCAAAACCTATGTGAAGGCAATATCTAGTTCATGTGCCTATGTGGTTCAAAATTTCGGTTAGTCCAGGTTCAGTCCATTTCCACAGAAACAAGGGTAGAACTAATTTTCAAAAGACTTTCAAAATATTTTAGTTTTGCTAAATGGCTTTGTCTGCTTCCTTCAAAAGAGTGCTGAGAAAAATCAGAAATTTGATTTTGCTTTTGGTGGTGCTTCAGTTTGTTTACATCATCGCATTGAAGTGGATCGATCCTCCTATCACGCTCACGCAACTCGGCAGTTGGCTTCAAGGCTATGGGCTTTCGCGCGATTATGTATCCAAGGAAAATATTTCACCACAGGCTCGGCTCGCAGTGATGGCCTCTGAGGATCAACTATTTCCTGATCATGATGGGTTTGATTGGAAGAGCATCAAAAAAGCGATGAAGCATAACCAGCGCAAGCCCAAACGGGTACGCGGTGCTTCCACCATCAGCCAGCAAGTGGCCAAAAATGTTTTTTTGTGGCAGGGTCGCAGTTGGGTGCGCAAAGGGCTGGAAGCTTATTTTACTTTCATGATTGAAAAAGTATGGGGCAAGGAAAGAATTTTAGAAATATATTTGAACGTGGCTGAAATGGGAAAAGGTGTTTTTGGAATAGAGGCTGCGAGCAGGTATTATTATAAGAAATCGGCAAAGAAAATAAATAGAAGAGAGGCCGCACAAATTGCCGCGATATTGCCCCACCCAAAAAAGTATTTGATCAAGCCCCTTTCTAATTATGTTAGCAGGAGAGCCTCATTCATAGAAGTGCAAATGAATTATTTGGAAGGAGACCCTGATATAGCTGCACTTTTGAAGTAAGAACATCTCTAAAAACCTTGTCATGTTGATCTTGTCGAAACATGACAAGGCTTTTAGAAATGCCTATAAAGAT
The DNA here is from genome assembly GCA_046155095.1 of Cyclobacteriaceae bacterium. GTDB lineage: Bacteria > Bacteroidota > Bacteroidia > Cytophagales > Cyclobacteriaceae > ELB16-189. The sequence goes on from JBJXEB010000081.1 coordinate 23,429, forward strand.
TAAAATTTAGGATACAAACGATATGTCTTTTTCCACCAACGGCATATTATTTCCCAATCCAATTTCCCATATTTGACATCTATTGTAAAACGACTATTATGAAATCAATTATTTATTTATTCCTCACACTTTTTTCATTTTCACTGTTCGCGCAAAACGGAGACCTCCCCACTGATTTCCTGACCAAGGATTTCCATAAAGACAGAAGGGAAAAGCTGCGCGCAACACTTCCCGCCAATTCGGTAGCCGTGTTTTTTGCCAACCCTGTGCGCAACCGTGCCAATGATGTAGATTACAATTATCATCAAGACCCTGATTTCTTTTATCTCACTGGCTACAAAGAACCCGATGCGGTGTTCTTCCTTTTCAAAGACAAACAAACCGCCAACAATGGCACACAATACAACGAAATACTTTTTGTGCAACCACGCAACGAACAGCGCGAAATGTGGACGGGCAGACGCCTCGGTGAAAAAGGGGTAAAAGATTTGCTGGGCTTTGAGCAAGCATTCAACAATACGGAATTCAAAAAGTACGATGTCAATTTCTCTAAGTTTGATAAAGTTCTCTTTTTCGATTTTCAAAACGATGTGCGCAACGACCCGCGTGATTCTTCTGATCTGTATGACTTGCAAGCACAATTCAAAGCCAAAGTCAATTACCCCGACAAGAGCAGCGTAACATTAACAGTGGAACCACCCAAAAATAATTTAGATACCAAAGGTCTCGAAACCCTCATGGATAATTTGCGTGGCATCAAAACACCAGAGGAGTTGAGTATGGTGCGCAAGGCAGTACAAATATCTTGTGCTGGTCAATTGGAAGTGATGAAAGCGATGAAGCCCGGCATGAGCGAGCGTGAGATACAAGGCATTCACGAATTTGTTTTTAAAAAATACCAAGCGGAAGATCTTGGCTATCCTTCTATTGTAGGTGCTGGCCATAACGGTTGCATCCTTCACTACATTGATAACTACAAACCGAACATCTCTAACAAAGAATTGATCTTGATGGACTTGGGGGCAGAGTTCCACGGCTATACTGCTGATATCACGCGCACTATTCCCGTGAACGGAAAATTCTCTCCAGAACAAAAACAGATTTATGAATTGGTGTTGAAAGCGCAAGAGGAAGCGATGAAAGTGTGCAAGCCGGGTGCAACATTTCGTGAGCTAACAATGGCCACGCGCATTACAGTAAACAAGGGCCTCACTGAATTGGGCATTATCAAAAATCCAGATGAAAAAAATACATACTACCCACACGGCTGCTGCCATCACATTGGCTTAGATGTACATGATCGCGGCACATACGACAAGCTGATCGAAAATATGATCATCACTATTGAGCCTGGCATTTACATACCCGATAATGCACCTTGCGATAAAAAATGGTGGGGCATTGCAGTACGCATTGAAGATGATTACTTAATTACCAAAGATGGTTACGAACATCTTTCTGTGTTGGCACCACGCACAGTAAAAGATATTGAGGCTGCCATGAAGCTGCCAAGTCCGTTGGATAATTTTGTTTTGCCAGAGCTAGGGAAGAAAAATTAACAAGACTACCACACGTAAGTACCAACTGCCCCTGCTGCTAATACAGTAGGGGCAGTTTTTTCTTTGAACTTTATTGAAAACCCTTTTTCTTGATCGGTATCATTTAAGACTATCAAAACTTTTTGCCCCTTTGGAGTGACAAAGGCAACATTGGGCAACCCTTCAATTATGTTGGAGGCAACTCGCACGGAACCCGGCCGTACAAATTTCGAGGCATGTGCAATAATGTAATATGAAACATTGCGGCTCACCGAATCATTTATTGTTAGCGCACCTAAACATTCGGTACAGCCGCCTTGGTCTGTATGGGGATTTTGATTTTGGTCAGCAGCTAAATTCCATTCCAGCACATTGCGGCTCCAGTTGCGCGTAGCTCCAACAATCAAATTTTTAGTGTGCCACCGAAGATCGCCATCAAAATTTCCTTGTGACCAAGTCCACTGTTCAGTAAAATAAATATTACGATCAGGGTGAGACTCATGTACCTCAGAAAGGGCCGTGATGTTTCCCAAATACAAATGAAAAGCCGAGCCGTCAACAAATTTTTTGGCATTAGCATCATTCAAAATTGTAATAGGATAATTGGGATTATCGCAATTATGATCAAACACCACGATTTTTGTTTTGATTTTGGCTTCACGAAAAATTGGCCCTAAATGCTTTTTCACAAAAAGCGCCTGCTCTTCGGCTGTCATCAACATACTAGGGTTGTTCTTCGGGTTTTCAGGTTCATTTTGCAAGGTGATGGCATCTATCACAATTCCTTCTGCGGCCATACCTTGAATATACTTTACAAAATACTTTGCGTACGCATCATAATATTCAGGTTTAAGATGGCCACCCTTTGGGTTGGCATTGTCTTTCATCCAAGCTGGTGCTGACCATGGGCTGCCCATGATTTTGATTTCAGGATTCAACTTTACAATTTGCTTTAGTACCGGAATTAGATTCTTTTGGTCTTCGGCAAAACTGAAATGATTCAAAAGAACGTCCGTTTTATTAGCAGGTAAGTCATCGTAGGAAAAAACATGATCATCCAAATCAGATGCACCAATGCTTACCCGCAAATAACTAACTCCAATCCGATTGCCATCGGTTAAAAATAATTCCTTCAATAGCTCTTCCCGAGCCGTAGCAGATAACTTTTGATTTATCAAATACGCACTTCCCCCTGTAAGTGCAAATCCAAAACCATCTACAGTTTGAAAATGCTGCGTGGTATCAACTTCAATGATACTGATTGTATCGGGTTTTGAATCAAAAGCTAGTTTAGTAGAAACGTTGGCAAGCAGGGAAGTTTTATCACCTGTTGTTATCCAAACAGAAATCTCGCCCGCATTATTTTTCTGATCTTGTTTTAGCGAAGTACACGACCAGACAAGCAAAAGAAAATAGATGAAAAGGGGAAGTTTTATTTTATTCATCACTCCAAACTCTTCAAGTCAATCACAAATCGGTAACGCACATCGTTCTTCAGCATCCGCTCGTAGGCATTGTTTATTTCTTGCATGGGAATAACTTCTACATCCGAAACAATATTTTTCTCGGCACAGTAATCCAGCATTTCTTGTGTTTCTTTGATCCCTCCAATCATAGAGCCAGTAATGCTTCTTCGATTGTTCAATAAAATAAATGGACTAACAACTGGCGCCTCGGAAGGCAAGCCAACGATCAGCATAGTTCCGTTGAGGCCAAGTAAATTTAAGTAAGGTCCATAATCGTGATTGGCGGAAACGGTGTTAAGGAGCACATCAAAGTAGCCATAGAATTTTTTCATCTGTGCCTCATCTGTTGAAAGCAAGAACTGATGCGCGCCCAATCGCTTCGCATCTTTTTCCTTGGAAGCGGAAGAACTTATCAGCGTTACCTCTGCCCCAAATGAAGCAGCAAATTTTAAACCCATGTGACCCAAGCCGCCCAGACCAATAACTCCAACTTTAGTTCCTTTACCAACTTTTGCATATCGTAATGGAGAATAGGTGGTGATGCCTGCGCACAAAAGCGGAGCAACAGCTTTCAAATCTAATTTTTCTGAGATGTGTAAAACATATTTTTCATCGGTAACAATTTGTGAAGAGTAGCCGCCTTGCGCAATTGTTTTTCCATCGCGCTCAAGGCCGTTGTAAGTGCCTGTCATTCCTTGCTCACAATATTGTTCTAAATCTGCTTTGCAATTTTTACACGTGCGACAAGAGTCAACCATCACGCCAACTCCTGCTAAGTCTCCTGCTTTGAATTTTTTTACGTTCGCGCCCACACGAACAACTTTGCCTACAATCTCATGGCCAGGTACCATCGGGTAGATCGAGCCGCCCCATTCGTCACGCGCTTGATGCAAATCGCTATGGCAAACGCCACAATATAAAATTTCAATGTGTACATCATCTGGCCGTAAATCCCTGCGATCAAATTGAAAGGGGGCTAATGGGGTTTTTGAATCGAGGGCTGCGTAGGATTTGGTTGCTATCATATTTTATTTTTTTATTTGGATTGAACCACATAGGCACATAAGAGACATAGAAATAAACACATAGTAGCTATGTGAAACCTATGTACCTATGATACTATGTGGTTTAAAATTTTTAGTTAATTCATTTTTCAAATCAAGGCGTATTCACTTCATGAAACCCTCCGTCACTATTATCTGTCCAGCTCATGGGATAGTTCGTATCTAAAAATTCCAATGACTGATCTGTTAAATGCAATGGATGAAAGGTATCGATCATTACTGCCAATTCGTGGGTTTCTTTAGCACCCAAACTTTTTTCCACTGTGCCGGGATGTGGGCCGTGCGGCAATCCTCCAGGATGTAAGGTAAATGATCCGCGCTCAATCCCTCTGCGACTCATAAAGTTTCCTTCGGCATAATACAACACTTCATCACTATCAATGTTGCTGTGATTGTACGGTGCGGGTATGGCCAGTGGATGATAATCGAACAAGCGTGGCACAAAAGAGCAGATCACAAAATTGCGCGCTTGGAAAGTTTGGTGCACTGGTGGTGGTTGATGCAAGCGGCCTGTTATCGGTTCAAAATCATGAATGGAAAAAGCATAAGGCCACAAGAAACCATCCCACCCAACCAAGTCCAGCGGACTATGATCGTAAACATAATTATGAAGAAACCCTTGCTTTTTGATCTTAACTAAAAATTCTCCACGACTCACGTCCGTCACTAATTCGTATGGAGGACGAATGTCACGCTCGCAATAAGGTGAATGTTCCAATAATTGCCCAAGTTGGTTCCGATATCGTTTCACCGTTTCGATCGGGGCTGCCGATTCGATGATCAACAATCGCAGTGGGCCTTCTTCAAATTCTAATCTGTAAATGACCGTGCGCGGAATAACAATGTAGTCGCCCTTTTTGATTTCCAATTTGCCGAATGGCGAAGTAAGCGTGCCATTGCCATCATGTACAAAAAGCACTTCATCGCCTTCTGCATTTTTATAAAAATAATCCATCTTCCTTTGCTTAGGTGAACAAATGGAAATAGAGCAATCGTTGTTCATCAGCAACACTTTGCGCGCACTCAAATAATCATCGCCTGTAATAGTTACTTTAGAAGTATTCAAATGTGTTTGCTTCAGTGCGTAATCATCAACTCTCTTCGCACCATATCTAGTGGGGGCATTTATAGTTTTGATGCGCGTGGGTGGATAGGTATGATAGAGGTTGGAATAAATGCCCGAAAAACCTTCTGAGCTCATCAATTCTTCCTTATACAAACTGCCATCGGGCTGGCGAAACTGTGTGTGGCGTTTGGGTGGGATTTTTCCTAAGCGATGATAATACATGACAGTGGGATTTTTAGATTGACAAGTTAGTGGTAAAATGTGGAAATAGAAATCACCTTTTGCCTCATCTCTTCTTGCATTCTACCAGCCAATCCCAAGGGTACGGTTCTTTCATCCAAGAAGGTGGAGATTGAAATTCAGAATCCCACTCGTACTCTACTTTATCAAGAGCGGTGATTTTCAATCCAGCGCGGTTAAATAGCACTTCCAATTCCGCAGCGGAATAGTGCTTGGTTGGCACGTTATCGATATGAACAATACCTTGAATAATGTTGGTCTTACTGCCCTTAAAATAATGCAATTCATCTTTATCGATTTCGCTAGGCACAGTCCCTTCTTGTTTATACCAATCAATCAATCGCCAAGAAGAAAAAAAAGCCGACTCCATGGAAGGCAGGACAAGCAACCCTGCCCCATTCTTTTTCAAAGCGCCACTAATATTTTTAAGCATCCGCTGATTCTTCTCTACCACGGGCAGCATAATTACGTTGCAGCAAAAAACAAAATCAGCGAGCGGTAGCGCAGTAGTCTTTCTTGATAAATCCATTTGCTTAAACACAATGTTGCTAAAAGGTTTTTGTTTGGCTTGTCGCAAAAGCTCTTGTGAAATATCAATAGCTAAAATCTTAGCGAACAACGGTGAGAGGTAGGTGAAGGATTTTCCATTACCGCAGCCAAAGTCAATGGCCGTTTTTCGTTTGCTTCCATGCTTTTGAAAATAGTGGTGCAATTTCTTTTTTCGATCGCTTTTGAATACGTCAAAAATTTCATTGTTATAGTCTGATCCGATGCGATCCCAATGAGCTTTTTCATTCATGCGGTTAGTAGTCTAGAAAATTCACTTGCAAAATAGCAAACTATTGATGATTCTTTTTGCCGAACCTAGAAACTGTTTTGAATCAATAACCCGAATGCCATCTGGATATTGATTGAAAAAAAAGACGTCAAAATCTAATGACTCAATTAGCCATGCTAGGGGCAACTAATTCCTACAATTTTATTAGCTATTTTTGGAGTCAATTACTTCTCACTCACATTATCTGTAGTTCATTCACATGGAAGACCTTCTCTCCGCTGCCGCGCAATTCATCAACACCACAGCTGGCCATATTTTCCTTACGGGAAAGGCAGGGACAGGCAAGACCACCTTTTTAAAAAATCTGCACAAGCTCACCCACAAATCACACATTGTGGTGGCACCAACGGGTATCGCTGCATTGAATGCAGGAGGCGTCACCATCCATTCACAATTTTTATTGCCGCCCCTTACTTTTTTGCCCGATCGTTTTCTGCCCGAAGATTTTACAGAAGGAGGAAGGTTCATCAACCAAAATACACTCGCCAGAAAACATCCGCTCAACAGTGTGCGCAAGCAAGTGCTTCGCTCCATTGATTTATTGGTGATAGACGAAGTGAGCATGCTCCGCGCTGATTTGCTCGATGCCATTGATTATCGAATGCGTGCTGCGCGTGGAAATTTTCGTCAAAGCTTTGGGGGAGCTCAGGTACTTTTCATTGGCGATTTGTATCAGTTACCTCCTGTGGTGCGCAATGAAGAAAAAGAAAGGCTCGACAAGTATTACAAAGCCGCTTGGTTTTATGAAGCAAAGGCTTTGCAAGAAGACCCACTTGTTTACATCGAGTTAGAAAAAATATTTCGACAGCATGACCCTACATTTATAAATATCCTCAACAACCTGCGCAACAACGTAACCACTCCAGAAGATATTGATGCACTGAATCATTATTATAAATCAGCCGAGGAGATCAGCAGCTTGAGCGAAGTGATCACACTCACCACACACAACTACAAAGCAGATGAACTCAACCAGCGCGAACTGCGCAACCTAAAAACCACGGCTCATATATTTGATGCGCATTTGGAAGGCGAATTTCCCGACAGCATGTACCCTGTGCAGTTGCAATTGGAGTTGAAGGAAGGTGCGCAGATCATGTTCGTGCGTAACGACAACGAATCAAAAATGTATTTCAACGGCAAGCTAGCCACGGTAAAAAAAATTGATGGAGACGATGTGTGGGTAGAAATGGCTGAGAGCCACACACGCTACCAATTAAAACGCGAGCGATGGGAAAATAAAAAGTATACCGTCAACGAAGGCACACGCGATTTAGATGAAGACGTGGTCGGTGCCTTTGAGCAATACCCCGTGAAGCTGGCATGGGCAATTACGGTGCACAAAAGTCAAGGGCTCACATTTGATAGAGCCGTGATTGATGTTGGCCAAGCCTTTGCCGATGGCCAAGTGTATGTGGCACTCTCGCGCTTGCGCACGCTTGAGGGCTTGGTGTTGCGCACGCGCATCAGCACATCGGTGATTAGCACCGATAAGCAAGTGGTGGCATTTGTAGAAAGCAATCATCGCCCTAATGAATTGGGCGAAGTGATGAAAACACGCCAGCAACAATTCATTCGGCAACTGATTGATAAGACTTTTGATTTCACCGCACTCGTCAAAGACATTCGCTACGCACAAAAAGATCAAGCGGAAGAAGGGTTTAAGGAGAGCACCATGAAGCCCGTGCTTACGCAACTGGCAGAGGCATTGGAGGCAGAACAAATCAACACTGAAAAATTCAAAAGGCAATTGATAGAATTGCTCACTGCCAACGATCCTCCAAAATTGCTTGAGCGCATCAGCAAGGGCAGTCAATACTATCGCGCCAAGCTTTTTGAAAACATCAAAATACTGCTGCACCATATTGAAGTGACAAAGCAAGCCAAGCGCGTGAAAACGTACCTCACTCAGCTTACCGACCTCGATCAAGTATTCAGCAAAAAATTAGAAGAAGTAGACAAAGCGGCTACCCTTACTGAAACCATTTTGAATGGCAGCGATCAATTTGAGTTTGCGCCATTGACCAAGCAGCGCGCAGAAGAGCGCAGCAGTATGCTAAGTGAAATTCGAAAGCAAGTAGAACAGGAGGTTCCTCTTGAACGCAAAAAAAAACCAAGCAAAGAACGAAAACCGCGCAAGCCAAAAACAGATGATAGCCGCAGTACCTATGATGTTACGTTGGATTTGTTGAACAACGGCCTCACCGTAGAGCAAATTGCCAAAGAGCGCGAGTTGGTGGCCAGTACCATTGAAGGTCACTTGGCCAAAGCCGTGGAAGCAGGACGGATAGATATTTTTAAATTCATGAGTGAAGAGGCCGTGGTGGAAATAGTCAACGCGAAGCGAGAGCTATCAGGAGAAATTACCTCCAAGGATATCTATGATAAACTAAAGGGAAAGTATAGTTACGGTCAACTGCGTGCTGTATGGGCGTATGAGAAGTTGAAAGAGGGGTAATGGAATGCATCCCAAATTGCGTTAGAGATTTATGTATATCCTTTTGTGACTTATTTCGAGTACGCCTGACACCCTCACACAATCACGGCTGTGAGCGGCAGAGCCGCTAAATATTTGTAGAAACGAATCATCTTGCCGAAACGAAGGTGCAGAGCACCGAAACATTCTCATGGGATCGGCAATAGCCTAACAGCGTCTTCACGTTTTGAATCGATTAGGATATTCCGGTGCGCTGCACCTTGGTCATTTTTATAGAACCTGCCTACAAATATTTGGCGGCTCTGCTGCTGGCGCGCGTATAAATAAAAAACCCAAAATTCTTGTTCATAAAAAATGGAGATAGCCAGAAAAACAGTACCTTTTCCCTGTCAAAAAAGTATATGGCTGGCTTATCTACATGGTGCAATGCGTTGCAACTAGTAATGGTTTTTTCTGCAGAGCCATCAGTCCTGTGTGCCCAACCCTCGCAGGGCGCAGCAGATGTGGTTGACCTGCTGAGGCAGCAAGACAATCAAATTCAAAAGACACTTCTCTTCGCCCTCATACCCGTAGTGGTCGCTTTTTCTTTTATTGTGTTCATCTTTTATAGAGCAAAACGCGAGTCCTTCTTCAAACAAAAAGAAGCAGAGTTTAACTTCAACAAATCAGAGCTGGAGTTGAAGGCACTGCGTGCGCAAATCAATCCGCACTTTATTTTCAATTGCCTCAACTCCATCCATCACTACATGCACCGCAGTGATGTGCCCAAGGCGGGAGAGTACTTGGTAAAGTTCTCGCAACTCATCCGCCACGTGTTGGAAACATCTTCTTACCGCATGATCCCACTGGCAGACGACTTGCAGGCACTGAAACTTTATATACAATTAGAACAACTGCGCATGGATCACTCCTTTGAATTTGAAATCACCACCATGCACGATATAGATACCAACGCTGTGCAAGTACCTCCGCTGCTCATTCAACCATTTGTAGAAAACTCTATCTGGCACGGACTGAACAACCGTGGCAAAGATGGAAAGATTAGTATCTTGATTAGGCGAGAAGGTGATATGCTCAACTGCATTATTGAAGACAACGGGCGCGAAGGAGGGCTGAAAGAAAGTTACGATCTTTCCAATGCCGTAAAAAAAACCTCTATGGGCATGGCGCTCATCAACGAACGGCTGGAAGTAGTCAATCAACTGTACAACGTAAAGGCACATTACACCCTTGCTGATATGTTAAATAATAAAAATGAAAAAGAGGGAAAGCGAGTTACCCTTTTACTACCCTACGAAGACTAGAACATTATGATGTATCGCGTATTGATTGTAGAAGATGAACCCCACCAACAAGAGCGGTTGAGCGGCTTGTTAAAAAACTCCTATCCTGAATTTCATGTAGAGGGTATTGCCTCTACCATTGAAGAAGGGAAGATAATGCTGGAAAAGCATGCACCCGACTTAGTATTTATGGATGTGATGCTGCCGCCACACACTTCGTTTGATTTACTCAGTTCATTGTCAACCATTCCTTTCGAGATTATTTTCACCACCTCGTTTGAAGAATATGCCGTTCGCGCCTTCCGCCTATCTGCCATTGATTATTTATTGAAGCCCGTAGCTGAAGAAGAACTGGCCGCAGCCTTGGAAAAATTCAAACAAAAAAAATCTACACAAGATAGCACCACACAGATTAAAAACTTGTTGACCAACCTTCATACGCCACAAGCCAACCAATCGAAGGTAGCACTGCCCACACTCACAGGTTTTATTTTTGTCACCATCAAAGACATTGTGCGCTGCGAATCAGATAATACCTACACCACCTTCTACACAGCCGATGGAAGGAAGATCATCGCCTCCAAAACCCTCAAGGAATGTGAACAAATGCTGACCGATCAGCATTTTTTCCGCGTGCACAATTCTCACTTCATCAATATGGAATACATTGTTGAATACACCAAGGGAGAGGGGGGCATGGTAAGAATGTCAGACGGCTCCAGCATAGATGTATCGCGGAGAAGGAAGGATGAATTCTTGAGGCAAATGAAAAAAGCCTAAGCCAAATTCTCCTCCATTAATACCACACTCTGTTCCAAAGCTACCATTTACTGTTTGGTGATGGATGATAATCCCTCAACCACTACTTTGGTGCCATCATAAAAAAAGAAGGAATGGCGAACTTAGTAGCATCAACGTTTATAGGAAGTGGTTCTTTGTGGCTGTATTTGGATAACCGACTGATCATGCAAAACAGCGACTCAGTAACGGTGGAGCTTCAAGAAGGCACCGAATACATCGTGCACTGGTTCGCGCAAGGAAGCCCTGGCAGTTCGTATTCAATCACCATCTCTTCGCCACGCGAAGCGCAATATCAATTGACAAGAATTTTAGTTGCTTCTGGAAAAGATCACGGAGCATTTAGATTTATTACCTAGTAACCTTAACCCAACAACCAATATGAAAAAGAATTTGTTCGTACTTGTGCTCTCCATTTTTCTCTTGGCGGCCTGTAGCGGAAATAAAAAACCAACAGCCGAGACTGCCGTTACAAATGCTCTTTTGGAAGCACCCGCTCCAGCTCCCGTTGATGATCTAGCCAAGCGATCTCACAAAATACCATTTGACTCCGCAGCACTATTGGTTTCAGATGCACTTAACAACACATCACTCGACAAAGTGCTTTCTTCCTATTCTTTTGGTGGCACCTTCCCAGTAAAATTATTTAGGGTATCGCCCGATAGTAGTGGCATCATCTTATGGTCTTGCTTTAAGGGAGGCAGGAAGCCCGAATTCTATTTGGCATTAGAGCAACTAAAAAGTTATGATACCACCAACTTGCCCAAAGCTCCCACAAGCAAAAATTTAAAGAGGCCACAATTCTTATTTAAGAATACAATGGCGAAGCCATACACTACGCCCGCTGTAAAAAAATTTATTGAGAACCAAGTCATACCAAGAAATGGCGCAACATCTATCGACAATGCCTCGGTGGTCAAAAGCATCAATAGCTTTGATTCCTTGATGGCCGCCATGCCCGATGGCAGCGGCAAAAAATACAACGAACATCCCTTCAGCTACTTTAGAGAAAGCACAGATGGCACCTTTTCAAAATTCCTTGACCAAGCAGGAGCCAATGGTTTTGTGCGCTACTACTTCGCGTTTGATGAAAAAGAAAAGCCCAATAGGATACGTGTAATCTTGGTGGCCGTAGATGCCGCAGGAAAAAATATTACAAGAACAGCAGCTACCGCTACGACAAGTGCTGGCGATGCATTAATTTTGCAGAAGTCTATTCCGCCACCACCTTATAATAATTAGCAAAAGCAACCGAACTTGTGTTTGATTTTTTCAATATCATTCAAAATGTATCGATACTAGGTATTATTCTTCCAATCTCTATTGGTATGTTCAAATGGAAAGCAGCCGGAATTCATTTTCGGCTGTTTTTATTTTTTCTATTGATTGGCCTGTGCACTGATGTATCAATGTATTACCTACGAGAGACAGGTCAATCCAAGTACCTGCCGATAGTGTTTACCATTTACTCTTTAATTGAGTCGATTGTTTTTTATTGGATGATTTTAGAAAATGCAAAGTCAAAACCTCTTAAGTTAATTCTCAAGTCTTTAATCTTTGTAACAATCTTATTTTGGATTTTGATTCATGTTTTAAGCTTCTTGGCCTTGTTAGAACAAAAGCCTGGACAACTGTTTGATCCTTTTTACGAAGTAGCAGTTGCCTTTATGGCAGGGTTCACTTTATTGCAGATGGTAGAAAGTGAAGATGCTATCTCTAGGATGCCTAATTTCTGGATTCTATTGGGTATTTTTTTTTACTGTTTTTGCACCTTCTTCATTATGGGTTTTCTAAATACCCTGCTATCTCAGAAAATCTGGTTCCTCAACAACATCTTTAATATCATTTCCTACCTATTTTATGCCATCGGTTTTTGGAAATTAAATCAGCCCAAAGCCGTTTGAGGCCACTTTCAGGCATTACCGAATTCTGCCCCAAAGCCGCCATTCTCTGTTTCATCTCCGCCAATTACTGTTTCTAGGTAGCCAATGCTGAATAGTACAGCTAAGTTCCGTCAGAATTCAAAGAACAAAGTGCGAATAGCAAACGCTATGAATTGGACCAGCATTGAAGAACAACACAAGGCCACCTTCCAGCGTGATTACGTGGCTGTTGGTTGGGAAAATGTGCTGATGGCTTTTCCTCAGTATCGCAAAAGCGTGGTGGAGCGTACCATCCAAGAAGTGTGTACGGCTATGACTGCTATTCCACGTATGCGCAAAGAGTTTTTGGAGAGGTTGCAACAACACTTGGAAGTAAGGCAAGTGCTGAAAGTAAATGGCAAGTAGATTAAAAGTATTCTGATTATATAAAATATAAAACGGAGCAAGCCGAAAATCCGAAGAAGAGTAGGTATTAAAAATCAAAAAAATGAGAAACAGAAAAATCGCATACCTTTTTCTGATGTTTTGTTTTTATCTATGTCATGAAGCAATTGCACAAACCAGAGATACATATTATGAAAATAATTTAAGTGATTCTCTGATAAATCAAAACGATACCCTAACAATAGGGAGTGATTTTAAGCAAAAGGTGGAGGCAGTAAATAAAGGCGAAGACTATAAATATTTAAGAGCTTATAAAAATAAAAAGGACGCTTTATTAACACAAAATGAAAAGATATTAGGTAAATACCAAGACAGAATATCATACCTAAGCTATAGTGTAAATTCAAAAAATAGTGACTTTAGATATTTTCAATCCTTAATTGATGAGGCGGAAGTTGCGTTGGCTGGTACCAAATTTGATCCTAGAGATCCTGCATTCTCTAAACTGGTCGGATATGACATCTATAATCCCCGCGATATAATTACAAAGGATAGAATTGAGTCTAAAATCTTTCAGTTAAAGAAATTTCAAAAAGATCGTAAAGACGATGTTAAAAAGGATTCTTTAATGCTCGTTAGAGTTCAAAACATTTTGGGTAAACTAAATCGAAACAAACAAAATATTGAGGCTGATATTGACGAGTGCATTGCAACTATAGATTCGGCAATTGCGCCAGAGTATAAAAATCAAAGCTTTAAAAGACAAATTAGTGTTGCCTTTTCAATCTTAATAGGTATACTCATCATAGCTTTTTTTCTTATTGTTTACTTAAGGTCTGACAATACGATTTCAGCAATTTTACTTAGCGATGGTGGTCTTCAGTTTGTAACGATTTTTGTGCTAATTATTGCGATTATACTTTTTGGCGTATTAGATATTCTGAAGTCCAATGAACTATCTGCAATACTTTCAGGAATAGCAGGTTATATCTTAGGCAAAAATGGTAGGCTACCCTCAAATCCTGATACGGGACGAGTATCCACATCGAATGCAGTTATACCGACTTCAAATAAAGATATTGAAAAAAAGGCAACTGATACTTGTAAAGGTGAAGCTGCGGCATAATGAAAATTACTTTTGCCATGGGTGAAGGGATGGTGCTAATGCCTTAACCTACATAATCACAAAACCAAGAAAGCAAAAATGTAATAAATAACATTAACAATCTAAACTATAAAAAAAATGACACAACAGCAACTGAAAGAAGTCATGAAGTTTCACCTTACAAATTTCAATGATGAAGGTGTTGAAATTGGTGACACCACAATTCACAGTACTGTTCTTAGTGACTCTGACGGGTATGGAGCATCGAACTCAAAAAATATTTACCGTGCGGTCATTCGATGGACAATGAAGAAAAATGGACACGAAGACAAACCTTGGCCTTCAAACTGGTTCGATAAAGATGTTGAATATCTTTCTTCTAAAATTCTATAAAAATTGAAATTATGAAAAATGTTATTAAGAAATTGCTTTTTTGCTTAAGTATTGTTTCGCTTAGTTACTTGGCACAGGGGCAAAACAAAGATATACAAATTGACTTAGGCACAATCAAGACGGAGTTAAAACAAGGTGCGATTAACTTAGGAATCAATTATGTTAGATCACTCGATAGTCTGTTCAAGGAACAAGACATATTGGTTGCAAATAAAAACTCACTATTTCAGTTAACACCTCAATTCAATGTACAAACTGGAAGCGGAGATGCATTTTCCTCAATTAGTGCAAAGCTAACGGGGCTTTTTATGTGCTTCCGAGATACAACCATCGCTGGCGTGAAAACACCAAATACTAAGAGGGGTTTTCAAACATTTCCGATCTCTGCTGGTATTGAGTCTAACAACAGGTTTAGTGTAGTGAATGGAATTGCCGAGGCTGGTTGGGTACCTTGGTATCAGACCCAAGGAAACAAAAAGACTCCTGGCTGGTTAAAGCACACTAAATTTGGAGTTTTTTTACAAGGTGGTTACAAATTCGCAATCGACACCACAGGCAAAACAGCTATTGGCGGTGAGAAAGATCAAAGTAAAGAAAAAACTGATAATGCTATTTTCAGAACAAAAGCTAGAATTGGCATTGACACAAAATCAATATTTGAACTAAGTGGGGTTGGTGTAGGTGTAGTTGGGGATGCTGATGGTTGGTACGACTTTCTCAACGGGCAAGTGTACTACACAATTCAAGGTAAGCTTAGATTTTATTTGACGCAGGATAAAGATAAATTTTTTGATTTTAAATATCAGAAAGGCTCGGGCGCACCAAATTTTAACCAAGGGGATCAATATGGGATGGGCTTGACGGTAACATTTTAAAGACAGGCTTAGGCTGACCTAGAACAATGATCAAAGAACGTAACAAAGGAATTGGTTGATTATTAAAATTTAATGCAGCAAGCGGAGCCACAAAAAACATAGAAAGCAGAGAGCCTTAAAACCCAGAGTAGTATGAGTTTAGACAATAGCGTTATCTCCTATCGTGCCATACGTCAACTGGTAGGAATTTTAGGCATGACCTTGCCTTTTTTGTGTTGGGGAGTCAACGTGTTCGTTAATCATTTTGACTTGCTGAGCAATCCGCTGTTTGTCGATACCAATCAAACTCTTCCCTATACACCGAGTATTAATCTTAAATCATCGATCAGTCATTTTTACTACACGGCTGCTGGCCCTGTGTTTACAGGAATATTAATTACGGTTGCCGTTTTCTTGTTCTGCTACAAAGGTCATCCATTAAACCTTAAGGATGACCAGTACGCATGGCTCACCGATAACCGCCTTACTAACTTTGCAGCACTATGTGCTTTGGGCGTAGTTACATTTCCAACGGGCTCAGACGAGAAAATCAAAGATAACATTCACATCTTCGTCTCGTCCTCCACTGCAGGCTATGTTCACTTGGGTTCTGCAGCTCTTTTTTTTATGGCGATCGCTCTTATGTGTATTGTTAATTTTAGGAGACATCCTAATAAAATTGTTATCAACAATGCGGAAGGCAAACTGTACTTGGTGTGTGGATGGGGCATGTTGATATGCATGGCGCTATTAGCAGTTTTTAGTTTTACCTCACTGCAAAAAGTTTCATGGATGCCCTACAGCTTTGTTTACATTATGGAGACACTTATGTTGGTTTTATTCGGTACTGCATGGCTTGTGAAAGGGAAATCAACTCCTACTCAATATGTATTAACTAAATTGTCACAAAAAAGTGAAAATAAATAGCCTACTACATCTGAAATGACCCACCTCTCCAAGCTTCTATTCATCTCACTCCTCCTCACCTCCTGCCTCACCCCAGGCCCCCTTTCCAAACTCCCTTCCGACATCCACATCGTCAAAACTCGAGAAACCATTAAAGAATATAAAACCGGAAACCAAACCCTCACCATCCAATACCTCGGGGCGGGCGGATTGTATCTGCTGCATGATAACGAAGGCATCCTCATCGACCCCTTTTTCTCCAACCAAAAAGTGGGCAAGCTCGCCAAGTCCGTGTTGTTTGGAAAAGAAAACATACGCGCCAACAAAAAAATGGTGACGTACGGATTGAAATCTATTGAAGCACAAAGCGGCCCACTCGCCCCGCAGGTGAAAGCCATCTTCTCGGCACACAGCCATTACGATCACCTCCTCGATGTGCCGGCCGTGTTCGCCACACTCAACAAGCCCATGGTGTACCTCAACCAAACCGGCTACAACATCTGCTACAGCGCCATCGACAAAAATAAAATGGACGTGCTGGAAGCACACATGACCACCGCAGACAAAACACGCCCACCCATCACATGGGCTACCGACAGCAGCAGCGTACACGTGTACCCCATCCTGGCCGACCACAACCCACACCTCAAAAACATCAAAGCCTTTGATGGCGACATCACCACACCCAACCAAACATTTACAAACCCCTACGCCAAAACCACTGCCAACACATGGCTCGAAGGCAACACCTTTGCGTTTGTCATCGACTACCTCACCAACAATAAAATTACCCTGCGCCTCTACATCCAATCTAGTTCGTGTAATCCTTGTCCTTCCGTAGCTGCCTCAGCGAAGGAGGACTGTCTTGCACAATTAAAAAGCCTGCCTCCACACAAAATAGACGTTGCCTTCCTGGGCATTGCCTCCTACGCAGCCTCGCCACAGTACCCGGCCGAGTTGCTCACCGCACTCAACCCCAAGGCCGTGGTGTGGCTACACTGGGAAGATTTTTTTAGAAGCTACACACGCCCACCCAACACCGTGCGCGCCACCAACGTGCCCGCCTTTTTTAAATTAGATCCCGTAAACAAAGTGAAAAACAAAGCCTACCTTCCGTGGCCAAGGGCAGTGCTAGAAATAAAATATTGAACCGCG
>JBJXEB010000082.1:0-37509 GCA_046155095.1 Cyclobacteriaceae bacterium
GAAGCCTTGTTAAAAATCAAGTGTTTTATTTTGTAAACATTTTTGGTCTCTCTATTGGCTTAGCATGTTGTATGCTGATTGGAGCCTATGTCTACACAGAACTTACTTACGATACCTACCCAGAGCATGCCAAGGATATTTACAGGGTTGAATTGCACCTTCTTGAAAATGGCTCTCGTGCAGACTACTCATCAGTTGATTTTGGAGTGGGGCCAGGAATCAGCAATGCTTACCCAGAAGTTGTTTCATTCACAAGACTTTCAAAATGGTTTCAACCCTATTTGCGCTATAAGGAGACTGTATTAAAGGAGAAGAACTTAGCTGTGGTCGATTCTAATTTTTTGCAATTTTTTTCCCTTCCGTTGATAGCGGGCAATGATAAGACTGCGCTGACCCAACCTAATAGTATGGTCATCACCAAAGCATTCGCGCAAAAGTATTTTGGAAACGAAGATCCGTTAGGAAAGGTGATTACGGATAACAAAGGCGAGTTTAAAGTGACCGGCCTGATTGATAAAGTACCCGAGCAATCTCATTTTCATTTTGATGCCTTTCTTAGCGGCTCAACATTTAAAGGAAGACGAGAGTCATGGAGTAATATTGGAGACTTTACCTATTTGCGTCTTAGTGAAAATGCAAATCCCCAAGAATTACAAAATAAATTCCCGGGTTTAGTAATGAAGCACGTTGTGCCCGAAGTTCAACAAGATATGGGTACAACACTCGAGGAAGCTCAGAAAGCTGTAAACACATTTGTTTTTTCATTGCGGCCTTTGTCCAAGATACATTTGTATTCTCATACAACGGATGAACTGGCAGCAAATGGTGACATTAAATATGTTTACATCTTTGGCGCTTTGGCTATTTTCATTCTTTTGCTGGCCTGCATAAATTTTATTAATCTGTCAACGGCTACCTCCGCCAACCGCGCACGTGAAGTAGGCATCCGTAAAGTCATGGGCTCAGTAAGAACGCAATTGATCTACCAGTTTCTTACAGAATCAATCATGTTGGCGGTGTGCGCTTTATTTTTTGCTTATGGGATTATGCTGAGTGTGTGGCCTTTCTTTGATCAGCTCACAGGCAAAACTATAACATATGGTTTGTTTTTGGAACCCATGACGTTACTGCTTACTATTTTGGGCGTGGCGATAATTGGAGTGATTGCTGGAATTTACCCATCATTTTTCTTATCCTCTTTTAACACCATCAAGGTGTTGAAAGGAAATACCCTCGCTTCATCAGGAAAAAGAGAAATGTTGCGAAGCGGCCTTGTAGTGTTTCAGTTTGCCATCTCAACAGCATTTATTGTTGCCACGTTAGTCGTATACCAGCAATTGAATTTTATTCAAAACAAAAATCTAGGGTACGACAAAGACCAAGTACTCGTGATTCATGATACACACCTGCTGAAAGGAAATGAAAAAACTTTTAAAGAGCAGTTGCTGAAGGACAGTCGGGTGACCAGAGCCAGTATTGCCAACCAAATACCCGGGCAAAATCAGAGTGACGGCACACAAGCTTTTCCAAAGGATAAGGAGAATGAAAGCAATATGGGAATGCATATTGACATTTACCATATTGACTATGACTATCTCGCCACACTCGGCATGAAGCTTATCCACGGACGAAATCTTTCGCAAGATTTCCCTTCGGATTCCAGTGGAATCTTAATCAATGAAGCTGGTGCGGTGGAATTTGGATGGACTCCTGAATCATCTGTAGGAAAAAGCATTGTTGCCCGTTCGCGTGAATTTCATGTAGTGGGGGTAGTCAAGGATTTTAATTTTGCGTCTTTACATCAGAAAGTGGGGCCTCTGGTCATGATGCTATCAAGTAACAGCGGATCAACACTTGTAAAATTAAATCCTACCAATATCAAGGACTTTACGAAAGATGTAAAGAAGAAGTGGGATGCATTTAACCCTGACGCTCCATTCTCCTATTCATTCTTGGATGACCAGTTCTCTAAACTTTACTTTGCGGAAGAGCGCACAGGCAAAATTTTCATCACGTTCGCCATCATTGCGTTGATGATTGCTGGCTTGGGGTTATTTGCACTGAGTACATTTTCTACAGCGCAACGCACTCGCGAAATTGGTATTAGAAAAGTGCTCGGTGCTTCGGCTCAAGAAGTTTTGTTCTTGCTTTCAAAACAATTTTTGATACTGGTTTCAATTGCTTTTCTGATTTCCCTACCCATTGTTACTTGGGTTATGAATAGATGGCTTGAAGACTTTGCCTATAGAGTTGATATTGCTTGGTGGGTGTTCTTAGTAGCGGGAGGGGTATCGTTCGTGATCGCCTTTTTCTCAGTATTCTTCCAAGCTATAAAGGCGGCTGTTGCCAACCCTGTTAATAGTCTAAGATCAGAGTAAAATAAGTTATTGGTTCTTAGTTACCGGTAACAGGGAACTGACCACTTGAAATAAAATACAGCTTGAAAAAAGATAGCCTCACTCCCCCCACACTCCCTCACCGCTTCTTCCGCTGGTTCTGCCACCCGAAGTTGAGGGATAGTATTGAAGGGGATTTGATGGAGTTGTATAAGGAACGAAAAATTGAAAGCGGAAAACTGAAAGCGGATTTAAAATTTGTAAGGGATGTATCGCTCTTGTTCAGACCAAGTATCATTAAACCGATGGAAGGATATAGAAATTTAAACAACTATGGTATGCTAAAAAATTATTTCAAAATAGGATGGAGAAGTTTAGTAAAACAGAAAATGTATTCAGCCATCAAGATTGGTGGATTTGCATTGGGCATTGCTGCTTGTTTGCTGATTGCCCTTTACATCAAAGATGAGTTGAGTTATGATAAACACTATGCAAAGGGTAAAAATCTTTATCGTGTATTGGGTGTGATTAAAGAAGGCAATGGACTGGATAAGAATATCTTCTTTCCGGCACCCATGAGTAAAGCATTGCAGGAAGACTATCCAGAAGTACGGAGGGCAGGTCGTTACAATGCCAGTGAATTATTTGGTGCGGGCAACAATGAAGTACGCCCAGTTGACCAGTTAGAAAATTCCTACGACCAGGGGTTTGTATACTTCGATCAGGAGCTGGCCGATATTCTGGAACTCCCCTTTATTCATGGCAGTGCCAAGCGTGCGTTGGAAGAACCCAATGCTATCGTTCTTACCAAACGAAAGGCGGATAAGTATTTTCCAAATCAAGACCCTGTAGGTAAAACCCTCATCATCGATAACAAAATTGATAAACCCTATACCGTGGGTGGAGTCATTGAAGATTTTAAAACGACTTCACACATCCAATTTGATTTTTTGATTGGCACGAAAGGGTTGGCGTTTTGGAAAGAAGAGCAAAGTGATTGGGGAGCCAGTAACTATGCCGTGTATGTGCAGCTTGACGAAAGGGCTAATGTAGCGGAGCTGGAAAAGAAAATGTCCAAGGGCATTCTTGAAAAATATTTTATACCCATGATGATAGAAGGCGGTATGTCAGTAGCTGATGCACATAAGTTTATTGATGAGCGCGGTGCACGTCTTGAATTGCAACCCATCGACAGAATTCATTTGTACTCAGCGGGTGTGTATGACGGACTCACACATGGGGACATTCGTTTCGTTTGGCTGTTTGCCGCTATTGCGGGATTGATTTTAGTTATAGCCGTTATCAATTTCATTAATCTATCCACAGCGAAGTCGGCCAACCGCGCCAAAGAAGTAGGCCTGCGCAAAGTAGTTGGCTCGATGCGGAGCAGTATTGTTCAACAATTCTTAACGGAGTCGGTACTATTTAGCATGCTATCATTTGTGGTGGGCATTGTGCTAGCATTTTTTCTGTTGCCATACTTCAATATTCTTTCTGCTAAGTCGCTCGTTTTTCCGTGGAGCGAATGGTTGTTGTTACCCATTATCTTCGGGGCTTCGCTCATGATTGGCCTATTGGCTGGTGTTTATCCATCTTTCTACCTGTCATCTTTTCAACCCATTCAAGTATTAAAAGGAGCGATTAGCAAGGGAAGTAAGGGTTCGCCTTTACGCAGTGCGCTGGTGGTGTTTCAATTCACTACCTCCGTAGTATTGATAGTGGGCACTATTATCATCTATCAGCAGATGGAGTTTATTTTGAATAAAAAAATTGGTTTTGAAAAAGACCAGGTGTTAATGATACAAGGGGCGGGCACGCTAGGTGACCAGGCAACTTCTTTTAAAAATGAATTATTGAAAACCTCCCAAATAAAAAGTGTCACCATCAGCGATTACCTTCCTATCAGAGGAACGAAACGAAATCAAAATGAATTTTGGAATGATGGAAAGAAGTCGCAAGACAATGCCATAGCGGCACAGATATGGAAAGTAGACCATGACTACATTCCTACCTTGGAAATGAAAGTGGTGGATGGAAGAAATTTTCAAAGGGACTTGGCTACCGATTCGAGTGCCATTATTGTTAATCAGTCGATGGCGAAAGAAATAGGAGGAGAGGTAATCGGAAAACGCATGGAAGGCTATCGGGATAAATACACGATTATCGGTATCGTGGAAGATTTTCATTATGAATCCATGAAAGAAAATATTCAACCACTTTGCTTCACGCTGGGCAACAGCCCGTCCATCATTTCATTGAAAGTAAATTCACAAAGTATGAGCGAGGTAATTGAATCAACCACCGAGGTATGGAAGAAGTTTGCGCCCCATCAACCTATTCGTTTTGCATTTTTGGATGACAGCTACGCGGCCATGTATGCCGATGTGCAACGCATGGGTCGTATCTTCACATGCTTTGCGGTTTTCGCCATTATAGTTGCCTGCCTCGGACTTTTTGCGCTCTCGGCATTTATGATTGAACAGCGCAGCAAGGAAATTGGCATTCGGTTAGTGATGGGAGCTTCATTAAAAAATGTTTTCAACTTATTGACAATAGATTTTATAAAACTTGTTATCCTCTCCATCGTCATGGCCGTTCCGCTGGCCTGGTATGCCATGCGGCAATGGCTTCAGGATTTTGCCTATCGTGTTGATATCACCTGGCAGGTTTTTGCAGTGGCAGGATTGGTTGCTCTGCTCATCGCATTGTTTACTATTAGCTATCAATCGGTGCGGGCGGGGTTGGTCAATCCAGTAAAATCACTTCGATCAGAATAAAAAGTGTTGATGAAGCATCCACCCCAATTTCCCCTCCGCTTCTTCCGCTGGTTCTGCCACCCGAAGTTGAGAGATAGTATTGAAGGAGATTTGATGGAATTGTATCAAGAGAGGAAAGTTGTAAGTGGAAAGTTGAAAGCAGATGTGAAGTTTATTAGAGATGTAGTATTACTTTTTAGACCAAGTATTATAAAACCAGCAGAAGGATATCAAAACTTAAACAACTACGGTATGATCAAAAGCTATTTTAAGATTGGCTGGAGAAATCTTATTCGCAACAAAGGATATTCGTTCATTAATATTGGCGGGCTTGCTATAGGTATGGCAGTGGCCATACTCATTGGCCTTTGGGTGTATAATGAATTGTCGTACGATAAAAATTTTACAAACTATTATCGCATTGCCAGAGTCGTGCAGAACCAAAATTTTGATGGGCAAGTGCAAACCTGGTTTGGTCAAGCCATGCAACTAGGCCCTGCGCTGCGCAACACTTATGGAAATAACTTTGATAATGTGGTGGTGGGCACTTCACCAGGAGATCATAAACTTTCAACCGATGATAAGAGCGTTACAAAATCGGGTTGTTTCATGGAACCAGGCCTAGCAGAAATGTTGACGCTTAAGATGTTGAAAGGTACACGACCTGGTTTGAAAGAGTTGAATTCTCTCTTGCTTTCTCAATCAACAGCCGAAGCACTTTTTGGTGATGATGACCCAATAGACAAAATCATAAAAGTCGATAACCAGTTTGATGTAAAAGTAACAGGTGTGTACGAAGACCTGCCCGATAACTCTTCCTTCTCCAACTTGAATGTTATCTTACCATGGCAGTTGATTGCTGGAGATTTGGAGAAGCGAGTAGGATGGGGAAATAGTTGGTTTCAATGTTTTGTTCAGATTGCTGAGCAATCAGATATGCATTCAGTATCGGCAACTATTAAAGACGCCAAGATGAAGAACGTGTTTAGGGATGAGGGCGAGGCGAAATTTAAACCAGAATTATTTCTTCATCCCATGAGCCGTTGGCATTTACATTCGGATTTTAAAAATGGTGTATCCGTTGGTGGTGACATTCAATACGTGTGGATGCTTGGAGTGATCGGCAACTTTGTTTTGTTTCTGGCGTGCATCAACTTTATGAATCTAAGTACAGCGCGTTCGGAAAAGAGAGCCAAAGAGGTTGGCATCCGGAAAACGATCGGTTCTGTTCGTTCGCAACTGATTAGTCAGTTCTTCACAGAATCTTTACTGGTAGCAATGATTGCCTTTGTTATTTCTTTTGTGATCGTTCAACTTTCCCTTCCGTGGTTTAATGAGGTATCAGGCAAGCATATCAGCTTGTTATGGAGCACACCATGGTTTTGGTTTGTATGCATAGGCTTTGCCGTAATCACTGGATTAATTGCGGGAAGTTACCCTGCCTTGTTTCTATCTTCGTTTCAACCCATCAAGGTTTTGAAAGGTGCTTTTAATGCTGGTCGTTTTTCATCCTTACCTCGAAAGGTTTTAGTAGTTGTGCAATTTACTGTTTCAGTTACTCTTATCATCGGCACCCTTATCATCTTCAGGCAAATCCAATTTGCCCAAAGCCGCCCCATTGGCTATAGTATAAATGGAATTGTTTCTGTACCAATAAAGACGGACGAAATCATGAAACGTTTTGATGTTTTGCGTGACGAGTTATTGCAAACCAGAGTAGTTCAGGAAATAGCGGCATCAGAAACCTCGGTAACAGAAACATTCACAACTAATAGTGGTTTCGATTGGAAAGACAAGAATCCAGCTATGGCAGAAGAATTTGTAACGATTGGAGTGACACATGATTTTGGAAAGGTCATTGGGTGGCAAATCAAAGAGGGCAACGATTTTTCCAAAGACTTGGCTAGTGATTCATCAGGGTTCATCGTGAATGAAGCCGCGGTCCATTACATGGGCTTTGCCAATCCGATTGGTGAAGTAATGAAGTGGAGCGGCAATGGTGAATGGAAGATCATTGGTGTTGTCAAAGATATGGTGACGCAATCACCGTATTCTGCTGTAAAGCCAATGATTTTCTTTTTAAGATCCAAGAGGATATCATTCATTCAATTTAGCACGATCACCATTAAATTAAGCCCTTCAGCAAACGCTGCCGAAGCACTTGCCGTCATCGAACCTATTTTTAAGAAATATGATACCACCAATGCCTTTGAATACAAATTTGCTGATCAGGAGTTTGGAAAAAAATTCAGCGATGAGAAACGAATTGGTCATTTGGCTTTTGTGTTCGCTGCACTTGCCATATTTATTAGTTGCCTAGGGCTATTTGGGCTCGCTTCATTCATAGCTGAGCAGCGCACTAAAGAAATTGGAATCAGAAAAATAATGGGTGCCTCAATTGTACAACTCTGGCAGTTGCTCTCAAAAGACTTTGTGGTGCTGGTAATCATCTCTTGTGGCATCGCAATACCCGTGTCATTTTATTTTATGAACAACTGGCTGATGCAATACCAATATCGAATACTGATTTCATGGCCGATTTTTGCCATCGCCAGTGTGGGCGCATTGTTGATTACGCTTTTGACGGTAAGCTTTCAATCTATCAAAGCTGCGCTAGCAAGCCCTGTAAAGAGTTTGAAGACAGAATGAAAACTAACCCACCCAAATTATCCCTGCGCTTCTTCCGCTGGTTCTGCCACCCGAAGTTGAAAGATTCTATTGAAGGGGATTTGATGGAGCTATATGAAGAGCGGGTGAAAGAAGGAGGGAAGAGAAAAGCGGATTTGAAATTTGTGAGAGATGTATTACTTCTTTTTAGACCAAGCATTATTAAACCAACAGAAGGATATAAAAATTTAAACACGTACGGTATGTATAAAAGTTATTTTAAAATTGGGTGGAGGAATCTTCTGCGCAACAAAGGACTATTTGCCATCAACGTAACCGGTCTCGCGTTGGGCATTGCTACGTGCCTTATCATTATGCTATTTGTAGTAGATGAGTTGAGCTTTGACCGCTACAACGAAAAAGCAGAACGGATTGCACGGATTGTATTGAACGGCAAGGTGAATGGTGAAATTATCAAAGAAGCAATCACACCAGCTCCCGTAGCAGCCACATTGAAAAATGAATTCCCTGAAGTGGAGATGGGCACACGCATAAGAAGATTTGGGACTCCGAAAATAATTTACAAGAACACAACCTTCAGAAACAGTAAGCTTGCTTTTGTGGATCCGAATTTCTTTAAAGTATTCACGCTTCCATTCATTAAAGGGAATCCCGCCAAAGCGCTGACCGAGCCACATACTATTGTAGTAACAGCCGATGAGGCACTAAAATATTTTGGAAGCGAAGACCCCATCAACAAACTGCTAGAATTTAAAGATACTGGCGAGCAGTTTAAAGTAACGGGTGTCATCAAAGATATTCCTGCCAATTCTCACTTTCATTTTGATGTTTTCGCATCTATGGAAGGCTTGGCCGATGCAAAAGAAAATAACTGGATGGCCTCCAACTATTTTAGTTATGTGGTGCTTGCTAAAGGAACGGATTACAACGCATTTGAAAAAAAATTGCCTGAGATTATTGCCAAGTACATGGGGCCTCAGATTATTCAAATGGGTATGTCATTTGAAAAATTCAAGGAAAATGGAAATGAAGTAAGCCTTTCCGTACAACCCATTACAGACATTCATTTGTATTCAGATTTCTCTAGCCAAAGCGAATTAGAGTCAGGAGGAGATGTTAAATCGGTTTATATTTTTGGTGCAGTGGCTTTATTCATGCTATTGATTGCTTGTATCAATTTTATGAATCTCTCTACGGCAGGGGCTACCAAACGCCATAAAGAGATAGGGGTAAAAAAAGTATTGGGCTCGCAAAGGAGTCAGTTGATTCAACAGTTTTTGACCGAATCATTTATTTCAATAAGTGTATCTATGATTTTGGCAGCGTTGCTTGTTGCTATTGCGCTCCCACTTTTCAATCAACTATCTGGCAAAGCATTAGATGCAAGTCTTCTATTTGATGCAAAGGTATTGGCCGCTCTCTTTTTGCTAATCGTATTCATCACGCTTTTTGCGGGCAGCTATCCTTCTTTTTTTCTTTCTTCCATTACACCGATTTCGGCACTTAAAAATAAAGTTTCTACTTCTGGTGGCAAGGGCATTCGAAGTGGCTTAGTGGTTTTTCAGTTTGTTGTTTCCGCTGGGCTGATTCTATCCATCATTATCGTCAATCAGCAAATGTCTTTTATTCAAAATAAAAAAATAGGATATGATAAAAACCAACTCTTGGTCTTGAGAGATTCTTATTTGCTTGGCAACAAAGAGAAGGCTTTCATGAATATGATTTCGAATGACTCGCGTGTAGAAAGCGTTTCCATGTCGGCCTTTGTGCCAGCGGGGCCAACCGATAGTAACATGACGGCTGTTTATCCTGATCAACAACCAGAAGCAATTCGAAGAACGCTCGTTTATAATATCGATGAAAATTATTTAGCTACGATGGGCATGGAGTTGATTGCGGGGAAGAACTTTTCTAAGATACCCGCCAGCGATTCGCTGAATGTGATTATCAATGAAACCGCAGCTAAAATTTTCGGACTTGGTGTAAATCCAATCGGTCAAACACTAACTGTGAGGGTAGGCAACAACGGGGAGAACAGAAACCTTACTGTAATAGGTGTTGTAAAAGATTTTCATTTTCGCTCGCTTCATGAAAGCATAGCGCCTTTGATCATGCTCAATAATTCATATGGAGGATTTATCATTCGCACGAAAACAAAAGAAATGGCTGGGCTACTCGCAAGCCTTGAAGATAAATGGAAAACTTTTAATACAGAAGAACCATTCTCGTATGCGCTGCTGGATGAACTCTACAACGAAACCTATTTAGCCGAGCAAAAGATGGGCGACATCCTGAAAATTTTTGGATTGCTCACCATTTTCGTAGCGTGTTTAGGTTTGTTTGGGTTGATAACATTCACGGCAGAGCAGCGCGTAAAAGAAATTGGCATACGAAAAGTATTGGGCGCCAATGTTGGCGAGATAGTATCCTTGCTATCTAAAGATTTACTCATCTTGATTGCTATTTCTTTTGTCATCGCTTTTCCACTCGGCTTTTATCTAATGAATAAATGGCTACAAGATTTTGCTTACAGAATAGACATACAATGGTGGATGTATGCGTTGGCGGGAGTGATTACTTTACTCATCGCATTATTTACCATGAGCTTTAAGACTATCAAGTCTGCTTTGGCAAATCCGGTAAAGAGTTTGAAGTCAGAGTGAAACCTTTGATTGGAGAGGGGTAATCGGTAAGAGATATTCGGTAATTGTTACCTTACCTCATCTCTAAAACTAGTATCGTTTCTCTATTAAATATTTAATAAACCATTCTGGTACATTTTCGGGATCAATGACGTGAACATGCTTTCCTTCATTGATCTCTGCAATCAAGATACTGACTGTGCCTGAATTATCAAAAACGTAAGCCCGATCAGAGACCATGACAGCCTCTTTTAGATTTTCTAAACTGCGATAATATCGGCTTTCAATTATTTTTGGATCCACGGCATGGCCATGTTGTGCCATTCGCAAACTTACACGGCTTATGTTTATCATTGGGTCTTTGGTAGAGAAGTAATAGAGGTAAACCCTGTAACCAGATTTTTTAGCCGATTTAAGAAAATCAATTTTCTTAGGATCGCTCATCACTGTTTCAAATGAGAACGAGAGCGATGCGCTGACAAGGTTTTGCCTGAGAAATTCGGCAAGGTCTGCCGCAATGTATGAATTGATAGAGAGCGTTCTCGAGACAATCAGCCTTTCAGAATCAACAGTGAAATTCTCCCAAAGGTTTTTGTTTGCAAGTTTGGTAGGCGAAAAGGTGGATCGTTGAAAATGGCGTTGTACCTGTTCTGTGTCAAAAGCAAAACCAAAATCAACGAGAGATAGACTGTGGTTTTGACTTAACGTTTGCTCAATGTCATCAGCATTCACATATACTCCCAATTTAATACTGGGATCAGAATGGAAATGGAAATTTTTGATGAAGGTAGTTTTACCAGAGCCATTGGGGCCAGCAAAAATCCGTAATCGCTTTGCCACCTTATTCTAGTGTAAAATTTTCAGCAACGTGTATCGATGGTTTTGATAACTGCTTTAGGAGCCTTTTAGTGCCATCCTTTTCTATCTGATATAAAGTGTTATTCTCCTCCACAATTAACGGAAAGTTCATTTTTTTTGCCAGTTCATTTGCTTTAAATGTTGCGAGAATTGCAGCTCCAGCTATCGCACCCAAACCCGCACCATTTTTATTGTTGGTTATCAAAGCACCTAGAGCAGCTCCAATAATTCCTCCTGCAATCAAAGATTCTATTATTTCATTATCATTTTTCATGCGTTGCAAATTTACGCATTATTTACCTGTTTCAAGTATCGTTTCCCGTATCGGGGATGATACGCTATACAATGGTGTTTCTCCCTCATCGTCATCAAAACGGTAGATCACTTGGAAATTCTCTCCTTTTACTTAGCAAAAGTGAAACTAATCAATTACATTCACGTTTGTTAAGTAAATAGTAAGACAAATGAGGCGTCAGATACCTCAACAACATTTGTTAAGTAAATAAGATAAACATGAAACAACAATCCCTTGGTGAATTTGAAGAACTAGTACTCCTGATGGTAGCCGCCTTGCACGATGAAGCGTATGGCGTTGCGATATTAGAAGGCTTGGAAGAAAAACTGAAAAAGAAAGTCAACATCAGTGCGGTGCATGTAGCCCTGAAGCGCATTGAAGATAAAGGTTTTGTAAAATCCCGCTTTGGCGGAATCACCGAAGACCGTGGCGGCAGGCGAAAGAAGTTTTATATAATCACAGCCATCGGAAAAAAAATGCTCGATAGTCAGTACTCGTTGCGAACAAGCATTTACCAGCAGATTCCTAAAATGTCTTTTGGATGAAGCCGTGAAAACGTTAATTGTTAATAGTTAATCGTGATGAG
This sequence comes from Cyclobacteriaceae bacterium, assembly GCA_046155095.1. Classification (GTDB taxonomy): domain Bacteria; phylum Bacteroidota; class Bacteroidia; order Cytophagales; family Cyclobacteriaceae; genus ELB16-189. The sequence goes on from JBJXEB010000082.1 coordinate 12,102, forward strand.
CCTCCTATTAACTAATAACCATTAACTATTAACGAACAAACAATGAAACCACTTCTTCCAAATCGCCCCCTCCAATTCCTCCGCTGGTTTTGCCGCGAAGATTATCTCGAAGAGATCGAAGGAGACTTGACGGAGATTTTTGAAAAGCAATTTGAAAACCATCCGCGCAGAGCGAAATGGAATTTCGCACGGAGTGTACTCAAATACTTTAGACCAGTGTTTATGAAGTCGTTTAAAAATTCATATCAACCAAATTCATTCGGTATGTATAAAAGTTATTTTAAAATCGGGTGGAGGAATCTTGCCAAGAACAAAGGTTACTCGTTCATCAATATTGGTGGGCTGGCTATTGGTATGGCCGTGGCTATCCTTATCGGTCTTTGGATGTATGACGAATTGAGTTTCAATCAATACCATCGAAACTATAGCCGCATTGCGCAGGTAAAACAACACCAAAGCTTCAATGGAAAAATTGAAACATGGCCCGGAGTGCCTCCCGTTATGAGCGAGGAACTGCGAAATAGTTATGGCGATAATTTTAAATACGTAGTCATGACCACCTGGCCCGAAGGTCATTTCTTAAACACAGGCGACAAGCAAATCCCCAAAGTAGGTCACTTCATGGAAAAGGATGGTGCGGAATTGCTTTCGCTCAATATGATTAAAGGCAGCCAAAATGCATTGAGCGAACCTTCTTCTATTTTGCTCTCGGCATCTACCGCTGCTGCTTTTTTTGGCGAGGAAGACCCGATGGGTAAAGACATTAAGATTGATAACAAACTGCTGGTAAAAGTAGCGGGTGTATATGAAAATATTCCTTTGAATTCTGACTTCAACAGCACTCAGTTCATCACCACGTGGCATCAAAAGTTACTGCTTGACCCTTGGATAAAAACATTGAACAATCCATGGGGCATGAATGGAATGATGGTGTATGTTCAACTGGCCGAGCATGCAGACATGAGCAGTGTATCGAATCAAATTAAAGATTCAAAGCTGAAGAACGTACCTAAGTACGATGAAAAATATAAACCTGAAATTTTTTTACATCCCATGAGCCGTTGGCACTTGTACGAAAAATTTGAAAATGGAAAGAATCTTGGAGGAAAAATTGAATTCGTTTGGCTCTTCGGCATAGTGGGTGTGTTTGTGTTGTTGTTGGCCTGCATCAACTTCATGAATTTGAGCACGGCTCGTTCAGAGAAGAGAGCAAAAGAAGTAGGTATCCGCAAAGCAATTGGTTCGGTACGCAGTCAATTGATAAGTCAGTTTTTTAGTGAGTCATTTTTAGTCGTGCTATTGGCTTTTGCCTTGGCCGTTGTGTGTGTACTGATTGCCTTGCCATTTTTCAATTCGTTAGCGAACAAGCAGATGGTATTTCCTTGGGTGAACCCAGTCTTTTGGTTTTTAAGTAGTGGGTTTTGTCTATTCACAGGACTTATTGCGGGCAGCTATCCTGCTTTCTATCTTTCGTCATTCAATCCTGTAAAAGTATTGAAGGGTACTTTTAAAGTAGGTTGTTTCGCCTCGCTGCCGCGCAAGGTTTTGGTGGTTACGCAGTTTACCATTTCTATCACGCTTATCATCGGCACCGTTGTGGTGTTTCAGCAGATTCAATATGCAAAAGACCGACCGATTGGATATAATCGCGATGCACTCATCAGCATGCAAGTGTTTACCAATGACATACACACCCACTTCGAATCATTTAGAAGTGAGTTGATAAATACGGGGGCAGTAGCTGAAATCGCTGAATCGTCTGGCCCACTTACTGGCGTGTGGAGCAGCAATGGTGACATCGAGTGGGAAGGTAAAGACCCTGGCACCGCAGTGGATTTTCCAAACACAAGTGTGTCTTTCGACTTTGGTAAAACGGTGGGGTGGGAATTTGTTGCGGGCAGAGATTTCTCACGTGAGTTTCCGTCTGATAGTATCGCTTTTGTGATTAACGAATCGGCAGTAAAATTTATGGAGCTGAAAAACCCAGTTGGCGAAACAATGAAATGGGATGGACACCCTTTTAAAATTATTGGCGTGATTAAAGATATGGTGATGCAATCGCCCTACCAAGCAGTGCAGCCTTCTATTTTTAATGCCGAGAACTACGATATTATGTTCATTCACATTAAATTAAAATCCAATCAAAGTCTTACAGAATCCGTAAGCAAAGTTGAAACAGTTTTTAAAAAATTCGCTCCTGAAGCTCCGTTCGATTATAAGTTTGCGGATGAAGAGTATGCTAGGAAGTTTGGTGACGAAGAACGGATTGGTAAGCTAGCCTCGGTTTTTTCTACACTCGCCATTCTGATTAGCTGCCTTGGTTTATTTGGCCTTGCTTCGTTTATAGCGGAGCAAAAGACAAAAGAAATCGGCATACGAAAAGTTCTCGGTGCTTCCGTGGCCAATTTGTGGCGGATGTTATCTACCGACTTTGTAGTGTTGGTTTTGCTCGCTTGCCTCATCGCCATCCCCATCTCTTATTATTTCTTGAACGATTGGTTAAAAAGCTACGACTACCGCACTGAAATTTCATGGTGGATATTTTTAATCACAGGCATTGGTGCATTGGGTATCACATTGTTGACGGTAAGCTTTCAAGCAGTGAAGGCTGCGATGATGAATCCCGTGAAGAGTTTGAAATCAGAATAATGAAAGTCCACCCTCCAAATCGCCCCCTCCACTTCCTTCGCTGGTTTTGCCGCGAAGATTATCTCGAAGAGATCGAAGGAGACTTGACGGAGGTTTTTAAAAAGCAGGCCGAAAATAATCCGCGCCAAGCGAAATGGAGATTTACGTGGAGTGTGATGAAATACTTTAGGCCAGCGTTTATGAAGTCGTTTAAAAATTACCAACATAATTCTTACGATATGTTACAAAGTTATTTTAAAATCGGGTGGAGAAATTTGATTAAACAAAGGAGTTATTCCTTCATAAGTATTTTCGGGCTTTCGGTAAGCATTGCATTAGGGCTTCTCATTTTTCATTATGCCCTTTTTGAATTGCAGTATGATCAATTTAACGAAAGAGCGAATCTCCTTTACAGGGTAACGTCCAACACTTTTGAAAATAATCAAAAGGTTTATGAAAATGCGGAGACCCCTCACTCGATAGCGGAAACGCTAAAAGAAAAATTACCTGAGGTAGCCGAGTCGGCACGACTAATGTCCACTCGCTATTGGTTTGACTGTACCTTAAAGTATGCCAACAATCAGGACGAGATTATATTCAATGAACGTACTCTTTATTATGCCGACCCTTCCTTCTTATCTATTTTTTCTTTCAATATGGAAAGGGGAGACCGAGCAGCTCTCGCAAAACCTTTTTCAGCAGTTTTATCTTCATCTGCTGCCAAGCGATATTTTGGAGAGCAAGACCCAATTGGTAAAGTGCTGCACCTAAAGGGAAGCTTCGAAGAGAATGATTACACAGTAACTGGCGTAATGTATGACCTGCCCAGAAATTCGCATATGGACGCCACCGTTCTATTACCTATCAGTTCATTAGATCACAATCGCTTCTTTGAAAATTTTGATGCTTACACCTACATTAAGTTGGCTTCTTCAGCGAACCATGAATTAGTCAAAGAGAAAATTCAAAATTTTGCTTCAATGTATTTGCCAAAGCTGACTACGGATAAAACCCGTATCCAGTTAGACGCTCAGCCAATCACCGATATTCATCTTCATTCATTACTTCAGAATGAGATAAAACCAGGAGGCAATGCAAAGGCAATTTATTTTCTTCTCTTAGTAGTTTTTGTAATTCTTTTGATAGCTTGGATCAATCATATCAACCTGGCCACTGCGCGTGCCGCTACAAGGGCAAAGGAAGCGGGGATCAGAAAAGTTTCTGGCGCCAGTCGCCTCCAATTAGTTAATCAATTCCTAGTAGAGGCGTTTATCATAAATGGCTTGAGCCTTACTTTTGCTATCATTTTAATTTTGTTGTTTTCACAATTCTTCTTTCAAATCATTGGCTTGCCTGTTTCAACAGATGAACTTCTAACGTCAGACTCTATTTTTATAGGGCTTTCAATTAGCTTGATTCTTTTCTTTGGTGTTCTGATAGCGGGACTTTATCCAGCCAGTATCATTTCATCCTACAATCCCGCTTTGGTGCTGAAGGGTAAAGAAGCAGGACAGCGGAATGGATTTACACTTCGCAGGGTATTGGTTGTTTTTCAATTTGCTTGCGCAATATGTTTAACTGCAACTGTCATTATTTTTAACCAGCAGTTTAGATTTATGCAAAGCCATGATTTGGGAATTGATATTGAAAGAACATTGATCATCAAGGCTCCCACTGTAATAGACTCTTCCTATGCAACTCAACTTTCTAATTTCAAAACACAGCTACAAGCAAAATCCATTATTGCCTCGGTAGCCAGTTCAAGTTCTATTCCCGGAGAGGAAATTGGATGGACAGGAGAGGTGCGAAGAGATCAAAATAATTCATCGGCTAAATTAAGTTTTGTTGTTAATATCATTGACACAGATTTTATTGAAGCGTATCGGCTTAAGCTTTTAGCGGGCAGAAATTTTAAAATAGCTGATTATCCTTCTGGGCAATTCGGAAGTAAAATAGAGCCTGTTATCTTAAATAAAATGGCGATAAAGCAACTGGGCTTTGAAGCGATTGAAGACGCAATTGGAGCTTCCATGTTCTGGGGAGAAAATAAATGCTTGATTGTTGGGGTAATAGATGATTTTCATCAGCAGTCATTAAAAAAGGAACTCTCGCCCATTCTTTTTTCGGCAGGTGGAGGCTCTAATCTTTCTGTGAAACTGGGAAAGGGTGTTGATGCGCAAAAGTTAACTGCATCAATTTCTTCAATTCATGATTCATGGAAGACATTCTTTCCAGGGAATCCCTTTGATTATTTCCTTCTTGGAGATTTTTATAAAGATCAATATAAAACCGAAGCTCAGGTAATCAACCTTTTCCATTTTTATTGCGGCTTTGCCATTTTGATTTCTTCCCTTGGATTATTTGGGTTAGCCTCTTTTACAGCACAACAAAAGACGAAAGAAATAGGGATAAGAAAAGTATTGGGAGCATCCATTGCCAGTATTCTATTCCTTCTTTCAAAAGATTTTGTAAAACTTATTTTGATTGCCGCAGTGATTGCCACCACTACATCATGGATTATTCTATCAGATTGGCTGAAAGGGTTTGCTTATAAAATAGATATTAACTGGGCAGCGTTTGTTATTTCCGTTTTACTGGTTGGCCTTGTTGGACTATTGACGATTTGCTACCAAAGTGCTAAAGCTGCAAGCACAAATCCCGTGAACAGTTTGAAATCAGAATAATGAAAGTCCACCCTCCAAATCGTCCCCTCCAATTCCTCCGCTGGTTTTGCCGCGAAGATTACCTCGAAGAGATCGAAGGAGACCTGACGGAGGTTTTTGAAAAGCAATTTGAAAACCATCCGCGCAGAGCGAAATGGAAATTTACTTGGCGTGTGGTAAAATATTTCAGGCCTGAGTTTATGAAGTCGTTTAGAAATTCATATCAACCAAATTCTTTCAGTATGATAAAAAGCTATTTCAAGATCGGATGGAGGAATCTCTTAAAGAACAAAAGTTATTCGCTCATCAACATTGGTGGGCTTGCTTTGGGCATGACTTGCTGCTTATTCATTTATCTGTGGGTGCAGGATGAGAAGGCAGTGGATAATTTTCACGTCAATGGAAAAAAGTTGTATACCATCTATCAAACCGTTTCCGCTAATGGACAAACCACTGGAAGTTACAGTACCCCATTTGCATTTCTCTATCAGAGCCTCAACGTAAAGAACAGAAACGAAGCTGCGGCAACTACGCTACAAGAAATCCAACAAGTTATTCCAGGAGCTCAAAAAATGAATTCGTATGCCACGGGCTACGAATTACCTTGGGGTCATTCGGAAACTTTTCAAGTGGGGGAAAAAACTCAAAAGTTTGATGGCTCGCGTACAGGGAAGGATTTTTTCACCATGTTCAGCTACCCGCTTGTTGCTGGTGATGCCAATACCGCACTGCACGACATCAGTAGTATTGCCATCTCACGCAAAATGGCTGAGTTCTTTTTTGGAACGCCTCAAGAAGCAATTGGTAAAGGTATTCGTTATGAAAACAAATTGGATTTTGTAGTGAACGCAGTTTTTGAAAACGTTTCATCACAAAGTTCTTTATCGTTTGATTTCCTCCTCAACTGGGATTCTCAAATTAAACAATTGGAATGGGCTTCGCCTGTGGTACTCACTACCCTGCAACTAGATGAATCCGCAGACATAGCACAAGTAGAGACGAAGCTCAACAAATTTTTGCAATCGCGGTTGGATAAAAACGATCCCACAAAAATCACACTCGGGCTTCGGCCTTATGGAGAACGGTATTTGTCTTCCACATTCGTGAATGGTAAACCAGCAGAAGGACGCATGGTGTACGTTCGGATTTTTACAGGCGTTGCTATTTTTATCTTGGTCATTGCTTGTATCAATTTTATGAACCTTGCCACGGCACGCTCGGTCAAGCGGGCGAAAGAAGTGGGTGTGCGCAAAGTAGTTGGCTCTTCACGTTTTAATTTGATCGGACAATTTTTTGGTGAGTCTATCTTGATTTCTTTCTTAGCACTCATCGCATCCATTCTATTCATGCAGATACTACTTCCATCATTTAATACCCTTACGGGCAAGCAAATTGCTTCGCCCATCGCAGTCCCTTCCTACTGGTTGGTATTGCTTGGCCTAATGATCGTTACTGGTTTTGTGGCAGGAAGTTATCCAGCGCTTTATCTTTCATCACTAAAGCCCGTCAGGATTTTAAAAGGGTCTTTGCGCTTCACCAATTCAGCGATATGGTTTCGCAAGGGCTTGGTATGTTTTCAATTTATTCTCTCTATTGCGCTGCTCATTGCTACACTGGTTGTTTCTAAGCAAACGCACTACGTACAAAACACTAACTTAGGCTACAGCCGCGACAATCTTCTTTACATTACCATTGAAGGGGAGTTGAATCCCAAATATGAATTGTTAAAAGAGCGCGCCATGAAAATGCATGGCATTAGCATGGTGGATCGCAGCAGCGAAGCACCACATGCGATGAATTTTTTAGTGGACGAAAACGATGGGTTCAAAGAAACAAATTCGGGAGATGATGCAATCAACTGGGAAGGCAAAGAGAAAAATGCCTCGGTGGGTTTCAAGCCCGCTTCTGTAGGATTTGATTTTATAAAGATTATGGATTTAAAAGTGGCCGAAGGTCGCGACTTTTCAAAATCTTTTGCAACCGATTCAGCCGATGCTTTTATGATCAATGAAGAAGCCGCAAAGCAAATGGGCATGAAAGACCCAATCGGCAAATGGGTATCGGCATGGAACAAGAAAGGGCACATCATTGGCATACTGAAAGATTATCATACCAACACGTTGCGCGAGCCGATCAAACCGTTGATCATTGATGTAAAAGAATACGAATACTTTGGCGTGATCATCGTGCGGCTGGAGCCTGGCAAAAACAAAGAAGCACTCGCCAGTTTAGAAACAGTTTGCAAGGAAATAAATCCCAACTATCCATTTGCATTTCAATTCCTCGATCAAGAATATGATAAGCTCTATCGCAATGAGCAAGTGATGACCAAGCTCACCAATCTATTTGCTTTGTTAGGCATTACCATCTCGTGCCTTGGGTTGCTGGGACTCGTGATGTTCGCGGCCGAGCAGCGCACCAAAGAAATCGGGATTAGAAAAGTGTTGGGCGCAACGGTTGCGAGCATTGTCAACTTGCTATCGAAAGATTTTTTAATTCTTGTACTTGTTTCATTTTTGATTGCAGCACCCCTTGCAGGCTATTTTATGAATCAATGGTTACTCGGCTTTGCTTACAAAATTGAATTGTCGTGGTGGATATTTCTGTTCGCTGGGGCTACCGTTTTAGTGATCGCCTTGTTGACCATTGCCATTCAGGCTGTTCAGTCGGCTATGGTGAACCCCGTGAAGAGCTTGAAGGTGGAGTGAAATCAGTTGCTGGTTACTGGTTCTTTAGTATCCGCTTGCGTGGTACATTTGTGTTTACTGCTGCAAAATCGCTTATGCGTGGTTTCGCCATAAGTGGGTAAAAAAGGGTAGTTATGGCAGAACTAGCAAAACTCTCCTTATAGAAAAAGTGAGTTCATGTCTAAGTGTTTATCGGCCACGTAAGCATGTTTGTTGGGGTAAAGGCCTTGTGTAGTGATCAGTGTAATGAATAATTGCTTTTTGGTAACTGTTACCTGCTGAAACACATTTCTTTTCTGCCGTAGAATTTTTATATCTTCTTGAGTGAGGGTGTAAGGGCCGTTGTAAAATTTTATTTCACACAGGTTGATCGCATTGTCGGCTCGGTCAATGAGCATATCGATTTGGCAGCCAGCCGTGGTTTTATCTTTGCGTTTGATAAAGCTGGCCTCTTGGGTATAAATACCCGAGATGCCGAGGCTTTTTTTGATTCCCTCCACATGTTTCATGCACAGTGATTCAAAAGCATAACCACTCCATGCTTTGACAGCAGGCGTATTATATTTTTTAAGCCAATAGGAATGTTGGTTTTTGTGGGGTTCTATAAAACGAATGTAAAACAAGGAGTACTCATCGGTGAGGCGGTAGAGTTTGTCGCGCTGCTTTTTTCCATACGGAAGATAGGCCTGAATAAAATCAGAAGATTCAAGCTCCTCTAAAACGGCAGACAAGAATGATTTATAGGTTTAAAATATTCCCCTTCATTCGTGCAACCTTTTTCAATTAGTGAAGTATTAGGTTTAGACCAAATAATCTAGCCATGCTCAAAAACTACTTTAAAATCGCTTTCCGCAACCTGCTTAGGCAAAAGGGTTATTCGTTCATCAACATTGCTGGCTTGGCCACGGGCATGGCCGTTGCCATACTTATTGGATTGTGGATTTGGGATGAGCTTTCCTACGACAAGTACCATCAAAACTACAATCGCATTGCGCAAGTGTGGCAGAATAATATTTATAATGGCAATGTTCAATCACAAATGGCCAACCCTTACCTGATGGCCGAAGAGATTCGTAACAACTTTGGCAGTGATTTTAAATATGTGTTGCAAGCATCGTGGAACAACTCCCACATCTTGACAGTGGGGGAAAAGAAATTCAACAAAGATGGTTATTACTTTGAGCCTCAAGTAACAGAAATGCTCTCGCTGAAAATGCTCAAAGGCACACGCGATGGATTGAAAGAGCCATACTCTATTTTATTGTCGGAGTCAACAGCCAAAGCGTACTTTGGCGATACTGATCCCATGAACCAACTCATGCGTATCAACAACAAACACGATGTGAAAGTAACTGGCGTGTATGAAGACTTGCCTTACAATACGTTCTTCCGCAATATGAATTATTTGCTGCCTTGGGATTTATATATTATCTCCAACGAGTGGATCAAAAAAATGGAAAACCCGTGGGGCAGCAACTTTACCCAAACCTTCGCCCAACTTGCCAATAATGCTGATATGGAGAGTGTTTCCCAAAAAATCAAAGATGTAAAATTCAATAAACTAAAAGATGAAGGTGACAGAAAATATAAGCCCGTAGTTTTTTTGCACCCCATGAGCCAATGGCATTTGCGTTCTGAATTTAAAAATGGTGCTAACGTAGGTGGGCGCATTGAATTTGTCTGGTTGTTCGGCATCATTGGTGTGTTTGTGTTGCTGCTGGCCTGTATCAATTTCATGAATCTAAGTACCGCGCGCTCAGAAAGAAGAGCCAAGGAAGTTGGCATTCGCAAATCTATTGGCTCAGTGCGAGGGCAACTGATCAGCCAGTTTTTTAGTGAATCGTTGGTGGTGACCTTCTTGGCTTTTATGTTGGCGATTTTATTAGTGCTTCTTATACTTCCATCATTCAATGAAGTGGCCGATAAAAAAATAATCATGCCTTTGCTCAACCCTGTATTTTGGATAGTGGGTATCTGCTTTAGCTTGCTCACAGGTATTATTGCTGGAAGTTATCCCGCACTTTATCTCTCGTCATTCAACCCCGTACAAGTTTTGAAAGGAACATTTCGCGTAGGGCGCTTTGCTTCCATCCCTCGCCAAGTTCTAGTGGTGGTGCAATTTTCTGTTTCTGTTATTTTGATCATTGGTACCATCATTGTGTTTAGGCAGATACAATTTGCTAAAGATCGCCCTGTCGGTTATGAGCGAAATGGATTGATCAATATGTTTATGTCCACCGATGACATTCATAAACATTTTGAAACGGTGCGGCAGGAATTAATTTCTTCGGGAGCAGTGGCAGAGATGGCAGAGTCGGGCAGCCCGCCTACCAACGTGTGGAACACCAATGGAGGCTTTCAATGGGAAGGCAAAGACCCATCGCTCGCAGTGGATTTCCCTAACAATGGCATCACGCATGAATACGGAAAAACAGTGGGTTGGCAATTCAAAGAAGGCCGCGATTTTTCTCGCGACCATGCTACGGATTCGTTGGCTTTTGTCATCAACGAAGCGGCCGCAAAATTTCTCGACTTTAAAAATACTATTGGATCAGAATTGAAGTGGGAAGGAAAGCCATATACCATCATTGGCATTATTAAAGACATGGTGGTAGAGTCGCCTTATGAACCTGCAAGACCTTCGTTGTTCCATATTTCTAAAGATGAATCGAATGTGGTACTTCTAAAAATAAATCCAACTATCGGTTCGCGCGAAGCGTTGAACAAAATGGAAACTGTCTTTAAAAAATATAATCCCGATTCTCCGTTTGAATACAAATTTGTGGATGAAGACTATGCCCGCAAGTTTGGTGATGAAGAGCGTGTGGGCAAGCTCGCGAGTTTCTTTGCCGTGTTGGCCATCTTCATTAGTTGCTTGGGCATTTTCGGGCTGGCTTCTTTTGTGGCTGAGCAGCGTGCCAAAGAAATAGGAGTGAGGAAAGTATTAGGTGCGTCTACATTTATGCTATGGCAAATGCTCTCAAAAGATTTTGTGATACTCGTAATGATTTCGTTGCTATTAGCTGTTCCTATTTCTGGTTATTTCATGGGCAACTGGTTGCTCAAGTATGAGTATAGAACAGAAATCTCTTGGTGGATATTTGCTGCGGCCGGAATGGGTGCTTTAATAATTACGCTGGCCACGGTCAGCTACCAAGCTATCAAGGCAGCGCTGGCAAACCCAGTGAATAGCCTGAGAACGGAATGAAAAGAGGTGCTGGTTTCCAGTTGCCGGTAAACCTGTAACAGGAAACCAGAAACCGTTTATTTTCCATTCGCATAATCCACTACCAAATTGCAAAGTGTATTTACGCCAAGCGTTAAACCACTATCATCAATAATAAATTGAGGTGTATGATGTGGCCCTGCATTTTTAGGGTCAGTACCTTTTGGCATGCCGCCCAAAAACAAAAATAGCCCTGGTACTCTTTCGGCAAAATAAGAAAAGTCTTCGCTGCCCGTTCTTGCAGGAACGAGTGTTACATTTTCTTTCCCAGCCGATTTTTGAATAGATGGAAGCATGCGGTTTGTTAGTGCAATATTGTTGAACGTAACAGGATAGCGTGTGCTATACGGTAGTTCAACCACAGCGGTCGCACCAGCTGCTTGTGCAGTGTGGGTGGCAATTTCGTTGATACGCCTGATCACCATTTTTTCGTCTTCAGTACTTAAAGTGCGAACCGTTCCCATTAGTTCTACTTTTTCTGAAATGATATTGCTACGATTTCCACCATGAATTGAACCAATCGTTACCACTGCAGGATTTTCTGTAACATCTAAATTTCTACTGACAATGCTTTGGAGGCTGTTAATAATTTGTGCTGAAACAAGAATGGGATCTACCGAAGCCCATGGTTGTGCGCCATGCGATGGCTTACCATTAACAGTAATTTTCATATCATTTACAGATGCCATGGCACCTCCAGGGCGATAAGTAATGGTGCCGACTTCATGCATAGAACTGATATGAAGGCCGAAGATCACATCTACTTTAGGATTTTCAAGCACGCCTTCTTTTACCATCAGTTCAGCGCCACCTTCCTCGTCTTTGGGCGCACCTTCTTCCGCAGGTTGAAAAATAAATTTTACTGACCCTTTCAATTCTTTTTTCATCGAAGCAAGTACTTCGGCAGTGCCCATCAATATTGCTACGTGTGTATCGTGACCACATGCATGCATCACGCCAACTTGTTGACCATTATATTCGGTAGTTGCTTTCGATGCGAATGGCAAATCATTTTTTTCATAGACAGGTAGGGCGTCCATGTCTGCACGAAGTGCAATCACTGGCCCGGGCAAGCCACCTTTTAACAAACCTACAACACCAGTTTTGCCAACACCCGTCTTTACTTCAATGCCCAATGATTGAAGATGCTTTGCTATTAACTCTGCCGTGCGAAATTCCCTATTACCCAACTCAGGATGTTCATGGATGTCTCTGCGCCACCCAATCACTTTCTTTTCAATTTCAGTGGCTTTTGTTTTGATCGTTTGCCGAGCTTTGTCTGTTTGTGCAAATGCCAGATGCGATGAGAGAAAGAGCAGAAGGGTAAGAATTTTTTTCATGGATGAATAGTTTATGGTGTAATGAAATTCTCAAGGCAATATAGCAGTATTTTGATGGATTGCGAGGGAGCATTCAATAAGAGGGCATTAGCACAGTACCTTGTCTGGCACTTCCATAAAAATCTATGGATTTAAAATTAGTTTTATACATTTGTATAACACCTATTTTTATGCAATCAATATCTCTTCAGGCATCTTCCGTTTTGCACGAGCAAGCAACCACCGCCAGAACGGCTATCCCATTTTATCTCTCCGCTACTGTTGTTTGCTCGCTCAGTATCATGGTTGGCTTGATCTGGGATATTTCTTGGCATACCAGCATTGGCCGCGATGGATTGTTCTCTGCTCCGCATCTAGCTATTTATTTTGGAGGCGTAGTGGCAGGATTGTTTTCTGGATACCGCGTTTTGAAAATGACTTTTGCGCCCACTCTTTTGGAACGATCAAATACGGTGAAGTTTTGGGGAATCTTCCGTGGGTCGTTGGGGAATTTGTTTTGTATTTGGGGAGCTATCGCCATGCTCACTTCCGCTCCGTTTGATGATTGGTGGCACAACACGTATGGATTGGACGTAACGATACTTTCTCCTCCACATACTGTTTTACTTTTGGGCATGCTCATGATTCAATTCGGTGCTATCATCAGCGTGTTGGCTTATCAAAACAAATCGTCACGATCATCTGCCTCTTCCATCAAGGGATTCAATTTGCCTTTTGCCTTATCAACAGGATTTGTACTTACCATGATCTTTACCATTGCCTCCGATTCGTTTAGCCGGCACGATATGCACAAGGCCAACTTCTATCAAGTGGCGAGTGTACTTTTTCCACTCTTTATGGTTGCTTTCTCCATCTCATCAAAATCAAAGTGGGGTGCTACCAATGCGGCTGTTGTTTACTCCGTATTTCTCCTGTTGATGTCCTGGATACTTCCTCTATTCCCTGCCACGCCCAGGTTGGGTCCTGTGCTTAACCCCATCACTCATTTTCAACCGTTTCATTTTCCTTTGCTGATTGTGTTTCCTGCAATCGCAATTGATTTGATCACGCACCGTATAAACAAAAACCATTGGATAAAATCTTTGCTGTATGGTGCGGTATTTTTGATTGCGTTGATACTTATACAATGGCCTTTCGCCAATGTGCTGATGGCTTCTAAAGGTCATTGGTTTTTTGGTACATCGAGTTGGTATTTTGGTTCCGACCCCTCGTGGGAATATCGTTACGCTTTCGCAGATTGGATGGTATCTTCTGGAATCGATCTCGCTAGTGGGCTAGCTATAGCACTGCTGTTTGCTATCGTCTCCGCATTCATAGGCATATCATGGGGTGGCTGGATGAAAAAGGTGGTTCGATAAAAACATATCCATGCGCAAATTCATTTTAATTTTTTTATTGGTCGGCCTATCTCCGCTGGCTAACTCTCACATTGGTAGTCCAGGTGTCACGTTTGAAGGCAAAGCGGGAAACTATGGCGTACTGGTGCTGATCACTCCACCCGAAGTAATCCCAGGCACTGCCATCATAAATATTTATACAAAAAGCGAAGGCATAGCATCCATCTGGGCAAAGCCAATCTATTGGTATGCAGGAAGCAAAGGTGCGCCATCGGCCGATGAGATGAAGCCCGTGCCCAACGAACCAGGCCATTATCAAGGATTGGTTTGGTTGATGGATTCAGGAACGTCAGGGATTAATTTGGAAGTGAAAGGTGTGAATGGGGTAGGGCAAATACTTGTTCCCGTAATGGCTATTTCTACCTCCCAAAAGGTGATGCCTGTTTCGTTGGGATGGATTTTATTTGCGTTGTGTGTGCTGCTTGTGATCTTGATGGTGACAATCATCAGTGCGAGCGTGAGCGATGGATTGGTAAAACCACAAGAAGCCATCACGCAAAAAATTGTGCGCAAGCGTTGGATCGGTGGAGGCGTTAGTGCTGTTATGCTCATCTTGATTTTGTGGGGAGGAAAATCTTGGTGGGATGGTTGGGCTTCCGACTATAAGCGGTTTTTGTATCGACCCCTTGTTGCTACTTCTTCCATTGTTCAGAGTAGAGGACATCATTTCCTTGAATTTAAAATTGATACCACCAAGCGGGCTAATTTGAATTTTACCAGAAAACTTTCGCTTGTTGTGCCCGACCATGGAAAACTTATGCACCTCTTCTTAGTGCGAGCGGGCAGCATGGATGTGTTTGCACATCTTCATCCTCAACGGAAAGATTCAGCAACTTACATTACACCATTGCCCCCATTGCCAAATGGAAAGTATTTGATGTTTGCTGACATCACGCGCTTTAGTGGTTTTTCAGAGACGATTCCAGATACCATAGACATTGATAACAAAATTCCATCGCTTGTTGCCTCCGCAGACTCATCATTACTCAACCGTGATGATACTTACTTTGTTACCAATCCGATTGCAAGAGAATCGATGAGACAGAATATCACCCAAGGCATTGTTATTTGTGGAAAGCCGGGTTTTAAAACTTCTTTGCCTGATGGCTCCACTGCCGTGTGGGAGCACACTGGCAATGAACCATTCATAGCTGGGAAACTCTATGAATTGACTTTCAACATCCTTGATGAAAATAATAAACCCGCCAACCTACAGCCTTATTTGGGAATGATGGGCCATGCTGTAGTAATGAAAGATGATGGCAGTGTTTACATTCACCTGCATCCCGTGGGCAGTTACTCGATGGCTTCGCAGCAAACCATTCAAACTCGTTTTGATGGAGCAACAGGTCCTGTGAATTGGAGCAAGCTCTCAAAACCTACTTTCTTTATGGATAGCATCAACCAAGTGATTGCTAGACTAGATTCATTAAGCGAAGAAGAGCGAAATAAACAATTGATGGGCAATATGCCACATGAGATAGATTCTAATCACCCCGAGCATTCAACCGTTACTTTTCCTTACTCTTTTCCGAGCCCCGGTAATTACCGCATTTGGATACAAATGAAGCGCAACGGAAAAATTTTGAACAGTGCCTTTGATACAGTGGTAGAATAACCAAGTAAATTCAATACTTCGTGATTGGAAACAGACTACTTTCAATCCCAGGAATTACCTTCAGGGCATTTTCAAAATACACTTTTTTGAGAACAGAGTCGGGGAGAGCGAGGCCATACATTTTCCAATGTGCATGCCGCTTGCGATAGTAATCGAAATACTCATCGTCAGTTTCTAACACACGAAAGTAAGTGTAGTACTCTTCTTTTTTGTAAGTGTCTTTGCCCATCATCACTCGGTCTTGATACTTGATCATCCAAGCGCGTGCGAAACGTGGTTGTCTCCCAAGCTCGGCCAACACTGCGCCTAGCTCGGTATGTACGTTGGGCAGCTCATCAAATAATTTACCTAATCGCTCCAAATCATTTCCAAACCAGCCAAGGTGCGCGTCAATAAATTTTGTTTCAGGATGCTTGCGAAATACGTGGTGCTGTTCTCCCATGATTTGTTCAAAGCTTGGATATTCTTTCGGTGAGCGATAGCGACTCGGCTCTTGCTTTAACTCTAGCCAACGTTCGTTGTGCTTATCTTTCGGATTCCAAAATGAATTAGGTTCCCCCGAATGGATTAACACAGGAATGCCCAACTCACCACACTTTGCCCAGATAGGATCGAGGCGTGGATCGTCAACCGAAATTCGATTTCCATTGTTGTCTTTATCAGTTAAGCCTAATCCTTTGTATACTTTCAATCCTTTCACACCTTGCTTCACCGCTTCCTCCATCATGCTCAGTGTTTCATTCGGCCATCCATCGTCATCCAATTTTTCAAAGTCGATGTTGAGGAAAAGCACAAAGCGTTTGGGGTGATTGTTCTTCACATTGTCCAGCGACCATTCTAAATATTTTCCGCGAAAGCCACTGAGGTTCACCATCACGCCCATGTTCAACGAATCCATTTCCGCCACCAACTTATCTAGGTCTTGGATGGGCATAGTCCATTGATGATTGTGTACATCAATGAAAGGAAACTTGGAGTGTGTGAGTAAATGCTGTGGCACTTTCAAAGTGGAAACGGGCTCATACTCTTCCACATCCATTACATTATTTCGGTATTGGATTTTAACAATTGTAAAATAAACAGCCCATAGAAAAATCAACACAGCAATGGGAAGTAATATCCATTTCTTTTTAGAGAAGGACATTGATTTTTGATTTAAGATTTTCGATTTAAGATTTGGGGATTGTAGCACTGCGACTTATTTCACAAATGAAAAATCGTTGATCCTTTAAGTAAACTAATTTACTGAATGATAATCGGAATACTCACCAACGTTTTGTCCCACACAAAATCCATTTTCACTCCAGTAGAATCGCTGCCGAAATTGATTGTGAACTGTTCTGTTTCAGTTGGAGCAATTGTAACGGGAACATCAACTTTGAGTACATCTTTTTTGTAATCGGGTTCTCCTGCTGCTAAGAAAACGCCCAATTCGCTGTTCAAGGAAACTTGAAATGAAGTAAGTCCTGGCACGGCATACATTCTGTAGCTACCAGCTTTTACTGGCTTGCCTGCAAAATTTACATCCTTGCTAAATGTAATTTCTGTTGCAGCATTGGCGCCAAGCCTCCAATATTTTCCGTAAGGCTGTAATGCTTTGTCTTTCTCCTCGCCAAAAATCAGCCTGCCTTTTTTGTAAGGTTGAGAGTACGTGACTTTTAAATCTAGGCCGTTGTCGCTAAATGAAGTTGCCTTATTGGGGCTTTTCGGAAAAAGGATACCGTAGCCAACATATCCAACCACGGCAAGTAGAACTACTCCTAAGCCGATCAATATTTTCTTTATCATAAATTAATTGTGTTTTGTTTCAGGTGTAATATACACAATTCATCACTAGGAAGGATTTAAAGAGTTGTACTAAACGACTTAGAAAAATTCTCCCAGTCCAATGTAAAAGCCAAACGAGTCTTTACCAAAAGCGAAATCAAGAGTAAGATTGGTATCTGATTCTTTATTGAATTTAATGCGCGCACCGAAACCACCGGCAGGGTTCACGGAAGTGAACTCATTATCATCATTGGCTAGTGATTGGGCGTTTGCGAAAAACACCGCACCAAATAATCCATTTCTGGAAATATCAAATCGATATTCACTTTCTAAGTAAAGCATTTGCTTCCCGCGAAAACGGCCCCATGCATACCCACGCCCAGATCTTCCAGTAAATTCTAATTGTGTGCCTGGCAAGTTAAGATAAGGCACCATGCCATCTGTGCCCCAATAAAAACCAGATATGGCGATAATTTTCCGCTTGGCGGAATTCAGCCGAATATATTTTCGTAGATCTAAATAAATCGATGTCCATTGCCCATCGTTTGAGCTTAGAGGATTGACCCGATAAATTAATGCAGAGTACCAACCATCTGCAGGGTTGATAGAGTTCTTGCGATTGTCGTGAAGCACATTGAAGTTAATGCCAAATGTGGAGGAGCGGCCACTCGTGCCAATCCCATATTTTTCAAAGGCGTTAATCGAAGTAGATGTTGATGAAGTGATGTCGTAGTAATCATCGTAATCAAGACCGATGCCCGCAAAAAAATCGTGAGAGAGTTTTCGGTTCGCGTTGAAATAGAAACGGATATTAGTGTAGTTCACTTTTACTTGTTCTTGCTCAGAAATATCGCTCCCCAGCCCATACGTGTATTGATTGATTTTACTGATCCGGATTTCCCCCGGCAAGTTCCATACGTTGCGACTTGTAAATAAATTTTGTTTGATACCAAAACCAAAATTGTCGGAGAAGTTTGTATAGGGCAAAAAGAAAATACTGGAAAAATTAGTGGAGTCTTTATTCCCAATAATAAAGGCCGCGTTGATGGCAGACACAAAAACTCTTTTGCCACCCGTTGATTCAGTGGTAGGTATTACCGAAAAAGAAACCCGCTTTTCGCCTGGTGGTTTTGCCTTGACAGAAATGTGGAGTGCTTTTACTAAAACTTCAATGAGGTCGGTTTGTATGAGGGAGGGTGTACTTTGTGCAACCAGACTTTTGGAGGGCAGTAAAGAAACGAGCAATAAGAAAACTGTTGCTTTGCTTGCCATTGTCCGTTGTTGATTCTGATTAAAACTAAAAAGGCACCACATGATTGTGATGCCTTGTAGTTTGCTCTCCCTCCTGGACTTGAACCAGGGACCCTCTGATTAACAGTCAGATGCTCTAACCAGCTGAGCTAAGGAAGAATTTGAGGTGCAATATTACGGGTTTGAGCTGCAATTATCAAAAACAGACTTCAACTTTTTGATTTTTATTACTGTATGGAGTGGCCCAACTGGGTTTTTGCATCGCTTTGTGGCTTGGTGACTATCTGTAATTTTTAAAAATATTTTGCGGCATGGCCATGCGAGGCGCAATGGCCACTGGGCTATCCGCTGCAAGTCCGGCCACACACAAGCCTGCACACTTCGGGCTTTCCGCTCCTATCCCTTGCCGGGGTGCATCGCTCTTTATCATCGCATCACTTAACTCCTTCATCACTCGCTATCCCTAAAAAAACTTTCTCAAAACCTTGCGAGACAATTCTCGTTCATTAACTTTGTAATTAAAAGTACTTTTAAAAATGGAAAATCAACGCGCACAAAAAGACCTTGAATCCATTCGCCACCTCATGGAGCGGTCGGTGAAGTTTGTTTCACTCAGCGGCCTCTCAGGTGTTTTAGCCGGGGTCTATGCTTTGATAGGGGCGGCCATTGCCTACTATCAAATCTATTCGGGCGAGGCGACACGCACGGTAGAATATTATCAAGGCAATATTCCAGTGGTGAAAAATTTGATCTTGGTAGCAGTAGCTGTGCTGATTGCATCCGTGGCTACGGGTTGGTTGTTCAGTGTGGGCAAGGCGAAGAAACAGAAGACGAAGATTTGGAACGAGACGAGCAGACGTTTATTGATGAATCTCTTAGTTCCTTTGGTAGTGGGCGGAATTTTTACTTTGGTCTTGGTCTATCACGGTCACTATAATATGGTGGCTTCTTCGGTTCTTATCTTTTATGGACTCGCCCTCATCAATGCCAGTTCGAATTTATATGATGAGATGCGCTATCTCGGTAATTGCGAGATTATAGTTGGTCTTATTGCCGCATTCTTGCCCGGCTTTGGTTTATATTTTTGGGCACTCGGCTTTGGTGGGCTGCACATTCTGTATGGCATAGTGATGTACAAGAAGTACGACAGATGAAGAACGCGTTTGAAAATTTGGATAAAATATTGGAGCACCGCACACGCCTGCAAATTATTTCTGTGCTTGCCGCCAATGATTCGTATGATTTTAATGCGTTGAAAGAATTGTTGGATGCCACTGATGGCAATTTGGCCACGCATCTAAAAGCATTGGAGCGCGAAAAATATATTTCGGTGAACAAATCATTCGTTGAAAAAAAACCGAACACGCGTTACAAAATCACAGAGCGCGGTCGCTCCTCTTTTAAGAAACACATTGATGCTCTCGAAGAATTGATCAAACAACAGCGCAAGTAATTTTTTTACCCATTAACTTTTAAATACAAAGTACTTTCAATAAATCTAAAATCTAAAATCATAAATCTTACATCTAACATCTAAATTATGGAAACCAATCAACCCAACATCTTTGAACGCCTCAACAACTGGATCAAGGAATCAGTTACCATCAAACTGATGTCCATCGGTATTTTGATTTTAATATTGATGATCCCGTCTTCGTGGATCGAATCATTGATCTATGAAAGGCAATCAAGGGCCGAATCAGTGATTAATGAAATAGCAGGTAAGTGGTCGGGTGAGCAAACCATCACGGGCCCTATGCTGGTGATACCGTTTACCAAGCGTGAAAAAATCGATAAAGGAAAAGACGGGATTGAAATCCGTGAGTGGGAAGAGAAAGCGTTTTTTCTGCCCGAGCAATTAAATGTGAACAGCAAAGTCGATCCACAGATTTTGCACCGAGGCATTTTTGATGCGGCTGTATACGAATCACAAATTGCACTAAGCTCAACATTCAACAAACCTGATTTCAAAAAACTAGGGATAGAAGAGAAAGATGTGTTATGGAAAGATGCGCACCTCGTCATGGGCATCACCGACTTGCGGGGCATCAGCAAAAACCCTACACTGATGCTCGGTAGCGTTGCGTTGCCCTGCGAGCCTTCGAGCCAAATTGGTTTGTCAACTCAATATAGCCAAGCCGCAACAGATGCGTATGATAACTCAACCGCAGTAGCCGCTGCGTACCCCCAATCTTCTGTTTTTGAAAATGGAATCATGGCCGACTTAAATTGGGAAAAGGCCGAAGACTTTTCAAAAGATGTTTCTATTAAATTAGGATTGAAGGGAAGCACGTTGCTCTATTTTGTTCCGGTGGGTAAAACCACTCATGTGAAGGTAGAGGGTCCGTGGGCGAGTCCCAGCTTTGCAGGAAATTTTCTTCCATCAAGCCGCGATGTATCAGAGACAGGTTTCAAAGCATCGTGGGATGTACTTCATTACAACCGCCCATTCTCGCAGCAATGGATAGGAGAGGGACAAAAAATTTCAGGCTCTGAATTTGGCGTGAAACTGTTGATACCCGTAGATCAATATCAGAAAAGCATGCGCACAGCCAAGTACAGTAAGCTCATCATCTTACTTACGTTCATTGCGCTTTTCATGGTAGAGATTTTACGAAAGGTGCGCATCCATCCGTTTCAATATATTTTGGTGGGCGCGGCATTGATTATTTACTATTCGTTGTTGCTTTCTTTTTCAGAGCATGTTGGTTACAACTGGGCGTACTTGGTTGCCTCGTTGGCTACTGTCATCTTGGTAAGTTTGTATTCTATTACCTTCCTAGACTCTAAAAAGTTGGTTTTCATTTTTAGTTTCTTGATGGTGTTTTTCTACACGTTCATTTTTGTGATCATCCAGTTACAAGATTATTCATTGTTGCTAGGCAGCATCGGCTTGTTCTTGATCATCGGATTGATTATGTATTCGTCTAAGAATATTAAATGGTATAAGGAGGAGAAGAGTATTGAGTAGATAGTATTGAGTCTTGAGAATAGTTAATAGAGTCTTGAGTAACCACTGGCGATCTCAAGACTCTATACTCAAGACTATTTACTTTGTTACTTCTTAAAAATAAAGTACACCGCCAACACCAAAAACATAAACCCAATCGCGTGATTCCACCGAAAGGTTTCATCTAGTAACTGGAATAGAATGTTTTCTTGAAGGGGCCGATTTGAATATTCTTTTTGTTGCTGACGGAGCTGGTCTTATTGTCGCTCCTTTTTCTCTTCTCTGAAACTCTGAAGGATCAATAAATTCCATCACGGGTATCTTGCCAATCATCACACCAATTTCGATAAGCTTCTTCAAGGTGAAATTGAAATTGCCATTTAAGATTTGGCTGACGTAGGCACTACTGGCACCTAATCTTTCTGCCACATCCTTCTGAGTAAGATTATTTGTTTGCATATATTCCACCAATTGGCGGTAAATTTCATTTTGATATTTGGTCAGCAGGTAGTTAGGTCTTTTTAACAATTCTTCTTTACTAAACATATTTTTACTTTTTAAAGGTTTGTCTGAATAATGTGTATTCTTTGATGATCCTCTCTACACGCTTAATATCTTCATCTTGATCACCTTTCTTTCCGCCTAAGATGTGTATTTGTCCAGTATCTTTTTCGTGTATCAAGTATAATCGTAGGTGCTTGCTTTTAACTTCGTATGCTGCGTATTTTAGTTTGTCGCTTACATTCAATTTTCTATATTGATTTTTAGGGACAATTTTCCCATTGGCAACATCTTCAATAGTAGCAACAAGCTCGTCCAATTCTGGTGAAATATTTTTATCTTTTTTGATTTCATTTTGAAAATTCTCAACCAAACACTTACCATTTCTTACGAGTTTATTAACCCTTTGCCGAGTTTCAAACTCTGGTATATTCCTAACTTCAAAGGTAGTCATTTTATTTAAGTTATAACTTAACTATTTGAATTTGTTTTTTATCTCAGTGATTATCAATAATATAAATTTGACCAAACTAGGTCTTGGTAAAACGTTAGCTATCTCAAGACTATTTACTTTGTTACTTCTTAAAAATGAAATACACCGCCAATATCAAAAACACAAAGCCAATCGCATGATTCCACCGAAAAGTTTCGTTCTTGAAGACGAGCAGCGAGAAAACAACAAACACGGTGAGCGTAATTACCTCTTGTATTACTTTCAATTCTACCAAAGGAAATGGCCCGCCATATTCTTTGAAGCCAATTCTATTTGCAGGGACTTGAAGAATGTATTCAAACAGCGCAATGCCCCAACTGATTAGAATGATGCTAGCCAATCCTAAATTCTGGCTCCAACTCATTTCTTTAAATTTCAAATGACCATACCACGCAAAAGTCATAAAGGTGTTGGAGGCAACTAAAAGGAGTATTGTATAGAGCGCTTTCATGTTATAAAGTTGGCGGTTGGCAGAATGCAGTCGGCAGTCGCTACCACTGCCTACTGCATTCTGCTTACTGCCTACTATTTCACTTTACTAATTTCTTATATCTAATCCGATGCGGCTGCTCATCGCCCAAGCGTTTGCGTTTGTTTTCTTCGTATTCACTAAAGCTGCCTTCAAACCAATAAACTTGAGAGTCTCCTTCGAAAGCAAGTATGTGCGTACACACCCGATCTAAGAACCACCTATCGTGAGAAATGATAACGGCACAACCGCCAAAATTTTCCAGCGCTTCTTCCAATGAACGAAGCGTATTGATATCCAAGTCGTTCGTAGGCTCATCCAACAATAATAGATTGCCTCCTTGCTTCAATGCAATAGCCAAGTGCGCACGATTGCGCATACCGCCTGATAGTTCTTTTACTTTTTTGGATTGATCGGTGCCGCTGAAATTAAACTTGCTCACATACGCACGCGAGTTGATTTCTTTTCCCCCCACCATGAGTAAATCACCACCACCGGTGATTGCCTGGAAAACGGTATCCTCTGGTTTTAAGTCATCATGCTCTTGATCTACATAGGCAAATTTCACTGTTTCACCCACTGCAAAAGTTCCTGCATCGGGCTTCTCTACACCCGTTATCATTTTAAAGAGTGTAGTCTTACCCGCACCGTTCGGGCCGATGATTCCTACAATCCCTGCGGGTGGCAATGAGAAAGTCAAATTCTCATAGAGCAACTTATCTCCATAAGCCTTCGATACACCACTCGCTTCAATTACTTTATTGCCGAGGCGCGGTCCAGGCGGAATAAACAACTCCAGTTTCTCTTCCTTCTCCCTCGTCTCTTGACTAATTAGTTTTTCATAATTGCTCAAGCGCGCTTTTCCTTTTGCTTGCCGCCCTTTTGGGTTCATGCGCACCCACTCTAGCTCGCGCTCCAAAGCTTTCTGTCTTTTCGATTCCGATTTTTCTTCTTGCGCTAATCGTTTTTGCTTTTGATCTAACCAGCTAGAGTAATTTCCTTTCCAAGGAATTCCCTCGCCACGATCCAATTCTAAAATCCATCCCGCTACATTATCTAAGAAGTATCTATCGTGCGTTACCGCAATCACTGTGCCTTTGTATTGTTTCAAATGTTGCTCAAGCCAATAGACAGATTCCGCATCCAAGTGATTGGTTGGCTCATCCAGTAGCAACACATCTGGTTCTTGCAATAATAATCGGCACAAGGCCACGCGCCTTTTTTCTCCACCCGATAGATATTCAATTTTCGCATCCGATGGAGGGCAACGCAGTGCATCCATCGCGCGATCCAACTTTGCATCCAATCCCCATGCGTCTATCGCATCCAGTTTATCTTGCACCTCCGCTTGCTTGGCAATCAGCTTGTCCATCTTATCGGGACTATCCAATATTTCAGGGTCGCCAAATTTTTCGTTGATGGCTTCAAATTCTTTCAGCAGCGCAACCGTTTCCTTCACACCTTCCTCCACAATCTCGCGCACGGTTTTGGTTTTGTCCAATTGAGGCTCTTGCTCTAGGAGCCCCACACTAAAACTCAAATCAGAAACCACGTTGCCCTGAAATTCTTTGTCGATGCCCGCAATAATGCGCAGCAGCGATGACTTGCCCGAGCCATTGAGGCCAAGCACGCCAATCTTGGCACCATAATAGAAGCCGAGGTAAATATTTTTTAAAACTTGCTTTTGAGGCGGGTAAATCTTGTTTACGCGCTCCATCGAGAAAATTATTTTTTCGTCTGCCATGTTGTTTAAGAAAAGGTTTGGGAAGGCAAATATGGCTTTTTTACCTCAATAGTCCATTGTTTGGTTTCAATGTATGGCCACTTACCACTGGTTACTTTTCTAAATTATTAACTATCGACCGTTGACTATTGACAATGGTCTAATTAATTCTATTTTTGCGGAAAATTAAAGGGGGAACACACTATGTATTGGACACTTGAATTGGCTTCGTACCTCGAGGATGCACCTTGGCCTGCTACTAAAGATGAATTGATCGATTTCTCTATCCGCTCTGGCGCGCCATTGGAAGTGGTAGAGAATTTACAAGAACTGGAAGATGATGGCCAGCCCTACGAGAGCATTGAAGAGATCTGGCCCGACTATCCCACCAAAGAAGATTTCTTCTTCAATGAAGACGAGTACTGAGAAGAAGTCAGAAAATAGAAATTTAGAATTTAGAAGCCCTGCTGGTCGGGGCTTTTTTGTTTTTATTGGTGGGTGTATTTATAGGCTGATTTTTTTTTGCGGGCTGCCACGCGAGGCGCAGTGGCACCGGGCTATCCGCTTCTACTCCTCGCCCAGCCGCACACGCCCATGCTGCTGCGGGGTATCCGCTACTATCCCTGGCCGAACGCTCTCTCGATATTTAATGCGTTCCGTCATTCAGCAATCCGCCAATTCGTTCTAAGTCGTGG
>JBJXEB010000083.1:0-114152 GCA_046155095.1 Cyclobacteriaceae bacterium
CCTTGGGCTTCGGCCATTTTGTAATGGGGCATGAAGCATTCCGATCAGGAAACTTCAATACGCGTTTTATCGAAAATTATTTTAAGCCAGAATATTTGAAAGGCGATATTAATGAGGATGAAGAGCTATTGGCGGCTGCTTTTGCAGTTACGGTATCCAACAGTACACTACCTAAAATCAGTTCAGAAACACAGATGACCCACAAAGAAAGTAAGTGGCGCAAAAATAGGCTTTAAGCTATGGCAGAAATAAAACCTATTCGCGCCTGGCGATACAATGCTGAATTGACACAACACATTGACGAACTCGTTTCTCCATTGTTCGATGTTGTTTCTGATAAACAACGCAAAGCACTATATCAAAATCCAAATAACTCTATCCATCTATCAGTGCCACAAGCGCCCAACGCTTCCGCGAAAGCGTTTCAATTATTAAACGATTGGAAAGAGAACGGCACATTAGTTCAAGACACCATTCCTTGTATCTATGTCTATTATCAGTTCTTCAAGATGGCAGGTGCTTCAAAAGAATTTTGCCGCAAGGGCTTTGTTTGCCACATCCGTGCTTACGATTGGAATGAAAACGTAATCCTTCGCCATGAGAACACGATACCCAAAGCCGTGAATGATCGTATTGAACTTTTGGAGAAGACAGAACTTCATGCGAGTCCGACTCATGGGCTTTATACTGATGAATATTTTGAATTGGAAAAATACATGGACGAAGTAATGGCCATGCCATTGTATGAAACCGAAGATTATCAAGGTGTGCGTGATGTGCTGGCTGTAATTCAAGATGCAATTGTAATCCAAAAGTTCATTGACGTAGTCGAAAAGAAAAAAATAATTTTGGCGGATGGCCATCATCGATATGAAAGTTCATTGATATTAAAACATCAGCGTGAAAAATCAAACCCAAATCATACTGGCAAAGAAGGTTACAATTTTCATTTGATGTATTTGACCAATACCGAAGCAGGTGATCTGAGAATCCTTCCTACTCACCGCTTGATAGATGGTATTAAGAATTTCAATGAAGAAGAAATCATTTCAAAATTGAGCAACGACTTTGAAGTAAAAGTGATTGAAGATGCCGACACACTCAATGAAATCATCATGGGCAAAAAGTGGGCTTTTGGAGTCCTATTCAAAGACAAAGCACTGAAGATACGATTGAGGCCAGAAGCTATTTCTATAATGACTTGGAATTTTCCTGACGAGATCAAAGCGCTTGACCTAACGGTGCTTCATTATTTTATCATAGAGAAGATTTTGGGTATCGCTGGTAAAGATCAACGCGGCTCAGAAAATATCTCGTTCGACCGAAGTTTTTCTGATTGCCACACAAAAGTAATGAAGGGCGAGGCACAAATGGCCATCATTACGCAAGAAGTAAGCATTGAAGAAATCAAACAAGTCTGCGCAAGTGGCTACACCATGCCACAGAAGTCAACCTATTTTTACCCCAAAGTGGTCAGTGGCTTTTTATTTAGTTCTATTAAAGAAAATGAATTTCAAACGCCCCCTTATTCTCGCTTCTAGCTCTCCACGCAGGCAATTCTTGATGAAAGAAGCGGGCTTTCAATTCACAATTCAGTCACCTGATATTGATGAATCATTTTCATCTGATATGCCTGTGGAATCAGTTCCGAGGTATTTAGCAGAGAAGAAAGCGAGAGTGCTTCTTCATAAAATTGATAAGGAAGTTATTGTAGCTTCTGATACCGTTGTGATCCTTGACAAAACTATTCTGAACAAACCGAAGGATCGCAACCAAGCCATTGAGATGCTTCAATCGCTAAGTGGACAAACTCACACAGTCATCACAGCAGTTTGTCTTTTGAGTAAAGAGAAAATGGTTTGCTTTGACGATCGCACGGAAGTGACTTTTAAAAAATTGAGTTTAGAAGAAATCGAATTTTATATTGATACATGCAAGCCATTTGATAAAGCAGGGGCTTATGGGGCGCAGGATTGGTTAGGGATGGTTGGTATTGAAAAAATAAATGGAAGTTATTTTACTGTGATGGGTATGCCAATGCATAGGGTTTATGAAGAAGTGACAAACTTCTAAGAAGAGCATTCAAAAGAAATGAAAGGGCTAAAGCCCTGTTTAATATTCTCATGAACTACTACCCACGGCCTGAAGGCCGTGGCAACTGTAGCCTCGCCAACTAACGAATTAATTGATCAACACTAATCGTATACGCACATTTAAAATGACCCTTAGGGCAATCTTTAAATCCATGAAGGCCGCAAGGTCGGCATTCTAATTTTTCTTTGGTTTCAATTACAAAAGATTGGTCGGATAACGGGCCAAAACCAAAGGAAGGAACAGTGGAGCAATAAATAGCCTTGACAGGTGCATTGGTGGCGGATGCCAAGTGCATGGGCGCAGAATCGTTGACAAAATTCATCTGGGCGTTTTTCATCAGTGCAGCAGATTCTAAAAAACTCAATTTACCTGCCAAGTTAACTGCACCAGAAAATCCTGATGCCAATCGGATGGACTCGCATACGTGATGATCTGCTGGTGCACCCAAAAGAAAAATTGATTTTACTTTATGCTGAACAGATTGAATCAACTCAATCCATTTTTCGGCTGGCCATTGCTTGGTGAACCAAACAGAAGTAGGTGCGATACAATAATAACTTTCGGATTGATAAATTTCTATCTTCTCAAAATCATTCGCGCTAGGATAAAGTTTGGGTTTTGAAGGCTTCGAATCGGTAAGTTCTTCAATTAACTTTTGGTTGCGCTCCACTTCATGCAACTGACCGATCTGATGCTTGATCTTCTTTGTATAGAGAAAAGATAATGGGTTTTTATCAAAGCCAATTCTTACTTTTGCGCCAGAAAAGGTCGCAATCAATCCTGTGGTAGCGAATCGTTGAACATTGATCAACACATCGTACTTAGACTTTCGGATTTTGCTTATCAGAAGAAAAAGGTTTTTATATTTTCGTTTCTTATCAAATACAATCACTTCGCGAAGAAACGGGTGATTGGTAAGTAGCGTTTCATTTCCCTTTCGTATTATAAAGTCGATACCTGCTTTGGGGTAGAATTGATGTAGCTTTTCAATCAAAGCAGTAGCCAAGATTACATCGCCAATAAAAGCAGTTTGAATGACTATGATTGACTTAGGTTGCTCCACTATTTTTTGAAATGTGATTGGTAATAAGCAACAGCCTTTGTGAGAATTTGCATGGCCGTTTCCTTTCCTTGGAAATCGGGGACGGTGACTACTTTATTTTCGAGCTTTTTATAGCTCTCAAAAAATTCTTTAAGTTCTAATTTGAAATGCGAGGCCAACTCACTAATATCATTTAAGTGTTTGGTATTGGCATCATTTTCAGCCACAGCTAAAATCTTATCATCGGCCAAACCTTGGTCTACCATGCGCATCACACCAATGACGCGAGCCGGAACCAAACAAAGTGGCTGTATCGACTCACGACACAAGATCATAATATCTAGAGGATCCATGTCATCACCCAATGTTTGCGGAATAAATCCATAGTTAGCTGGATAATAAACAGCAGAATAAAGAATTCTGTCAAGCTTCAGCAAGCCTGTATCTTTATCCACCTCATACTTGGTGCGCATACCCGTAGAGATTTCTATAATTCCATTTACAAATTCGGGAGGGTTTGTACCAATGGGGGCTTCGTGCCAAGGGTGTTTGATCATTTTTCAGTTATAAGTTAAATGTTAATAGGTATTCCAGTAAACGGAAAGGTGACTAAATTACTAATTTGATACACGAAGGTAGAAATTAACCAGATATGCTACCAATTAAAAAGAGATGGACAGCAACCGACCACCGATTACCGACCACCTCTTACCAATTACCTCTTACCTTTTGCCCTACTTCTTCTCTCCTTTCTTATCCTCCTTTTTTGCTTGAACGATTTTGTCGCCATCTTTCAATCGCTTGGAGACGACAAGGAATGGACCAGTCACCACTTCGGCATTTTCTGGTAGACCCGAAATGATTTCGATGTTATCATAGTCACTTATACCAGTCTTCACTTCCGTCATTTTAGCTATGCCTTTATCGTTTACAAAAACAACAATCTTGTCTTCCTTCTTTTCAGGTTTTTGCTTGCTTTCGGTTGTCACTTTCGGTTGCTCATCATCATTGTTGTTAGCTGGGCCTCCTTCTGCTTTCTTTTCCTTTTCAGGATTTCTAGTTGTTACTGCAGTCAACGGCACAGACAGAACATCAACCTTCTTAGTGGTTATAATTTCTACGCTGGCGGTCATACCTGGGCGGAATGGAAACTTATTTCCTTTCGTGACTAAATCCTCGTAAGAAGATCGGAGAATTAAAATCCTAACTTCAAATTCGGTAATCGCATCGGAAGATGTCTTGTCTTTAGCGGTGTTGGCAATATTGGTTACTATACCCTTAAACTGTTTGTCAATGTTTGCATACGAATCTACATCAATGAGTACGGTATCAGAATAATGTACACGTACAATATCGTTTTCATTTACGTTTACACGCACTTCCATTTTATTAAGGTCTGCAATGCGGAGCATTTCAGTGCCAGCCATTTGGGCAGTACCTACCACTCGTTCACCTTGCTTCACGTTCAATTTAGATACTATGCCCTTCATAGGAGCCATTACTGTTGTTCTTCGCACGTTCTCACGTGATTCTTTCACACCCGCGTTCGTGCTGCTCACCACAAATCCTGCTGCCTCTAATCCTTGAGTGGCCGATTTCAAATCGTTTTGCGCTACTTTATAATTCTGTTGAGCCAATTGCCAGTCCGACTCTGAAATTACTTTCTCGTTCCACAATTTCTCTTGACGTTTGTAATCTTGCTCAGCACGGATAAATGTAGCTTCCGCTCGAGAGAGAGATGCACGAGAAGATTCTAAGTTTGCTTTTTGTTGGCTTAGTGAAGCCTCTGATCTTTCCAATTGACTAATCCACACATCTGGGCGAATTTTTACAAGCACATCACCAAGTCTGACTGAGTCACCATCTTGCACATTCAATTGAATAATTTCGCCCGAAACTTCTGGTGCAAGCTTTACTTCAATAACTGGCTGCACAGTCCCCGAAGCACTCACTTTTTCTGTGATGGAAACTTTTTTGGATTTTGTAAGCTCGACTTCCAGATCGCGTGATTTGCCAATCCAGCCTTGCGACTTGCCGATGATTAAAAATAAGATGAGGAAAATAACGATTCCAATTCCCCAATAAAGAAGCTTGTTGGATTTTTTCTTTTGTTTTGCCATTCGTAAAAAGTATTAATAGTCTATTGGTTTGCCTTGGTAAAAGTCGAGTACTTTCTTTTTGAAAATGAAATTATATTTAGCTCGTGTCAAATCCGACTTAGCTCTGAAAAGATCGTTTTCGGATACCTGATATTCAACAAAACTAGTAGCCCCATTTTCAAAACGTTGTTTATTCATTCGGTAAGCCTCCTCTTGTGCATTAACCTGTTTCAATGAAGAAGTGTAACTTTTGGATGATGCAAGAGCATCATTAAAGGCAGTCTCGATACTTTGTCTTAAGGTATTTTGAGTCTCTTTAACTGTGATGTCTGCGAGTTCTCTATTAATGATTGATCTTTGTACAGCAGTTCTATTTTGAAGCCCATTAAAAACAGGTATGTTCAACTGTAAGGTTAATGCCTTAAATAAGTTGTCACTTAACTGATCCGTTTCTCCATAGTTATCAGATATCTTATTTGCATTGGGCGTATAGTTGAAAACTTTAGCACCGGTGCCACCTACTTCACCTAAGGGAAGAGCACTTAAACTAAATGTGCCATCTGACTGAAAGCGCGCGGTGTTGGATAGACTTGAATAATTTGACTGTGCAGATGCAACTAATGATAATCTTGGATAAAAGTTACCACGATTTGCCTTCAATGCCATTGTAGCACTCTCTACCTTTAGCATAGCACTCTTTACCTCAGGCATTGCTTGCAATGCAACTTGATAAATATCTTCTGCACTTTTATCAAGTACTAAATCTTCCGCAGATAAATCTGGCACTACTACCTGCATTTTTGTTGAACCAGAAATTTGCATGGACTGCTTGAGTTGAAGCAACGAGAGATTTAATGCGTTCTCTTGATTGATTAAATTGAGTTCATTAGTAGCCACCTGGGCCTCTTGATTCAGTTGGTTTGATTTTGGCAATGCGCCCGCAGCTACTTGTTTTTTGATTCGCTCTAATTGTTGCTCACTAGATTTGAGTTGGTAACGAGCATTGCTAAAAAGCTCTTGATTAAAAATTACATTGGTGTAGTTCGTAATTACTATTAACGCAATGTCGTTTTTAGCCTTGCTGAGGTCTTCATTAGAGGCTGAAAGATCGCGTTGACTTTGCCGGAACAAAAATTGAGTACGAAAGCCATTGAAAAGATTAAGATTAGCTTGGCCAAAAACGTTGATGTTACTAGAGTTTCTCGCCACAAATTGATTATCTACGGGGTTTAAGGCACGTCCATAATTATTGGCCGCAGAACCACCTAAGTTTATGGTTGGCAAATAAGCTGCTTTGGCTTGTAATAAGTTTGTATTAAATGATTCTATGTTATACACACTTCGTTTAATGCGAAGATTATTTTCTAAGGCAATGTTTACGCATTCCTTTAATGTATACTTTGTAGTGTCTTGAGTTGATCCTCTTAAGCAAAATAGAACAACTAAGATCAAAGAAGTGAAAAAACTCTTCATGTTACTTCTCAATTTGTGGTATATAAATAACTTCCTTTATCCAACTAAGACTCTTTAAATATTCAAATGTTACAGGCTTCATACCCGAATCCATTTCAATTACCTGGCAAGCCAAATCATTTTTTCCTTTGCGGGAAACCGACATGGTGGCAATATTGCAATCATCGTGGGCAATCACATCGGCAATAAAGGCGATGCTTCCCTTTACATCGGCCGCAAAGATAATGACCGTATGTAAATTAGCTGTGAAGTCTGCCTTAAATCCGTTTACTTCGGCAATGTTTATCATTCCTCCACCCCTACTTTCACCTAAAATTTCAACAATTTTATCACCTTTTCTTAGCTCTAGCCTAATAGAATTGGGGTGTAGCGTGGAAGCATTTCCCACTGATTTGAAATGATATTTCAGTCCCTTTTCTACAGCTATCTCAATCGCTTCCTTTATTCGTTTATCATCCGTATTGAAATCCATTAACCCGGCCAAGATCGCCCGATCACTGCCGTGGCCTTCATAAGTGCGGGCAAAAGAGTTATAAAATATGATTTCTGCAGTATCAGGAATGTGACCCAAGACTTTGATAGCGGCTTTGGCAATACGCACTACACCAGCTGTATGCGAGCTAGATGGACCGATCATTACGGGCCCAATCATATCAAAAACACTGCTTTTTTCCTGCATACGCGGTTACTTAACGGAAGAAATAAGAAAAGGATATTCTTTCGAGGGTATTTCTTAAACTTAATTAGGTATTTCTAACGAGCGGCAAAAATAGGGTTTTTATCTTTGGTAAGAATCAATGCCACTGAGGCACAAAAAATTGACGCTAGAAATCTAAAATCCTACATCTTAAATCTGACATCCTAAACAGCAATCGGTGCTTTAATACTTGGATGCGCTTGGTAGTTAACTATTTCAAAATCTTCAAACTGATAGTCAAATATGGAGTCTGGTTTGCGCTTTATGTTTAGTTGAGGCAATGGAAAAGGCTCTCGGGATAATTGCAACTTTACCTGCTCGATATGATTGGAGTACAAGTGAACATCTCCACCTGTCCAAACAAACTCGCATGGCTCAAGATCACATTGCTGCGCAAACATGTAAACCAACAACGCATAGCTGGCAATATTGAACGGCACTCCTAAAAAATAATCAGCCGAGCGCTGATAGAGTTGGCATGAAAGTTTTCCGTCCGCGACATAAAACTGAAACAGTGCATGACATGGAGGCAAGGCCATCTTATCCACTTCGGCAGGGTTCCATGCGGTAACAATGTGCCTACGCGAGTCAGGTTTATTTTTTATTTGCTCGATCACCTGGGCGATCTGGTCAATCCTTCGTCCATCTGGTGTTGGCCAACTGCGCCACTGACTTCCATAGACTGGGCCTAGCTCGCCATTTTCATCTGCCCATTCATCCCAAATACTAACTCCGTTGTCTTTTAAATATTTAATGTTTGTTTCTCCTTTCAAAAACCACAGCAACTCATAAATGATAGATCGCAAGTGAAGCTTCTTTGTGGTGACCATCGGAAATCCCTTGGAAAGATCGAAGCGGAGCTGCCTACCAAAGACGGAGAGTGTGCCAGTGCCTGTGCGGTCTGTCTTTACGGCACCGTTCTCCAAAATGTCTTTCATCAAATCAAGGTACTGGCGCATAAGTTAATTTTCCAACAAAGAAAAAGAACCTCGGCTCAATCTCAAACACCCTATTGAAAATAAAAAACCGACCCCTTTTTTAAAGGATCGGCTTTCTATTGTTTCAAGTATCGTTAAAGACATCGTCCATGCAGGAGACGATGTGGTGCAAAATTAATCTGCGCTGCTATCGTTCTTGCCTGTGAATTCTTTAGTAACACCATCTTTGGTAACAGTGTATTTGTTATCACAAGTGCCATCGCCAAAATCAACTGTGTAAGTCTTAGAACCAGTTGAAGGGTTTCCTATCGTTACCACTTTCACGCCAATTACAGGGATTTTAACTCTGCGACCGCATGTTGCAAAATATTGCAGCGGTGTAGTGATCGAAACAGAATATGTATTACCATGGCGGTTGAGACCGCTCGCTGCTGATACGGCTGGGTTCGTTTGAGAAATAATTATTTTGTCTTCTCTTGGGTTGGTAGATGATCTTACCCACTGACGAGTTTTATTTACGGTGCGCTCAGCAGTAGTAGCATCAGGCCAAGTAGATTTATGCGAGCCAGAAATTGTCCAAGTAAGAGGAGATTCAGTTGTGCTAATATTTGTTACTGTTCTTGTGCCTTCAATGCCAACACCATTGATGCTGTAACCTACTAACTTAATAGTATGAACTGAGCCTGGCACATACCATCTGCCACCAGACCAAGTAATAATCATTTTACCGGTTCTCACATTGCCATCATCATCCTTGCAATCAGCTTTGAAGGTAAGAGTGATAGTACCAGCATCTTTTGTATTTGTTGAGTCTTTGGTAACCGTAGCGCAGGCCAATCGGTCATCACGATCTTCCACACGTCCACCAACTGCTACCGCGTTGGCATTCAATGCCGAAGATGCAATATCAGCCGTTTCATCTTGCTGTGCATCCATCGTAGCTTCGTTGTTCAGGCTTTGGCTATCCAAACTTGACAAACCATCATTTGACTTGTTACACGAAGCCAAGACCAAGACAAAGGCAATCATCAGGGTAGAGATGCCTCCAAATAATTTTTTCGTTGTTTTCATAGAATGTTTTTGTTTTGTTTGGCCTTTAGAGCAAAAGGGAACAAAGAGGTTTAATGAGCTTGGAAAATATTTTTAGAAATTTTTGTAACTGATGTTACGCAAAATAATTCGTGTTGTCAGTTTGAGCTTGTCGAAAACTGGCTATTTGAACTTTAAATGGACTTCGATAAACTCAGTCTGACATTCGTTTAGTTATTTTTGCGTAACATAAGTTTGTGAAATAAAAAACCCCGCATAGGCGGGGCTTTTAAATTCAAAATGAGCTATGATTAGTTTCCGTCAGCGCCTACTGTGATTGTTTTAGAAGCATTGCCAACGCTTACAGTAACTTCGTTATCACAATCCCCTGTTCCAAAATCTACTTTGTAAGTTTTTCCATCTACAATAAATTCCTTTATGCCACTCACTGGAATAAATACTTTATTGCTTATAGCACATGCACGTGAGTAAACTAAATCAGTAGTAACCGTCATTGTATACGCCTTGCCATTTTTGTTCGTGCCGTTTGCTTTGCTATCTTTTAAAACAATCCACTTATCTAGCAAAGGATTTGCGCCACGTTGCCATTCACGAGTAATATTTTGCACACGAGTAATTGTCTTTCCATCCTCAAAAGTTAATTTACCATCTGCTATTTTAGCGGTAAATCTAAAATAACTCAATGCACTGGCTTGCACATTCGTCAAAGTATGAACGCCTTCAACTTTTACACCATTTCTGAAATAGCCATCAAACGTTGTGATAATGGTTGAACCTGGAAAGAATCTAACTCCATCATAATTAATCATAATTTTTCCTTTGCGGGTAACATTACGATTATCTGTACAGCCAGTTCCAAAATTGATTACGATAGAGCCAATAGGGCGTTCTTTTGTACTGTTAGGGCTTCTTGTTAAAGTAACGACAGCACATTTTAAGCGATCATCCAAATCCTTCAACGTCTTTACTGTATCAGCATCAACTCGTCCACCATCATATTGAGAATTTGACAATCCGCCTATTGCAATGTTTGAAACATCCGCTGCTTCGTCTGAATACGAATCGGAAACAGATTCAGAGCTTACGTTTTGATTGTCCGTTGAGCTTAGTACTGCTTCATCCTTCTTACAAGAAGCAAAGATCAAAACAAAAGCGATCATCATTGTTGAGATGCTTTTCAATCCAACTACTTTTTTCATTGTTTTCATTTAGGTTTTAATTTGTTTTGTTTGTGTTAGAGTTTTATGCCTTTCAAAAGTTTAACGGTGCAAAGAAAAAAAATCAAAATGTTTCAATTCCTTCAAAATACCGCTCTTTCTTACACTGTGAGAAGACTTGCCTGTATGGCAATCATTGTGCCACTG
This sequence comes from Cyclobacteriaceae bacterium, assembly GCA_046155095.1. Taxonomy (GTDB): domain Bacteria; phylum Bacteroidota; class Bacteroidia; order Cytophagales; family Cyclobacteriaceae; genus ELB16-189. Next base: position 10,758 of record JBJXEB010000083.1, read on the forward strand.
GTAACCTCAATGGCGTTTGCACAACTTAAAATCGCCAAACTAAAATATAATGGCGGGGGCGATTGGTACGCCAACAAAACTGCGCTGACCAACCTTATCAGTTTCTGCAACAAGGAGTTAGGTACTAATTTGAGCGAGGAAGAAGACGTAGCGGAGGTGGGCAGCCCTTCCCTATTCGACTACTCATATATATACATGACAGGCCACGGAAATGTTGTTTTATCGACCGAGGAGGCTTCTAATCTTAGAAACTACCTGATTGGTGGCGGCTTTCTGCACATTGATGACAATTATGGACTTGACAAGTTCATCCGTATTGAATTAAAGAAAGTTTTTCCCGAATTGGAATTGACAGAGATTCCTTTCAATCATTTGATCTACCATCAAAAATTTAATTTCCCTAATGGTTTGCCCAAAATCCATGAGCATGATGGCAAGCCCGCACAAGGCTTTGGTTTATTCTATCAGGGCCGATTGGTTGTTTTCTATTCCTTTGAATGTGACCTCGGCAATGGCTGGGAAGACCAACGCATCCACAACGACCCCGAGGAAAAGCGACAGCAGGCACTTAGAATGGGAGCGAATTTGATTTCGTATTGTTTTACAAGCAACTAGGGTTGGCGTAGAAAGCAAGGATAAGATTGTGGTTTAGTTTAAAAATAGATTCCATCTAATGAAATCTACTAGATAGGTTTAACTAAAAATTTCCCTATATGAAAAAAATGAAATACCTAGCTTTTGCCCTTTGTCTTCTAATCTGTGCAGCACAAACTTATGGGCAACGACCAGATCCAAAATACCTCAACGAACTTCCTCCGGGAATGACTCCTAAGGTGTTTGCGTCTGGGAAGGTCTCAACAGAAAACGAATTTGAATTCGGGGCCGTTTTTTCAAACGATAGGAGCGAGTTTTATTATGGCGTTGAAATCAACGGCAAAGCAGAAACTCGGATGATGAAATTTGAAAACGGAAACTGGAGCCAACCAGTTAAAATTCTTTTCCATGAGGTTTACAGTTACAATGACCCATTTCTGACGCCCGACAATAAAAAATTGTTCTTTATTTCCGACAGATCGTTGACAGGAACAGGGTCAAAAAAAGACTATGACATCTGGTATATCGAACGCAAGGGTGGAAGATGGTCTGAACCAAAAAACGCAGGGAAAAATATTAATTCAGACAAGAATGAATATTACATTTCATTTACGAAAACCAGTAAAATGTATTTCTCTTCCAATACGCAAGACCGTGAGGAGAAGAACAATTATGACATCTATTCGTCTGAATTAAAAAATGGTGAATTCCAGATTCCGGTTAAACTTGGTTCTGGAATTAATACTTCTGCTTATGAAGCAGATGTCTTTGTAGCGCCAGATGAATCTTATATGGTGTTTGCCGCTAATCGACCGGGTGGATTGGGCAGTGGAGATCTCTACATAAGTTTCCGCAAACAAGATGGAACGTGGACGTCATCGAAGAACCTAGGAAATACGATTAATACGGAGACCGATGATTTCTGTCCCTATGTAAGTCCAGACGGTAAGTACTTGTTTTATGCAAGTCGAGGAGATGTATATTGGGTATCTACTGATGTATTCATGAAATTGCGCTGAAATAAACTCTTGACCAACGACAACTAGAAGTAGATTGGGTCATTTCTATTCTTTCGAGTGTGACCTAGGCAATGGCTGGGAAGATCAGTGCATCCACAATGACCCAGAAGAAAAACGACAGCAAGCCTTGCGTATGGGTGCGAACTTGATTTCGTATTGTTTTACAAGTAACTAAATAGTTTTGGAAAACAGAATCACTATTCAAGTAAATCTTGAACCACATAGAAACATAGTTGCACAGGGAATTCACATAGGTCTTGCTGATTGCTATGTGTGGATTTCTATGTTTCTAATGTGCCTATGTGGTTCAAGAAGCCAAAGGCAAAGTCATTCCCTCAAAATGTATTAAAATAAAAAAGTAGAAATCTTTTGGAGGTTATAACTAAATTATTAGTTTTACAACGTAATTGATAGTTAAATAGGAAAACGATTCAAAAAAAAATGAAAGAACTCACCAAAGCCGAAGACCAGATCATGCAGATTTTATGGAAGCTTGAAAAAGCTTTCGTAAAAGATATTGTCGATAAACTGCCGAACCCCAAGCCTGCTTATAATACAGTATCTACCATTGTGCGCATTTTGGAACGAAAAGGATTTGTGGGATATAAAGCATACGGAAAGACGCACGAGTACTATCCGCTAATCGCGAAGGAAAAGTACAAACATTTCTACCTTAATAATATGGTGAAGGGATATTTTGGTGGATCCTTTCAAAGCCTCGTCTCTTTTTTTGCAGCAGAAAATAAAATGGATGTGCAGGATATCGATAAGTTAGTAAAGCAATTGGAAGAACTAAAAAAACAAAAGCCATGAACGCGAGCTACTTTATACAAGCCAATTTAGGCCTAATAATTCTTGCTAGCATTTATTTTCTATTTCTTAATGATGGAAAGCAATTCATCATCAAGCGTATATTTTTGCTTGGTGGAATCTTTGCATCCCTCCTTTTGCCCGTTATCAGCTTTCAATTCTCGCGGATTTTACCATTTTCCAAAATCATTCCGACCGCTTTATTACCAGAGCTATGGATTACATCCAAATCGACATCTCACAGTTTCATTAGTGCTTCTCAACTTTATCCGATTGCTTATACTGTCTATATAGCAATAACACTACTTCTCTCAGCGCGATTTCTAATACGACTTTTCAAACTCATGCTGTTTCTTAAGAAATCGACTGTCTATGACTTCGGCAATTATACCTTATTAGAAAATTCCCAAGGGAATAGCTTTTCTTTTTTTCATTGGATTTTTATTGGTCATGCAGATCTGAAAGAAATTATCATTGAACACGAACTTGAACATGCTAAGAGGTATCATTCATTTGACACTGTGATTCTAGAATTACTTGGAATAATTTTTTGGTTCAACCCAATTGTATATAGCCTTAAAAGAATTCTTCTTAGCATTCATGAATTTCAAGCTGATGATGCTGTCATTAAAAAATACGATGCTAATCAATATTGCAGCCTTTTGGCAAGGGCTTCACTTCAGTCGGCCGACTTTCCTATTGCCAATTACTTTAATAATTCTTTAACCTTAAAACGAATTGCTATGATTAAAAATGGAAAGAAAAAACTAAGTACTTGGAGACTGGTAAGCTCACTAGTTCTTCTTGTTGGTCTGTTAACCTTTGTTGCTTGTCAAGAACAAACAAATAAGGTAAATGAAATTTCAGATTCCAATGAAATTTTTTCAAATGTAGAGGAGGTAGCCACTCCAACTGGGGGGATGATTTCATTTTATGACTATGTGAGAAATAATCTAAAGTATCCAGAACAAGCCCGAAAACTAGGAGTTGAGGGGAAAGTTTTTATTGAATTTACCGTCAACAAAGACGGCACGATCAGCGATGCAATTGTAACGAAGGGCATTGGCGCGGGTTGTGATAAAGAGGCTTTACAAGTGGTGAAGGAATCTCCTGCTTGGATACCAGCTAAGAATGAAGGGAAAATAGTTCGCCAAAAAATGGTGATACCTATTGTATTCAAGTTGGGATAGCAAAATTAGAGGGAGCCAAATGTGGCTCCCTCTAATTTTTGTTGGTCTTCAACTATAACTACTTCCCCAATACTTCTTCCAACTTACTTTCCAATGCAGCACCTCTTAAATTCTTCGCAACGATCTTCCCAGTCTTATCAAGCAAGATAGAAAATGGAATGGCGTTGATGTTATAGTCGTGAGCTGCTTTTGAATTAAAATATTGCAGATCGGATACATGTGTCCATGTTAGTCCATCTTCAGCAATGGCTTGTACCCAATCTTCTTTTTTCCGATCTAAAGAAACTCCGTACACCTCAAAACCTTTGCTTTTGAATCTCTTATATGCTTTCACCACATTAGGATTCTCTTGTCTGCATGGGCCACACCACTTTGCCCAGAAATCGATCAGCACATACTTTCCTTGCAATGAAGATAATTTAACAATTTGTCCGGCAGGATTAGCGAGTGCAATCTCTGGGGCTTGTTGACCAATTCCTGTAATTTTTATTTTTTCAGTGATCGCACTTAGCTCTTTTGTAAAACGAGATGCTGGCCAATCTTTTTTAAATTTTTCGTTGGCACTTACAAAAAGATCCAAGTGTTTGTCTTTATCAATCAAGTTGGGGTCTTGCAGCAAATTGAACAACGCCAAAGAAGCCGGTTGTTCTTTCAAATAAGAAATCATTTTCAGACGACTATTGTCCATAACCAACATGGCCTTATTTTGAAGTTCAGCAATTTTATCATTGTTCTTGGCGGCAACAGCCTTTTCAAAATCTGCTTGCAATGCCGTCATTTCAGGATTACTTTGTGATTCGTTCATCATTTTTTGAACATTCGCAATTAAATCATGGTCGGGTGAGCCTTTGATTTCTACAAAGCCTTGTTGATTATTACCATCTACATTTATTTCTACGTTGCTTTTGTACAGCATCACGTTGAGTGCTTGTTTGCCATAAAAATTGATATTGTAAAATCCCGCTTCAGTTAGGTGCATTTTCTTTGCAAAGGAATAATCGCTTTTCAACTGAATGGTATCTTTCTTCCCACTCGCGCTTCCATCTTGTCTTATTTCTTGAATAACAATTTGGCCTTGCTGTGGAAAGCCCACTTTGCCTTTTAATACAATGTCCCAACCGCCATCAGCAACTTCTGCCTTTTTCTCTGGACTGCAATTGGTAAAAATCAATGCGAAGAGTAAATTGATGAGTATCATAGTTATTGTTTTCATTTTATACCAAATCTTAAGTTCTAAATCAATATCATTAAGCTAAGGAAGGATTTGAACCACATAGAAAGATAGAAACATAGAAATACACAAATAGCCCTATGTGAAATCTATACGTTCTATGTCCTATTTGGTTCATCTGCTGCTGATTTACTCTAATGACATTTAAATCTCAAATCTCAAATCCTAAATCTTAAATCCTAAATCATTTCCCCAGTTCCTTTACTATCAATTCTGTTGCCACTTTCGGGTCCGCTTTGCCTTTGCTGCGTTTCATTACCTCGCCCATAAACATAGTAACAATTGTTTTCTTGCCTTTTTTATACTCTTCTACCTTCAAAGGAAACTCATCGATGACTTCCCTCACAACAGAAAGAATGGTATCTACATTACTATCTTGAATCAAATTTAGTTCCTCGGCCAATTCTTTTGGTAATTGGTGAGGTCTCTTAATTAACTCGGGAAACAATCTTTGTGATGCAACGGCAAAATTAATTTTTCCGCTATCGATCAATTCAATAACACTGGCAATTGTCTTTGCAGAGACAGGAAATTTACTGATCTCCAAATTCGATTCATTCAGATACGATTTGATCGGGCCCATTACCCAATTGGATGCTGCCTTGAAGTTTTTAGTTTGCGAACAAATCTCTACAAAGTAAGTGGCGATCTCTTTTGTATCGGTAAGGATATGAGCATCGTAAGTTGGAAGATTGTATTCTGTTACAAATTTTTGAAATAATTCACGCGGAAGCTGCGGCATCGAAGACTTTATTTCGCTCAGCCACTTTTCTGAAATCTCCAATGGGCTAACGTCAGGATCGGGGAAATAGCGATAGTCGTTCAATTCCTCTTTGGTGCGCATACTATACGTCTTGCCATCATTGGCATTGAAAGTACGCGTCTCTGAAATCACCGCTTCGCCTTTCTCCAATAATGCCACTTGTCGCTCCATTTCATAATCAATGGCCCGCTGTACATTGCGAATGGAGTTCATGTTTTTGACTTCCACTTTTTTTCCAAGCGTGGCTGCCTCTTTCAACATCATTGACACATTGGCATCACAACGGAGCGAACCTTCTTCCATGTTGCCATCACAAATATCCAAGTAGCGCACCAACTTTCTGATCTCTGTCATCAATGCACCCGCATCTTCGGATGAACCAATGACAGGCTCTGTTACAATTTCAATCAATGGTGTGCCTGCGCGGTTAAAGTCAAGCAATGTATCAGTTTCTCCTTCTAAGTGAATCGACTTGCCCGCATCTTCTTCTAAGTGGATTCGATTTAAGACAATATCTTTTTCAATTCCATTTTTGGTTGGTATGGTGATAAATCCTCCCACACAAATAGGGGTACGATCTTGGGTGAGTTGGTAGCCTTTCGGTAGATCGGGGTAGAAATAATTTTTTCGGTCGAAGATTTGAAATCTTGAAATCTTGGAATGACAAGCTAATCCCATTTTGATGGCAAGTTCAACCGTTTTCTTATTGAGCTTAGGCAATGTGCCTGGATGCGCCAACGTAATCACACCAACATTTGTATTGGGTGCGCTACCATACTCCGCAACATCTGAATTGAAGATTTTGCTTTTGGTAAGAAGTTGGGCATGGACTTCCAAGCCGATGACTACTTTGTATTTATCAGGCGTCAAGCTCATTCAGAGTAAAAATCGAATACGTTCAACTCCTTTATCTTTTTGAAGTCAGAAAAATTTCGAGTGATTAAGGTTGATTTAGTCGCAATAGCAGTTGCCGCAATAATGGCGTCAGGCAATTGTAATCTATATGTTTTTCTAATTTGAATTGTCTTTTCAACTACCTCATCCGTAAGTCCAATAATGGAAGCTGAATTAATCCATTTAATTACACTATTTGAAATTTCAGAAAAGACTAGAAGTTCAATCTTGGTTACTATTGAAATCTGAGGATAGTCATCAATGCAATTCTTTACTACATCGCGAACCCTTCCAGTCAATTTGTGAGCTGAAAAGTCTACGATTACATTGGTGTCCATCAAATATCTCTTTCCCATTCTTTTCGCATTTTTTTCAGCTCAACTTGCATTTTTTTTGCTTGAGAAGCTGTAATGCTTCCTTCCAATCTATCTGAAAGTTTGGCGATCACTGGCTTCTTAGCTGTTTTCAAAAGCGTAATCAGCTTCAAATCGGCTAAATTTTCAATAAGCCGCATAGCTTTTGAATTATTGATCTCGATCGTAACTTGTTTCATAGTTGTACTAATTTAATAGCTTTTTCAATAACTCTATCTAATCCGCTAATATCCTTTCCCCCAGCCGTAGCAAAGAACGGTTGCCCTCCACCACCGCCATCAATTTCCTTGGCCAGCTCTTTCACCATGTTGCCCGCGTGATATTTTTTTGTTGCTTCTAATTTTTCACCAATCATCACGGCTACTTGTGGCTTGCCTTCAATTTCCGCAGCGAGTATCATCAACAAGTCATCAAACTGATTGCGCAATGCATAGGCAATATTTTTCAATGATTCGGCATTGGGAACGCTCACGCGCTCGGCCAATAAAGTATAGCCGTTTGATTTAACTGCTTTAGTTGCCAATATATCTTTCAATGAATTGGATTGTTGTTGGTAAATCGCTTCCAACTTTTTCTCCAACGCGTGTTTCTCTTCCACTAATGTTTGCACAGAGGCTACAACATCTTTCGGGTTTTTGAGCTGGGTTTTAATTTGCTCGATTTCAGTATGAAAACCATTCAAATATTCAAAAGCTCCGTTTGCTGTAACTGCTTCAATCCTGCGCACGCCTGCAGCCACTGAACTTTCTGAAACAATTTTCAGCAAACCAATATTTCCTGTAGCTTTTACGTGAGTACCTCCACAAAGCTCTACTGAGAATTTTGAATCAAATGTGATCACGCGAACAAACTCACCGTACTTCTCACCAAACAACGCCATCGCGCCCAACGATTTTGCTTTTTCTATTGGCACATTGCGCTGCTCATTCAATTGAATGTTTTCTCTGATCTTCTCATTGACAATCGTCTCCACTTTGAAAATCTCTTCGCCTGTCATAGCCGCAAAGTGAGAAAAATCGAAACGCAGGATTTTTTCGTTCACCAACGAACCCTTTTGCTCTACGTGCTTGCCCAATACATTGCGCAAAGCAGCATGCAACAAATGTGTGGCTGAATGATTGCTCATGGAAAGCTTTCTCTTCTGCACATCTACTTTTGCTTGCACGGATGCTTCGAGGCTAGTAGGAAGTTTTTCTACCCAATGAACAATAAGATCGTTTTCTTTTTTTGTATCGATGACAAAAATTTTCTCGGCACCAATTTCTAAAACTCCTGTATCGCCAACTTGCCCACCGCTCTCTGCATAGAAAGGAGTTTTATCCAACACCAATTGAAATAGTTCTTTGCTCTTTTGTTTCACTTTTCGGTAGCGCAAAATTTTCGAAGTCGATGTCAATTCATCGTAGCCTATGAATTCTGGTTTTTCGTCATCGGCAACGAAAACCCAATCTCCTGTTTCTTTGGCAGCGTCTACTTTTGAGCGAGATTTTTGCTTGGCCATTTCTTCTTGAAAGCCCTTCTCGTCTACAACTAAACCTTCGCCACCTACGACCACAGCTCCCTTCTCTTTTGCAATTAAATTAATAAGATCAAAAGGAAAACCATAGGTATCGTACAGTAAAAAAGCGGTCTTACCGTCAATGTCAAAGAACTTAATCAAATAATATCGAATCTGTGTCACTGCTGTTTCATAGTCAGATTTGTATTTCTGAGCGATATCAAGTGCCCCGTTGAACTGCGAAGTGTTTATCAATTTCTGACTTTGTAGCTTATGCAAAGTTTGTTCGATTCTATAAGAATCTTTTGCTATAGATTTAAAATCAATATCTAAAATCGAATAGAATGAGTATAGCAATTCAAAGCCTGGGTCAATTTTCTCATTCAGGATAGTAATACCATTTTCCAATGTTCTCAAAAAAGAAATCTCCTCTTCATGCACTACCTTACTTACATAATCCACTTGCTGATGCAATTCAGGGAATACGTCTTTCAATTGCAAAGCCAACAATGGCACAAGGCGATGGATGAATGGCTCTTTGAAATTCAAATAAGAAAATCCATAACGTACAGCTCTACGCAAAATCCTTCTGATCACATAACCTGCACCTGTATTGCTCGGCAACTGTCCATCAGAAATCGCAAAGGATACAGCACGGATATGGTCGGCCATTACGCGGATGGCGATGTCTGTTTTGGCCTCACCCCTGCCCCTCTCCGCGGGAGAGGGGGAAGCCTCAGCCAATGTCGCTCCATATTTCACATTCGCGTGAAGCGCAATAAAATCCATTAACGGACGGAACACATCGGTATCATAATTGGAAGTCTTTGCTTGAATGGCCATGCACAACCGCTCGAAGCCCATGCCAGTATCAACATTCTTATTAGGTAACGGTTTTAAAGAAGTCGATTCTGATCGTAGTTTTTCGCGCGCTTTCTTATCTGTGTTGCTTGAACTTAAATCAAACTGCATCAACGTATTTGATCCTCCTGCTTTCCAAGAGCGCTCAAATTCCATAAATACTAGATTCCAGATTTCAACTACCTGTGGATGATCGTTGTTCACCAGTTCTTTCCCTGGCTTCTTTTTTATTTCGTCAGCAGGTCGTAGGTCGATATGGATTTCTGAGCATGGGCCACAAGGTCCCACATCGGCCATCTCCCAAAAATTATCTTTCTTGTTCCCCAGTATAATCCTGTCTTCATTAACAAATGACTTCCATAAATCAAATGCCTCTTGGTCGATTGAAAGATTGTCATCTTTATCTCCGCCAAAAACACTCACATATAATCTGTCCTTTGGCAATTGATAAACTTCAGTGAGTAACTCCCAAGCCCAAGCGATGGCTTCCTTCTTAAAATAATCACCAAAGCTCCAGTTGCCTAGCATTTCAAACATGGTGTGGTGATAGGTGTCCAATCCCACATCTTCCAAGTCATTGTGCTTTCCACTTACGCGCAGGCATTTTTGTGTATCGGCAATGCGCTTGCTGGGTGGCACGGAATTGCCCAAAAAATAGTCCTTGAACTGCACCATGCCCGAGTTGGTAAATACCAGAGCAGGGTCGTTTTTAAGTACCAAGGGAGCGGAAGGCACAATTTTATGTCCCTTACTTTCAAAGAAATCAAGAAATTTTTGCCTTATTGCGCCCGAATTCATTTGTCTATAGTGAGTTTAGTCTTGGTTGGGAATACTTTTTCCCTACTTTTACCCTCTTTGGCAGCCCCGCAAAGGCGAAGGCAAGCGGTAAAGTAGGTGCGATTCCCTTTAAAAAGCACAAAAATAACGCATTGAGCGCATTATAAAAGACTTTGGTGATGGCCATTACAAAATTTAAATACAACCCCAAGACCCTCCGCTATGAGCGAGCCAGTATTTCGATACTAGGTGTCACCTTCCGTGGGTTCGGTTATTTGATTTTCGGGGCATTGTTTTTTGTGGGATTGGTGATGCTGCAAAACTATGTGATTGACACACCATTAGAAAATGAACTGCGAGCTGAAAACGAAGCCCTTCAGCAACATAAAATAGTGCTATCGGCCAGTCTGCAAGAATCCAATGGACGCATTAGTGACTTGAAAAACGAAGACCGTGAACTATACGAAAAGCTTTTTGAAACGAAACTGAGCAGCACACAAGACCTTAGTATAGATAAGGAAGAAATTTTAACTGCTGAACCAATCCTATTTGGCGAGTGGGAGAAAGCAACGCGAAGCCAATCTGATGAGTTTATCCAAACAGCCAGAGCGCGCAATATTGTTTTCAGTGAAAGCGTAAGCATTGAAAAAAGTGATTTGAAAAAGTTGAAGGCGTTGCCCACGCTAGCACCTGTAGAGCAATTTGAAGTAGATAAATTGGTTTCGGGTTTTGGTAAACGGATCAATCCCTTCCACAAAGGTCTTTATCATCATGATGGAGTAGACATTTCAATGCCAACTGGTACTGCGGTAGTTGCAACGGCACCAGGCACGGTTGTTTTATCAAACCAAAGTAGTTTGATTGCTGGCTTTGGAAATTACATTGAAGTCGATCACGGCAACGGAATCATTACACGCTATGCCCACTTGGGTGAATTGAAAGTTTATTACGGACAACGAGTGACACGCGGCCAAGTAATAGGAAAGGTTGGTTCTAGTGGTGGCTCCATCGCCCCCCATCTTCATTATGAAGTAATAAAAAATGGACAGAATGTGAACCCAGCCCACTACATCATCAGTGGGTTGAATAGTGATCAATACCAAGCATTGGTACAAAACAGTAACAAAGTAAACCAATCATTGGATTGATGGCGCGAATCAGGTACACATACAATCAAGACACGTGCAAGTACGAGCCCATCATCGTTACGCCTAAGGCATTTGGTAAAAGTGCGCTTCGGTTTTTAGGTGTAGCCTTTGCAATTGGTTTGGTAGGAAGCGTCTACTTCCATTTTAAATATCCTTACCTAGACGAGACTCTTCAAAAAGAAGAAAATTCTCAACTCAAAGCCGAATGGCAAGTGCTCAACAAACAATTGATACGCAGCTCAGATCAATTAATGGCACTGGAAAAAAATGACGACCATAACTATCGCGTTATTTTAGATTTAGATCCGCTTTCGTCTACGCAGCGCGAGGCTGGTGTGGGTGGTCGTGAAAAAGAAAGTGCTTCGATCATTTATCCGATGATCAAACAAGCTTACGAAAAAGCGGAGAAAATCAAGAACCGATTGGATATTGAAACACAATCCATGACGCAATTGAAAGAGGAGTTGAACAAAAAAGAAAGAATGTGGGCTGCGCGGCCTGCCATTCAACCTATTAATAATAAAGACTTAAAACAACTTCATACTGTTTTTGGAATGCGCTTGCATCCCATATTGGGTTACGTTCGTCCGCACAATGGGTTGGATTTCACTGCACCGCACGGTTCACCCGTGTATGCCACAGGCGATGGTGCCGTACTTTACACTGGCTACTCCACGTATGGAAATGTGATTTATATCGACCACGGTTTTGGTTTTGAAACGCGCTATGCACACTTGACAAAATATATTGTGTCACCAGGGCAAACGATCAAGCGCGGCCAAGTGATTGGCTATGTTGGTGACACAGGTCTATCTTCGGGTGCACACTTGCACTACGAGGTTCATTATAAAAACGTAGCCATCAACCCCATCAATTTCTTTCAGCGCGACTTGAGCAACAAGGAGTATGAGAAGTTGATTAAGATCGGCAGCCAATCTGCGGCTTCTTTAGATTAATTCTTTTTTTGGCGGCCTGGCGAGACGCCATCGGGCTATCCGCTACAAGCTCCCACGGCTTGCCAACTCGCGGAGTTCATCCCGAGCGCAGCCGAGGGAGGCTTTCCACTTCTATCCCTGGCCGAAGAGATCACACTTATCAAGCTTTAGTCAAAAAAATTATTTTCTCTTAATCGCCAACAAAGGAATTGTGCCAAGATAAGCCAACGTGCGCGTTACACTTTTCGCGAAAAGCTTTTCTTCTAAGCTTAATTTGTGTGTGAAGGTGGTGAGCAAATCGGCTTTCGTTGTTTTGATGTAGCTATCTATCGCTTTGGGGATATCGTCTTCTAAAATGAGTTTGAAATCTAGTTTATCGTAGTTGGCCTTTTTTATGATTGCTTCTACTGCTACTTTGGAGGCTTCCACTTTTTTGTCCATTGCAGGTGTAACATGTATCATGTGAACTGCAGAGCCATAAATTTTTGCGAACTCTAAAATAATATCCAATTCTTTTTGCGTGTCTTTCAAATCGGTAGCATAGACAATGTTTTGCAAGTTTTTGTAGCTCGCAAATTCAGGTATGGCCATCACAGGCACATTGCAATCATCAATCACCGAAACGGTAGTGCCGCCTAGTCTCGCCTTCTTTAATGCAGAAGCTCCTCTAGAGCCCATCACTACTATATTGGTTTTATTCTTATCAGTATAACGTTTTACCATTTCAGCAACGGTGTGTGAGCGAATGGCTTTAAACTCAATTTTATAATCGCCTTTGATTTCCTTTCTCAATTCCTCCATTAACTTTTCGCCCTCCTCCTCGTTGATCTTTATCATCGACTTTTCTATCTGCTTCATGCGCAGATTGGCTTTTGGCACCCCATCAAACCGAACAATATTTAAAATAGTGAACTCACCTTTTACAGGTGCAGCCATCTTAATAGCATAAGTCATGGCAACTTTTGACAAATTCGAGAAGTCGGTAAGCAGTACTATTTTGGGTGCAGCCATAAAATTTTGGGATATAATTTATGTTCTACAACAAATGTTGTGAGTGACCTTTTTAGCGTTTGGCTACAGGCCTCATGCTACAGGCTTCACGCTGCTTGGAGCTTGCGGCCTGAAGCTTGTTGCCAATCAGATCCACGACATTCGCTGTAGAACCCAAAAATAAACCATTCAACATCAGTAAAAAAGAGATTAAGAATGTAAATTTCCATCCTAAATCGAACCAATACCGCGTATGATTAAAATTTCTTTGCTACTCCAAGTCTTGATCATTGTTGCTTTTCCTTCGTTTTCGCAGATCAACGTAAACACCATCCAATCTCACATAAAAATTTTGGCAAGCGATTCATTGGAAGGCCGAGGCACGGGAACGGCAGGGGAAAAATTGGCGCTGAGCTACATCCAAACAAGATGGAAACAAATGGGTTTGAAGCCCAAAGGCGATGGCAATTTGTACACACAAAAGTTTCCGTTCAAAGGAGGCGTGCATGGCACAGGTACGGAAGGCATTGCTTACAACTTAGTTGGATATGTTGATAACAATGCGGCCACTACCGTAGTGATTGGCGCACATTATGATCACCTCGGTTTGGGCAATCAAGGAAGCTCATTGGATGCCAACCCACAAAGCAAAATTCATAACGGTGCAGATGACAATGCCTCGGGTGTGGCAGGAGTGATTGAGCTAGCTCGTCATTTTCAAACCAACAAAATAAAAGAGTCCACAAATTTTCTCTTCATCTGCTTTAGTGGCGAAGAGCTAGGATTGTACGGATCAAAATATTTTACCGAAAACCCAACCATCGACTTAAGCAAAATCACCTACATGATCAACTTGGATATGGTCGGTAGACTTGATCCAGCAACTAAAAGTGTGGCTGTAAGTGGTACAGGCACAAGCCCTGCGTGGGAGACGTTGCTCAAAAGTTTATCTTCCGAAAAGCTTCAAATCAAAACAGATTCTGCAGGTGTTGGCCCATCTGATCACACTTCTTTTTATTTAAAAAATATTCCCGTGCTACATTTCTTCACTGGCTCACACAGCGATTACCACAAGCCATCGGACGATGTGGACAAGATAAATTTTGAAGGAGAAAAAGAAATTCTCCAACTCATTATTAAGTTGATCGAAAAATTAGACAAGCAGCCGAAGCTTGCCTTCCTGCCCACCAAAAATAAATCGATGGGTTCAGCGCGATCATTTAAAGTAACAATGGGCGTGATGCCCAGTTATACTTCTAGTGAAGAAGGTTTAAAGGTAGATGGCGTAAGCGATGGCAAACCTGCACAGAAAGCGGGAATCTTGACAGGTGATTTGATCATTCAAATTGGAACGTATCCTATCAAAGACATTCAAAATTATATGGATGCACTTGGTAAATTTGAAAAAGGTCAAGTAGTGCCTGTGAAAGTAAAACGGAATACCGAGATAGTAGAATTGAATGTAACTTTCTAAATTGCTTTTGTTTACTAACAACAGGCGTCAAGACACCTTCGAGGTGTCAGACGCCTTTAAAAAAATTACCAATCGATCTAACTAAAACCTAAAGATATGAAATGGACTGGCAGAAGAGAAAGTGACAATGTAGAAGACCAACGCGGAAATGGCGGAGGAGGCGGTAGTTTTGGTGGCGGCTTGCCAGGTGGTTTACTTACCAAGGGTGGGCTAGGCACTGTGGTAGTTGTTCTATTGATCAGTTGGGTAACGGGTACCAATCCGCTCACATTGTTACAACAAACCGATTTATCGGGTGGACAAAGCCAACAAGTAAGTACAACCTCTTCACCAGAAGAAGAGGAGTTGGCTAAATTTGTGAAAGTGATTTTAGCTTCTACCGAAGATGTTTGGCATCAGCAAATGAAGGACTATCGCAACCCAACTTTGGTACTTTTCTCTGGGCAAACTCAATCAGGGTGTGGGTCGGCCTCGTCATCAACAGGACCTTTCTATTGCAGCGAAGATGAAAGATTATACATCGATCTAGGTTTTTATCAAGAGCTAAAAGATCAACTCAATGCCCCTGGCGATTTTGCGCAAGCGTATGTAGTGGCGCATGAGGTAGGCCACCACGTACAGCACATGTTGGGCATCACCGATAAAGTACATTCCATGCAAGGTCAATTGAGCGAAGAAGAAGGTAACAAGCTGTCTGTAAAATTGGAGTTGCAAGCAGATTTTCTGGCGGGAGTATGGGCACACTACGCAAAAGATGACCACAATTTTATCGAGCCCGATGATTTTCAGGAAGCCATCAATGCAGCAACTGCCATAGGTGATGATCATTTGCAAAAACAATTTCAAGGACAAGTAGTGCCAGATTCATTTACGCATGGTACCTCTGCCCAACGCGTAAGGTGGTTCACCAAAGGTTTCCAAACAGGAGATACGGCACAAGGAGATACGTTTAGTGCAACGGAACTTTAGGGACTTAGGGCTTGGGGATTAGATAAGGAAAAAGTGGAAGGCTAGAGATACAGGAATGGCGTCAAATGATATGAATCTTGGGGATATCCCGCACACACGCGAAAATTCTGTTCGGTTCTTTTTGTCTTATCTAGAAAAGAATAAAGACCTAGTCTTAGGGAAAACAATTTATGATCTATCCGCTGGAGTAGGTTACATAGCCAATCAGTTTTACGAAGCTGGTGGCATATTAAAAGTATATGATTTGTTTCCAAAACAAAATAAATACCCTCATCTAGCGTGTGAAAAAATTGACTTACAAAAAGACTTTCCCATTGCAGACCAACAAGCAGATTTCGTTATCCTTTCTGAAACTTTTGAACACCTGCCGAATCAATTCCATTTTTTCAAAGAGGCTGCAAGGATATTAAAGCCCAATGGTATTCTTATCTTAACAACACCCAACCCATCGTCTTTGCGGGGGCGCTTTTCGCAGTTCTTGATGGAGAGCGAACATTACTCTTACCCGCTGGCCGATGAGACCAATGCATACGCCAACTGGCCTGGCACTACTAATAAATACTTTGCCAAAATATTTATGAGCGGCATCCTGCGAACCAGGTTGCTCGCTGCCTTGAATGGACTGACAATAAAGGAAATACACAAAACACCCTATAGCTCCACCTCTTTTGTATTGCTACTGCTGTTCTATCCGATCATTTATTTTTTTAGCAGAAAGAATTTGAAATGGCAGCTAAAAGAGTTTCCCGAAAATAACGCGATATATAAAAATATATTCTCAATCAGTACTTCACCAAAAGTATTATTGTCAAAACATCTTGTTGTTGAGTTCTCAAAGATTAGCGTTTCATAAATCTTACTATTACTACCTCATACTTTTTACTATTTTTGTAGGGATATGCGATGAGCTGAAATAACTGCTCTAGCTATCATTGTCAAATTATTTATATCAACTGATTACTAACTCATGGGACGCGTATTTGAAAAGAGGAAACATACCATGTTCGCCCGCTTTGACCGAATGGCCAAAGCATTTACAAGGATAGGCAAGGACATTGCCATGGCCGTAAAGAACAGTGGACCCAATCCTGATAACAACCCCAAGTTGCGCATGGCTATACGCAATGCCAAGGGTGTGAATATGCCAAAGGATAGGGTGGATGCGGCTATCAAACGCGCCTCTTCTAAAGAGGAAAAAGATTTTCAAGAAGTAATTTATGAAGGGTATGCACCGCATGGCGTGCCTGTGATTGTCGAGTGTGCTACTGACAATCCTACACGTACTGTTGCCAATATTCGTCTGCAATTTTCTAAAAATCATGGCACGATGGGCAACTCAGGCTCAGTTTCATTTATGTTTGAGCACAAAGGTGTTTTTAAATTTGAGTCAGCTAAACTTAATTTAGATGAGCTTGAATTGGATTTGATTGATGCAGGAGCTGAAGACATTCAGCGTGACGAAGAGGAAACAATCATCTATACTAAGTTTACAGAGTTTGGTCACATGATCAAGTTTTTGGAATCTAAGAAATTAGACGCAAAAAGTTCTGAACTTCAATACATGCCTAGCGCCACCAAAGAACTGAGCGAAGCAGAGCAGGATGAAGTATTAAAATGTATTGAGGCTTTGGAGGCAGATGATGATGTGCAGAATGTGTATCATAATTTGGCTTAGATGCAGTTATAAGTCAATAGTTAGCAGTTAACAGTTAATAGTTATCGTTCTCTACGATTGCGTCTTGTCAAGTACAATTAACTTTTAACTGATAACCAACTACCCTCTCTTCAACTCAAAGATCGTAATCTCCGGAGGCATCCCTACCCTACCCGGATAACCCAAATAGCCGAAGCCACGGTTGACGTACAAATATTGTTTGTCTTCCTGATAAAGACCGCCCCATTGCTTGTAAACGTGTTGCACGGGTGTCCAAGTAAAATTGCCGATGTTCACACCAAACTGCGCACCGTGAGTGTGGCCTGCAAACATCACATCAATATCTTTGTAACCGGGCCGTACCTCAGCATCCCAATGCGTGGGGTCATGCGAGAGCAATAGTTTTACTGCTGCCTGATCTGTTCCTTGATACGCTTGATCTAGTTTTCCATGCTTGGAAAAACGAGTGCCCCAATTCTCAACACCTATGATGGCCAACTTCTCCCCTCCTTGCTCTATAAAACGATTTTCGTTTAGCAATAGATCAAAGCCAAGGTTTTTGTGTACCTTAATAAGATCTTGAAAGTTTTGTTGCTTCGCTTCTTTAGTCACCCAACTTTTGTAATCGCCATAGTCGTGATTACCTGTGATGGAGAATACACCGAGTGGGGCGCGAAGTTTGTCGAACACATCCATGTATTCTTTTACCTCGCTTGATTCATTATTCACTAAATCTCCTGTAAAGAAAATCACATCGGGCTTTTCACCCAGCGCCATTTCCACACCGCCTTTCACGGCAGTCTTGTTCCAAAAGCTACCGGAGTGAATATCTGAAAGCTGCGCGATCTTCAGCCCATCAAACGACTTGGGCAAATTGGGAAGCTTGAGTGTTACTTTTCTAATCCGGTAGTCGTGCGCACCGGAAATAATGCCGTAGGCAAATGCACCAAAAGGAACAGCTGCTGCGACCAATGCTGTCCTACTTAAAAACTCTGAACGCGAAATTATTTCACCTGCCGATGAAGAAGTAGTTGAACTCTTTTGAAAAAATGAAAAAGCCCACCTTACTCCACGCTGCAAATCATCTATGAATAAAAACAAAATGCCAACAATTTTTGAAAAGTAAGTTGACACAATACCTGTGATCACCCAATTGCGAAAGTTTGCACTGTATTTATACGGGTCATCAAACGTCCACCAGAAAAGTGCCAAGACACATAAAACCGTTGGAATCCAAAAAACATAACGAACAATTTCCTTCCAAAGGGGTGACCAATTCTTACTTACAACTAAAATTCCCTGAAAGAAATAATAATCGATCAATAAGAAAATGATAATGAAAAAGAAAATAGTCATAAGACGCGCTTTCATATTTTCTAAGTTGCCAGTAGGCAATAAGCAAAAGCAGTAGGCAAGTATCTGGTCACAAAAGAATCGTTTGGTTTCTTTTTGCCTATTGCACTTGCCTACTGCCAACTATTAATTCAATGCCACAGAACCATCTATTACCTCTACTTCCTTGGCCTTGGGCTTAAAAACTTTTGCCTTCAATCTCGCCACGATCAAGTACATCACCGGTACAAGGAACAACGTCAAGAATGTGCCGAATATCAAACCGAAGATCATGGTCCATGATAAAGGTCCCCAGAAAGCAACGTTATCGCCACCAAAGAAAATGTGCGGGTTAAATTCAGTGAACAAAGTCACGAAGTCGATGTTGAAACCAACTGCCAACGGAACCAGGCCGAGTGTAGCTGCCATGGCGGTGAGCAACACGGGCGTCATACGAGTTCTTGCTGCTTCAATAATAGCCGCTTTCAACTCTACTCCTTGCGAAAGCAGTAAGTCTGTAAACTCCACCAACAAAATTCCGTTGCGCACCACAATCCCCGCAAGGGCCATGATGCCAATGCCCGACATGACGATTGAAATTTCCATTTTAAATAAAGAGAAACCAATCAACACGCCAATGATACTAAAAAGGATTTCCATCAAAATAATAAACGGCTTGCTCGTAGAATTAAATTGTAATACTAGAATCAACAAGATCAATCCGAATGCCGACATGGCAGCTACTCCTAAAAAGTCAGTAGTCTCTTTTTGCTGCTCTTGTTCACCTGTCATTTTTATTTCCACGCCATCTGGTGCTTGAAATGATTTCAAATGTTCTTGAATTTCTGCTACTACATTGTTTGCATTAAAATCTGCCAGCACGTTTGAAGATAAAGTGATCACACGCTTTTGATCAATGCGCCTCACACCCGCATAACTATTAGTGTAGCCAACTGAAGCAATAGCAGACATTGGCACTTGGCGCACGGCACCGCCCATGGTCATATCACGGAAGGTGACGGGCAAATTCATCAATGTATTAATATCATTGCGCTGTTCTGCTTTGATGCGCAACTGAATCGGGTAGTCATCATTATCATCGCGAAATTTAGAAACCTCTGCACCATAAATAGCTGTGCGCAAAACCATACCAATTTGCCCAGTGGAAATCCCTTCGCGGTTTGCCTTCTCTCTATCGATCTTGATTGAAATCTCAGGTTTGTCACTTTGAAAATCCGATTTCAAATCTTCCACCCCGGGCACTTGCAATGCATCAAGGTATCTTTTTGTTTTATCAGCAGCGGCCACCAGCACATCAAAATCATCTGCGGCAATCTCTATATTGATAGCCTTGCCGGTTGGTGGGCCGCCTTGCTCTTGATTAACAGAAATGGTTGCTCCTGGAATACCTTTTATGATTTCTCGTATTTTAGTCAAATAAACTTTTGTTGACTTGCCATCGCGGTCAGCAAAATTCACAAACGCCACGGTTACTTTTCCGAGATGAGGTTGTGCATTAAGAGATGTGGGATCTTCTGAAGCACCAATGGCTACGTTAGAAATAATCGACTCCACAATTTTATTATCCTTGCCTACTACATTCATTACCTTGTCTTCTACCACTTGCGTGATAGAATCCGTCACGCGTTGGTCAGTACCAATTGGCATGGTGATATACGTGAACACGAAGTTAGGTTCTCCTTGCGGAAAAAATACAACCGGTGGTTTTCTGATTGCTGTGAAAAAAATCGAGAAAATAAACAAGAAAATAACACCGCTCACAACCATGGCAGGGCGCCATCCTTCCAAACACCAAGCGATCATATTTTTGTAACCCTCCTGCACACGTGGCCATCCACTAGTTTGAAATTTAGAAATCAATTCTTCCAAGAAAAATTTATACAATGAATAAATCCCGAAAAGGAAAATCGTAAAATTTCCTAAACCAAACGAACCAGTTACATACCACACTAATGCCAAGGCAATAAATATCACACCTGTAATTTTGAATCCTCTCGTAAACTTCACACGACTATGATCGTGGTCATGCACGGTCATAAAATCTGCAGCGAAGACAGGATTGATGATGTATGCCACCACTAATGAAGCGAGTAACGCCACAATTAAAGTGATGGGCAAATACACCATGAACTCGCCAATAGTGCCAGGCCAAAACGCTAACGGAACAAAGGGAGCTAACACCACCATGGTGCCAGAAAATACAGGCAAGAAAACTTCACCCGCAGCAATCTTAGCCGCTTTGCGAATAGGCACTTTACCATTATCAAAAACGCGGTGTGTGTTTTCAATAACCACAATAGCGTCATCCACCACAATACCCAACGCCAACAAGAAAGAGAAAAGCGTCATCAGGTTGAGTGTGAAGCCGAGCATAGGGAAGAATAAAAATGCAATGAAACTAGAGAGCGGTACAGACAAACCTACAAAAATAGCGTTGGTTGCACCCATGAAGAACATCAAGATAATAGTCACCAACACAAAGCCAATGATGATGGTGTTGATCAAATCATGCAACGTGGTGCGTGTATTATCAGATTGATCGCCTGTGATCGTGATCTTTGCCCCAGGAGGCAAAATATTTTCTTGAAATTCTTTGATGATCAAATTAATTTGGTCAGAAGCGGCAATCAAGTTTTCGCCTCCGCGCTTTACTACGTTGAGCGTGATCACGTTCTTTTTATCCAATCGCGCATAGCTCTCCTGTTCTTTGTGTGAGTCCTTTACTTCTGCAATATCTTTGAGGTAAAGTTTTCCGCCTTTGATAGAACCAATAACGGTATTCCCAATTTGCTCTGCATTGGCATACTCACCATTCACGCTCACTGAGCGTTTCATTCCATCTACAGAAAGTTGGCCGCCAGATACAATCCTATTTTCAAAACCAATGGCACCAGAGATATCATCCAAGCTTACACCTGCCAGGGAAGCTTTGTACAGATCTAAGTTGATTTGAATCTCGCGATCCAACGCGCCTACAATATCCACACGCCTAATTTCAGTCAATGCCTCAATACGATCTTGCATTTGCTCAGCATATTTCTTTAAGGTTGCCAAATCATAGTCACCTGATAAATTGACGAACATGATTGGCTGCGCAGAAAGATCGATGTCGATCACTTGTGGCTCGTTGGGCAAACTAGTTGGTACGGGTGGCAAATCTGTCTTGGCTTTATCCACCGCCTCTTGCACCTCGCGCTTGGCTTCTTTTACTGATACATCTGTTTCAAACTCAATGATCACGTTAGAAAAATCTTGCACTGAATTGCTAGAGATTTTCTTTACACCAGCAATCGACTTCACTTGCTTTTCTATTTGTTTAGAAACCAAGTTCTCTACATCTGTAGGCGAAGCTCCAGGAAATACGGTAGCCACATAAATTTGTGGAAGCACTACCTCGGGAAAATTTTCTTTTGGCAAGCGATTATAGGTCATGATACCTGCCAAGCAGATAAACACAACCATTACATAAACCGCCACTTTATTATCTATCGCCCAACTGGTGGGTTTAAATTCTTTTTCTAGGTCTTTCATATTTTTTAAGATTTAAAGATGTGAGTCTTGAGATATAAGATGTGAGAAGGCTAATGTCTCATATCTCAATACTAACTACTCAATACTCTTTACATTTTAATTAATTCCCCATCATTTAATCCTTGGTACCCTACAGTAATCACTTTATCACCAGCTTTTAAACCAGATGTAACTTGAGCGAGGTTATCATAAATGCCATTGATCTGCACTACTTTTTTTCTTGCTACGGCTTGCTTTCCATCGCTCTCGGCTACATAAACCACTTTTTCATTGTTGATTTCTTGCACCACATTTACAGGAACGCAAAGTGCGGCAGGAAGAGAACTGAAAACAATTTTCACTATCGCAGTCATGTTGGGGCGCAAATCATTGGATGCAGGTAATTTTGCTTCGATGGTAAATGAACGAGAAAGTTGATCGATGTTGCGGCCCACAAAAGTGAGGGGTGCTTCTATCTTCTTATCATAATCTGAAAAAGAGATCATTGCTCTGTTACCTTTTTTGATGGTGCTGATGTAAGCTTCTGATACTTTAGCTGACAAGCGCAAATCATTTCCATTGATCACGCGAAAAGCGGGCATACCGGGTGCAGCGTTCTCACCAATTTTCACATTCACCTGATCGATAGTGCCATTGATAGGAGATTTTATTTTTGACATATCCAATTGTTCGTTCAGCGTAGCCAATCTTCTTTCCAAGCTTTCTTTGTTATTCTTTGCTTGAAGGAATTGAACTTCGGTGCCAATTTTTTGATCCCACAGATTTTTCTGTCTTTCATACACGGTGTTCACCAACTCCATGCTCGATTTCACTTCTTCAATTCCGCGTTGTGCCAATGAATTATCTATCTGCGCCAGCGTTTGTCCTTTCACTACGGCATCACCTTCGCGCACGTACACTTGCGAAAGCACACCCATTGATTTGGCACTGACCATGATATTGTCAGTAGATTCAATCGAGCCTTGCGTTTGCACATATTGATCGAACTTGCGTGGAGCTAAGTCAATCACTACCACTTCTTTCATTTTCACTTTTGTAGTGGTATCAGTAGCAGCAATGTCTTTTTCAAGTGTGGCAACTGCTTTTGCCAATGTAGCTTGTTCTTCTTTTAATTTTTTTAGCTGGGCAGATTTATCTGCTGGTGCACCACCGCATGAGGCCGCTATAATGCCAGCTATAATAGCCAGTGACAGGTTTGAGTATAATTTTAGTTTCATATTGTTGTGGATTCTTGGTTTTTATTTTTGAGTTTGAGTGGGAATGAGTTTGCCAAAGGCTTTTTCAACATCTGTCTTAGCTACCATGGCATCGTACAAAGCATTGTAGTAATTGATCTGGGATTCTTTTAAGCTTGATTCAGCCTCTACTACTTCGATGTTAGAGCCAACACCTTGCTCGTATTTTATTTTTGTGATTCTCGCGACCCTTTCAGCCAATTTCATGTTCATCTTTTGTGATTCTAATGATTGCACACTATTTTGATAACTGATCACCGATTGCTTCACTTGCAAATCGATGCTCGACTCCATGGTTTTAAATCCGTTCTCAATTTTTTGCATCTTCAACTTCTCCTGCTGCAATTGATAACTATGTTGCAAGCCGCTGAAAATCGGAACGCTTAACGTAACACCTATTGAGCTAAAAGGATAGAGCTTATCCGGGCCAGTTCCATTGATTTCATCAAACGCTGGACCGGATGTAAATAAATTACCAATACTTGCCGCCTGCTTACTATAACCTAAATTTGCATTGGCACTTAATACAGGCAAAGCACCAGCATATTTGTTTCTGATATTCAGACCTTGAAGTTTACGATTTGCTTCCATTACTTGGTAGTCAGGTCTGCGTTTAAAATCCAAATCCTTTAAGTACTCATCCAAAGGCAGTTCAGTTGATAAGTCAGAAATTTTACCACCAACAGTTAACGGCTGGTTCATCGGATAGTTCATCTGAAATTTTAATAACTCTACACTTAAGGTTTGTAATCTTTCAAACTTTGCTTTTTCAGTAGTTAAGTTATTCAACGAAACCTGAATTCGATCAACATCAATGCCTTCTGCAAAACCATTTGAATTCAATGCTTTTGTATTCCGCAATAAAGAATCTACCCGTGCAATATTGCTTTCAAACAAATTCATTCTCTCTTTATTAATGAGTGCTCCGTAGAAAGCCTTTGTTATTTGCTCAATGGTTTGCTCTTTTGTTTGAGTGGTGGTTTTTACTGCCAAGTCTTTATAAGCAGATGAAGCTTTTAAACCAACTAAGTAAGAACCGTTAAAAATAAGTTGACTGACAGATACACTTGCATTAAGTGAATTAGGCAACTGAAAGAACTGCTGGCCTGCTACCACATCAGTTGGTTGAATGCCAGGGATATTCAAAGTGGGATTGAAGCCTTGAGCCACAGCATACTTCGAAAAAAATCTTGGCAATGTAGGGTTAGTAAGTGCATTAACACTTCCATTTATTTGAGGCAAACCTATTCCAATTGTTTCCTTTACTTTAGAAGAAGCAATCTGTTCATCAATAAATGAATTTTGAACATTGATTGAATTCTTCAACGCGTATTCAATACATTGCTCCAAAGTAAAAGTCGCGGGAGCCTCTTGTTGCGCGAATGACCAATTCGCAATGAGCGAGGCAGTCACAAAAAGTGTTAGCTTATAAAATCGATTCATGTTTATGTTTGGTTGTGTTGGTTATTGTGTTCTGTTTGTATTTCTCGTAAAGCTTTCTGCCCTTGTCGGTACAGAGTCCATACACGAAGTGGTCAAAAAACTGTGACTGTATGTTCACCAAATTGAATTTGTCTTTGGGGAACAAGTTGCCATCGAAGGCCGCCTCGATCAAAATCAATCGGCTGATGCCCATCATCTCAGGGTTGATCTCCGCCCTAAAATATCCTTCGCTAATGCCCTGCTTCAAATTGCGCACAATAGAGCTTTTGATAAAATCATTTTTGTGATCGAGCCACAACGCCCACGCCTTGGGGTGAAATTTTTGCAGATCATAAAGCAACGAAGGGTTCATATCTTCCATATCGCATTTGATCTGGAGGGAGATTTTGTTCAGTTCATCAATTGAGTTCTCAGAAGCATTGGTCAACTCTTCATACTCTTTCACATCGCGCCTCATGTGTTGTTGCGACATCATCGTCACCAACTCATCCTTATCGGCAAAATGTTGGTACAGTGTTTTCTTAGAAACCGAAAGCTGTCTCGCAATATCATCCATCGAAACACTGCGGATGCCGTACTTCATAAAGAGGCCCTCGGCACCAGTCAAAATCTTGTCTTTTGTCTCTTGTTCTTCCATAACGGGCGCAAAACTATGGAAACTTTTTACTTTACCAAAGTTTCCACAGTTTCCTTCTACGCCTTTTCCGCTTTATGGTTGCGGTTTTTTCAATAAGTTTTAGTTAATTTTTAAAGAAACATCCCATCAACCGTTTGCAACGCCCTCTTTATCAACTTTCGGTTGGTAGCACCATTTGTCTTTCATTCTTGCCTTAAATTTTTCCTTTTCCTCGGGTGTCATCGCCTGCCATTTATCTTTCCAGTACCCGCGCCACTTGCCATTGTGGCTATGCCCACCTTTGCCAAATCCCGAAAAAAGTATTTTGCTTAATACAAATAAGCCCATAGTTTGCCAGAAGTTAATCTGCGGGCCATGAAACAACTCAGGCACCAGCCAATTCCACAAATACATGGTCACAAAGGTAAAGGCCACTATCGCAAGCACACCCAACACCACCATTTTTCCAATCCAATATCCTCGTTTCATAACTATTCAATTTAAATTTTTAAACTCTTAATTCATTTTAGATTTAAGATGTATGATTTAAGATTTGATCCTATCTCATCAATCATCACTAGTCAACACGTGCACCTCTAAATCATACATCTTAAATCCTAAATCTTAAATCATTCTTCCTAACTCACCACATCTTCATAAAACTTCTGCAACCTTTTCCTCAGTGCCAGTATCGCATACCGCTTTCGCGAAAGCAAGGTGTTGATCGATACGCCCGTCTCTTCAGAAATTTCCCGAAAGCCCTTCTCTTCCATTTCGTTTTGAATAAAAATCTCTCGCTGATCAGCAGGAAGTTCTGCGAGGGCATCGGTGATCTCATCCCAAATAGCCTCGCGGAGGAGAGTCGATTCAGGAGTGTTGTCTAAGTCGGGCAGAATATCTTGCAATGTCAACGGTGTATCATCGTCTTTGCCAGATACCAATTCAAAATCGGTACGCTGCGGGCGCGAGGCATCTCTTCGGTACCGATCAATGATTTTGTTGCGCGCCACACTGTACAACCAAGACGTTACCCTGTCCAGCGACTCAATGGTTTCAAAGCCCGACACAAATTGAAAAAACACATCCTGAAGGATATCCTCCGCCTCTTCCACCGATGACACCCTGCTACGGATAAACCCCAGCAGCTTGTCTTTCTCATTCAGGAATGTGCTTTCTTTTATTTGTTGCATCGCCAAGTCCATCTGCCGCAATTTCCATCATAGACGCGGGCAGGGAGAGTTTTATTTTACAAAGCTTGGGAAAAAAATAGGCAATAGGCAAAAGCAGTAGGCAATAGTTAACAAATAGGCAGTTGACCGTTGACAAAGATCGCGGTTCAACTTAAGATATTCTTTGCGGCCTGCCCCGCGAGGCGCAGGGGCACCGGGCTATCCGCTACAAGTCCGACCGCGCTCAAGCCCTGCACACTTCGGGCTTTCCACTACTATCCCTGGCCGAAGCCAGCATGTAGTTTAGTATTTGCTTATAAAATTGTATCTCATAAAAAAAGGTTCATAAACTCGGTTACCGAAAGGTGGTTTGGCAATCCATTGACGCTAAAGTAAAAGTGTTTGATGACAGAAAATTTTTGATTCGTTTTCATGATGAAGTAGGAGGTTTACATGCAGCTTCGCAAGATTCTAATTGCAGTCTCTTGTTCTTTGAAATTTAATGATGCAAATCCCAACCTGGTCGAATTATAATTTTTGCCGTCCGTATTATGGGCGCTGCCATCCGAAAGAATTAGCCCTTGCTTTGCAACCTCAGAGGATAATTTTTTCAAATCAGTCTTGTTAAAGTTAACCCATACGCTCATACCTCCATCGGGAACTTTAAAGGTAATTTTTTGTCTTAATTCATCTCGTAACAATTTGCAGAAATAATCCCTCCTTTCGTGATATATCTTCACCGATTTTTTGATGTACCTTGCCAGTGTTCCGTTTTTATATAGTTCTGCAACAGCCATCTCTAATAAACTATCACCTTGCCTATCTATACCTCTTCGCAAACTAGAGGCTGACTTGATAAAGTTTTCAGGGGCTACCATAAACCCAAGGCGAACGGCTGGAGCAATGGTTTTACTCAACGTGCCGATGTAGATAATACTACCATGATGGTCTAAACTTGCCATTGGCAAGATCGGATTACCAGCATAGTGAAAATCAAAATCGTAGTCATCTTCAATAATGGCGAACTTGTGTTTTCTGGCTAGCTCTAAAAGTTTTATTCTTCGGTTTGGTGAAAGCGTAACTGTAGTGGGGTGATGATGATGCGGGATTACATAAACAAGCCTGATTTTTTTTGTTTTGCAAAGTCTTTCTACTACATTCATATCCATCCCATCATTATCGACTGGCACCCTATTCAATGTGGCACCAGCTTGCTGAAAAGTTAAATTAGCGGCAAAGTAACTGGGCTCACCCACAATCACGTGGTCTCCTCGTTTCAAGATGAGGTTTGCTGCAAGATAAATTGCCATTTGAGCACCACTGGTGATAATTATATTCCTTTCGGTAATAGTAAGTCCACGGCTTTTATTCAAGGAAGCTGAAAGTACTTCCAGTAAGTCGGGCGAACCAGAAGGGTTTCCATACATTAGATATTTCCTAGAAGAGCTTCCCTTCGCTATTGTTCTGAGTTCACGCATCAACAGTTCCATTGGGGCCAAACGCAAATCTGGGAAACCATCGTTGATGATGAGGTTTTTAGAATTTTGAAAGTTACGTGTTGGAAAAAGAATAATGCGCCCTTCATCAATCTTAAAAAATGTGGTACTTGGATAATTCTCCAGTTTCTCTTCAAGTACAATTTTTGAGGGCTTTACATCTGGCAGGTGTTCCGCCACAAAAGTTCCCTTACGGGATTTCATCTCAATCCATCCTTGCGACAATAATTCTTCGTATGAAGCTATAATTGTTTTCCGATGGACCTTTAACTCAATAGCCAGCTCACGAGAGGCAGGTAATTTTAACCCTTTGCGCAACCAACCTCTGCGAATGCTATTGATTATTGCATTGGCAATTTGGAGGTACACTGCCATCTCAGAATTTTTGTCAAAAGAAATAAATTTTTGGATTGCGTTCATCAGTTGGACTACATGGTTTTTTAAATGTGGACTATCTAAATAGTCCACCGAAAGTAGACATTTATAAAATAATATCACTTTTAATCAAACAATCTGTATGAAAGAATACTTTAATCTTAGAATTTTAAAAAACGCAGAATTAATACTGCGATTGACAATGCTAATTACATTACTTATTGCCGGTGTCAGTAAATTTTTTAGCAATGGTAATTTTTATGTTTATTATTTAAAACAATTCTCGAATCAAGAATTGAGAATCAATCTACCAACTTTTACATTTGATTTTTATCTTAGCTTAATTCCTTATTTAGAGGTCGCAATAGCCATCGCATTACTTACTTCAATCAAAAGGCGCTTTTTTATCATAGTTTGTATAGCTTATTTTATTTCATTAGAACTCGGACATTATGTTTTAGAAGAATTCACATCAGCTAATATGATTATTCCTTATATATTTTTAGGGGTTTTAACTTATATTTTACCAGCCCATAAATATATTTGGAAATTAGACAATGAAATGAACGACAAAATGAAACACCAAGATAGTGCCTCGTCCTGAAATAGATTGCCTTTGATCAGTCTTATCACTACAGTCGTTAACTTAAGGATAAAAAAGAATTGAGTATTTGATAATGGGTCTTCTTGCCAGTCGGTGCCTCGCAGAGTGTTTATAGTTGAAAATTCATCCCGCTCCTCGGCAATTCGTAACTTTGAATTAACGCAAAATAAATTTACTGCTTTAATGGTTGAAAGATTAAAATTGGGTGGGAACCTTTGTTGGTGCGCGTTTGCAACGCGTACCGCTCCTCAGCAATTTGTAACTTTGAATTAATGTAAAATAAGTTTACTAGTTTGGGCGGTTGAAAGATTAAAATCGTGATAGAACTCGTTGCAAACGCGCTCCAGCTTGGGGATTCTGAAAATGATAACCAAGGCAAACAAAAATAGAGTTAATAGCTTGTTCTAAAAGTATGACTTTGTATCTTTAACAAGAGATTGACACAAAAACTGTGATTATGAATCCAGATAAAATAGAAAAGAAATCAACCATTGTATTCAAAAAAACTCACGGGTTGAATGTTTATAACTCAGACCAAATCAATGCGGCTGGTGGCATCGAGGCATTCAACAAATTGATCGGTAACGACAAGCCAATAGACGTACCTAAAATTGAGTTTACCGATGCGGAGTGGGAAGAGATGGAAAAGATTTTGAAGCAGGATTGACTTTTTAAAATCAATCTTATTCTAAGAAGCCATGATTTCATTACTTGACACCAACATTATTCTTCAAAATCAAATCCGCAAAAATATCAGTGTTCCGCCTGACAGTTTCATTTCCATCATCACGGTTGGCGAATTGGAATCTTTGGCATTGCAACTCAACTGGGGCTACCAAAAGCAAACCGCGTTGAATTCGTTTTTAAGTTACGTTCCAATCATAGATATCGATTCGGCCATTGCTAAACTTTACGGTTTCGTGGATGCTTACAGCCAAGGTAAATTATTGACAAAGCCTCTGCCTGCTGGAATGACCTCACGCGATATGGGTAAGAATGATCTTTGGATTGCTGCTACCGCGTTATATTATATTGAACTTCATACAATTGACAACGATTTTGATCATTTAATTAATATTGGTTTGAAACTAAACAAGAAAGTTTAGAAAATATAACCGAAACATCACTGGTGCGCGTTTGCAACGCGTACCGCTCCTCGGCCATTTGTAACTTTGAATTACTGTAAAACAAATTTATTGGTTTGGCGGTTGAAAGATTAAAATCGTGTGGGGACGCGTTGCAAACGCGCTCCAGCTACGGGTCATTTCGTAGTTGACAATACACTAACTACTTTTGTTCTTTGCTCACTATCTTGTCTAC
The DNA here is from genome assembly GCA_046155095.1 of Cyclobacteriaceae bacterium. Classification (GTDB taxonomy): domain Bacteria; phylum Bacteroidota; class Bacteroidia; order Cytophagales; family Cyclobacteriaceae; genus ELB16-189. The sequence continues at coordinate 41,081 of JBJXEB010000083.1, forward strand.
TTCTAGCTACATCTATTATACTAACTCCAAACTTTACTATGCCAAAACAGGTACAGGTAAAAAAAATCTTTTGCTCTTCCACGGCTTTGGGCAAGATAACAATGCATTTCAATCTTGGGTAGAAATTTCAAAAGATAAATATACACTCTACAGCTTCGATTTATTTTTTCACGGGCAAAGTGTGTGGGCAAGTCGTGAGGCAGTAGAGAAGAACGATTGGAAGGAAATAATTGATCAGTTCTTACAAAAAGAAAATATTGCTGAGTTTGAAGTAGTGGGCTTTAGCATGGGCGGCAAGTTTGCGATAGCCACTTTGGAAGCTTTCCCCGATCAAATAAAAAAGATGACACTGCTCGCACCTGATGGAATCAAAACCAGCTTTTGGTATAGCCTGGCTACTTACCCAATCGCCATACGTGCGCTCTTCAAAAGCATGATTTTGCACCCCAATCGACTTTATAGAATTACGAAAGCGCTACGAAGTTTGGGATTAGTGGATAAAGGTCTTCTGCGCTTTGCTGAATCTCAAATGGATACCGAAGAAAAAAGAAAGCGCGTTTATTTTTCGTGGGTGTATTTTCGCCATTTGAAATTTGATCTAAATAAAGTAGCCAATCTATTAAATGACAAGCAAATTCCATTTACGTTAATTGTCGGCCAACACGACAAGGTCATCCAAGCTAAAAATATGGAAGGGTTTGTTCAAAAAATAAAATCAAAAAGATTTGAAGTTATTGAAGCGGGGCATAATGACTTGATTGGTAAGTCGAGAAATGTTTTATTCTAACATCAAAAAATAAAGTGATAGCTTAACCTAGAAGTCACCAGTTACTCTTCTTTTATCTTATTTATCCTTTTAAGTTCAGAAACATCTCTATCATCTATCCCCAACCTGTTTACTTCTGTTTTGTTTTTAATAAGATCATCTAATCCAATAAAAACTAATGGAACTTGATTGATCAAAGTCGTTTCAGATTTTTTAATTGCTTCTTGGAAAACGAGTCCTGGTGCTGCAGGATTGAAATCCATCTTGTAATTAGTTTCTTCAAGTGCCAAATAATTAGAAGAGAAATCTTCCATAAATTCATTCATTTTAGAGCGATGATCCATTAGCCCAAGCGATTGGATACCTCTTCCTAACCTTTGTCTGTTTTCATAAGTAGGATTATACCAAAAATCCAAGTCTGTTTTTATCTCTGGCCTACCCTCTATTGGATGTGAAGGTAGCACGAAATGATAATACCCAACTGCGGTGCCTCCGATAATCATGTACTCGACTTTTTCTGCGCTTAGGGCTGAACATATTTTAAGTAGTAGGTCAACTGTCATTCTTTCCATATTGGGATCGTATCTTTTGTGGTTGAACATAAAACCCATACTCATCATATCCAATGTTTTCAAAAGAGCTTCTTCAGTACTATGAACCTGCACTTTTGGCGGTGATTGAGGCTTATGTGTCAGAAATTTCTTTTTGTCTAAGATGCGTATCATAAGAGTTTAATCAATCATTTTATTGTTTGAAAGTATAACAAAATTAATAGAATAATCCATTCATCCACGTAAATTCGCGGTTTCAATTCACACCATGATCGTATTTTTCCGCTCCCCAGTCAACGTCATCTTCGCAGTTGGTCACGCCTCCCCTTTTTCCACCTCCGATTTTGAAAAAATGATTTGGCTCTTTGGTGGAGCCAAACCCGTAACCGAGAAATCATTACCAGGGAAATTCATCGGTCCACGCAAAGAAATGCTCACCCCGTGGAGCACAAATGCCGTGGAGATCACTCAGACCATGGGCATCGTTGGCATCCAACGAATAGAAGAGTTTTTTGAATCAACAGAAAAAGCTCCCACGTATGATCGGATGCTCCAACATTTGTACGATGGATTGGATCAAGAACTTTTCACGATCCATCATACGCCTGAGCCAATCATTGAAATTGATGATGTGAAAGAATATAGTGAACGCGAAGGTTTGGCATTAAGCGATGAAGAGGTTGATTATTTAAAAGAAGTGAGTTTTAAGTTGGGAAGAAAGTTGACCGACAGTGAAGTATTTGGTTTCTCGCAAGTAAATTCTGAACACTGCCGACATAAAATTTTCAACGGTACATTCATCATCGATGGAAAAGAAAAAGAATCTACACTTTTTCAGTTGATTAAAAAAACATCAAAAGAAAATCCGAACTACATTGTTTCAGCTTACAAAGACAATGTGGCTTTCATTAAAGGGCCGCGCGTAGAACAATTCGCGCCCACGCGGCAAGATGTGCCTGATTTTTTTGAAGTAACGGATTTTGATTCGGTGATTTCACTGAAAGCCGAGACACATAATTTCCCTACCACGGTAGAACCATTCAATGGCGCAGCCACAGGTTCGGGTGGAGAAATCCGCGATCGACTAGCTGGCGGTAAGGGTTCATTGCCCTTGGCGGGAACGGCTGTGTACATGACTTCTTATTCACGATTAGAAAATAACCTGCCTACCGGACAGGCAGGCAAACCTTGGGAGAAGAATATCGAAGCAAGGAAGTGGTTGTACCAAACTCCTGCAGAAATTCTAATCAAAGCATCTGATGGTGCGAGCGACTTTGGAAATAAATTTGGGCAACCACTCATCTGCGGAAGCGTGTTGACATTTGAACACGAGGAGCAAAATAAAAAATTCGGTTATGACAAAGTGATCATGCAAGCTGGGGGTATCGGCTTTGGCAAAGAAAAAGATAGCCAGAAAGAAAACCTACAAGCAGGCGACCAAATTGTGTTGATGGGTGGAGATAATTATCGCATCGGCATGGGCGGTGCAGCGGTGTCATCTGTTACTACTGGTGAATTTGGAAATGCGTTGGAACTAAACGCCATTCAACGCTCTAACCCTGAAATGCAAAAACGTGTGATGAATGCTATTCGCGCCATGGTGGAGTCGAATGAAAATCCGATCGTATCCATTCATGATCACGGAGCAGGCGGTCACTTAAATTGTTTCTCAGAATTACTAGAGGCAACAGGTGGCACCATTGAAATTGATAAACTACCTGTGGGCGATCCTACGCTTTCTGCGAAAGAAATTATAAGCAACGAATCGCAAGAGCGGATGGGGCTTGCTATGCATGAAAAAGATGTAGCCGCGTTGAAGCGCATTGCAGATCGCGAGCGTGCCCCGATGTACACGATTGGCAAAGCAACGGGCGATCATAAATTGAAGTTTGTGATGTCGAACAAAAGCCTCTCCCCTGTTGAGTTGGAGATGGATCATTTGTTTGGCTCTTCACCGAAAACAATTCTTACTGATAAAACAACGCCTTCTAATTTTTCTGAGATCGCTTACGATCAAAATAAAATCCAAGGATACCTTGAGCAAGTTTTGCAGTTGGAAGCTGTCGCATGCAAAGATTGGTTGACGAATAAAGTTGACAGATCTGTTTCAGGGAAAGTAGCTACACAACAAACATGTGGAGTGATTCAACTGCCACTGAACAATGTTTCGGTGATGGCCTTGGATTTTCTAAGCAACAAAGGAATTGCAACTGCTATTGGTCACGCACCTGTTGCCGCATTGGTCGATCCTGTAGCGGGAAGTAAGTTGGCTATTGCAGAAGCGTTAACCAATTTAGTGTGGGCTCCGTTGACACATGGCTTGAAAGGCGTTTCGCTTAGCGCGAATTGGATGTGGCCAGCAAAAGCCGAAGGAGAAAACGCGCGCTTGTATCAAGCGGTTGAAGCAGTGAGTGAGTTTGCTTGTCAGCTCGGCATCAACATCCCAACAGGAAAAGATTCTTTGTCGATGACACAAAAGTATCCTAAAGGCGAAGTTGTTTACGCTCCTGGCACAGTAATCATATCGGCAGTAGCAGAGGTAAATGATATTCGTAAAACAATTTCCCCTGCACTAGAATCAATCGCTGGTTCAAAAATTATTTACATTGATTTTTCTAAAGATGGTTTTAAATTAGGTGGAAGTAGTTTAGGGCAAGTCTTGAATCAATTGGGAAAAGAATCACCTACTATCAAAGACACTGCTTACTTCGCAAAAGCATTTGGAACTATTCAAGAGTTAATCCAACAAAATCTTATTTTAGCTGGGCATGATATTTCTTCTGGTGGATTGATCACTACTTTATCGGAGATGTGTTTTCCTACTCCGAATGTTGGATTGAATATTGATCTTAAAAATTTGAAGGGAGATTTGGTGAAAATTCTATTCAGCGAAAATCCAGGAATTGTTATTCAAGTTAACAATGAAAAGACAATTGATCTGCTGAAAACGAGGGAAATAAATTTTGAAATAATTGGAGAGGTGACATCCACGAAAGAAGTGGTGATAACTCGCAACATTGAACATCGAACATTTAACATTGAACATTTAAGAGAAATCTGGTTTCACACTTCCTACTTGCTTGATAAAATTCAACGACCCAAAGGTCACGCAGAAAGGAGAAAAGAAAATTATCCAAAACAAATTCTCGAATATAAATTCCAGTCTGAGTTCAATGGAAAATTTTCTTCTTACGGAGTTGATCCGAAAAGAAGAACTCCTTCTGGAATCAAGGCAGCTATCATTCGTGAGAAAGGTGTGAATGGTGATCGTGAAATGGCCTACGCGCTTTATCTCGCAGGTTTTGATGTAAAAGATGTGCACATGACAGACTTGGTGGCTGGTCGCGAAGACTTGAGCGGTGTTAACATGATTGTGTTTGTTGGTGGCTTCTCTAATTCAGATGTGCTCGGTTCGGCAAAAGGCTGGGCGGGATCATTCTTGTATAATCCAAAAGCAAAAGCTGCACTCGATAATTTTTATGCGAGGCCTGACACATTGAGTCTAGGTGTTTGTAACGGTTGCCAGTTGATGATGGAGTTGGGATTAGTTTACAGAGAAATGCCAATGGCAGATCACCCTAAGATGCATCATAATGGTTCTGGGAAATTCGAGTCGACATTTATCAACATAACAGTTCCAAAAAATAATTCAGTGATGCTTTCTAGTTATGAAGGTGCGCAGTTAGGAGTTTGGCTTGCACATGGAGAGGGAATGTTCAAATTGAAAGATCAATCAAACTACAAAGTAGCTGCCACTTTTTCTTATCCAGAATATCCTGGCAATCCAAACGATTCTGATTTTGCAGTGGCTGCACTTCATTCTACTGATGGAAGGCATCTCGCCATCATGCCACACATTGAACGAAGTTTATTCCCGTGGAACTGGCCACACTATCCTACTGATCGTAAACAACAAGATCAAATCTCTCCATGGTTTGAGGCGTTTGTGAATGCAAGGGAGTGGGTGGGGAGGAAAGTCAGAGGTTAGAAGTTTAGGAGGTGAGAATGAAAATAGTAACAAATGAAAAAGGAGTTGATTGCTGATTTATTTTTTCAATTCGAACAAGTCTGCTATGATTACAAAGGCATTGAATGTTGGAGTGCTCGCGAGCTTCAACAGATATTCAATTATTCAGAATGGCGCAATTTTTTAAAGGTAGTTGACAAGGCAAAAGAAGCGTGCAGCAATGCGGGAGAGAATATTTCCGATCATTTTGTTGGCGTCAACAAAATGATCGAATTGGCAAAAAGTGCACAACGCGAAATTGATGATATCGCCCTCACGCGCTATGCCTGCTATCTCATTGCCCAAAATGGAGACAGCAATAAATCTGAGATAGCGTTTGCCCAGACCTACTTTGCTGTACAAACACGCAAACAGGAAATTATTGAACAAAGATTATTGGATATTGCCCGAGTCGCAGCCCGCGAAAAACTATCGAAATCTGAAAAAAAACTTTCTGGAATCATTTATGAACGTGGTGTTAATGAAAAAGGCTTTGCCATTATAAGAAGTAAAGGTGATCAAGCTTTGTTTGGTGGCTTTAGTACCAATGACATGAAACGAAAGCTACTGGTGCCCGCTAACAGACCACTTGCAGATTTCTTCCGACCCTAACGATTAAAGCAAAAGACTTTGCGACCGAGTTAACAAGTCACAATGTTGTAGAGAAGAACTTAAAAGGCGAGCATACCATTTCCAAAGAGCATATTGATAATAATATTGCAGTGCGCAAAATACTAAGAGAGCGGGGGGTGAATCCTGAAAACCTTCCCGCCTCAGAAGATGTGAAGAAAGTCAAAAGAAAACTTGATAGTGAGAAAAAGAATTCAGGAAAAAGAATAATTAACCCCTCCAAAAAGAGTAAACGGTAAGCTGACTGCGGAGAATTATTTATCAAACTTACTAATTTCTACTATAAACCACCGTCCCTCTTTTTCCTTCCTTTCCATTTAGCCCTGGTGTGCCATTTAAACCGTTTTTTGAATTGCCCTTGCCGCTCCCTCTATATCCTCCCTTTCCTGCGTCACCTGCGTTTCCGGCAAAGCCACCATGAACTCTTATCAAAAGGCGATCATCTTGTATCAGGTATAACTCAGGGCACTCTGTGCATTTAATGGTTAAGTTTCCTCCCCTTCCACCATTCGCTCCATTACCACCATTCCCACCTTTTCCACCATCTGCAGATGAACAGAATTTAGTAGCGGCACCCCCGATGCCTCCTTTGCCACCAGCACCTCCAGTGCCGCCATCACCACCGTTTAAGCTGATGGTTATGTTTCCATTGAAAACTACCTTCTCTAAATAAAGAGATAAGTTAAGGCCATTGGCTCCTGGCAATCCGTTGTAACCGTTACGAGCATCTTTCGCTACTGTGCATGGAGCGGTATTAGAAGAACCGGCTTCACCTGTCTTGCCATTGGGCCCGTTTACACCATTGCCAATGATGCTGCAGCCCATACCAACAACAAAAACCTTTGCGGTGATGATATTATCTTGTTTCAAATAGTTGAGCACAATCTTGGACGAATCTCTCATGATAAGCGTATCTACCACCAAGATATCAGACTCCTCAATGGTGTACACCTGCTTTTTTGAAAGCTCTAATTTGTCTAGCCTGATTTGACTACTAACGTAGTCGCTCATTGAGAATAGTAAAACTAAAGTACATCCAATCTTTTTTACCATATAAAAAATCAAATCCGTTACTGCTAGATCCAAATCGCTGCGAAAGTAGTTATTCTGCTATAATTAAAGGCTCTAAAAGCGGAATGTTGCAAAAGAGCTCCAACAGAGTGTGGCTAAGGACGGTAAGAGGTACTATGAAGTAAAAATTTAAATTACCTGTTACAAATTTCCTTGTAAGGACAATAAGCACAATTCCTCAACTCCTTTGTTTGGTCAAATGGCCGTGCAGGGTCAAATAATTCAGTTAGTAATTTTATCAAGTGCCCTTCAAACTCTAGCAATAATGGAGTGACATCTTGCAACAATGTACCATTCATCAACAAACCATACTCAAAATCCTTTTTGAAAATTTCTTTACGGTTGATCAACCCAGGTTGCAATTGTTGATTAGATATTGTTTTCCCTTTTGAGTACACCCACGCATAGAGAATGGCTTGAAATGCGGCTTTATTTCGCTTAGGATCATCTCGATCAAATAAAGAGGCAACTGTGGTAAACGTATTTTCATCTTTGCCCGTTTTATAATCAATGATGCGAATGGTGCCTTCTTTGCTATCTACTCTGTCAATAGTACCGCCCAGCGAAACATTGATTTCCTTCCCTTGCTGTGACATACGAATTGTCGTTTTGAAATTTCTTTCCTCTAGCATTTCTATTTCGAATGGGGTGTAGGATTTATCATTATCCAAAACATGCTTCGCCATTCTAGCAACCATTTCTTTTACAATCAATTGATGACCTTCGTATTCGATCTCTTTCCCTTCGCGATGATTAAATTGCTTTCTAAAGGCACGTTCAATTAATTTATCCAATTTTTGATCAAGGCTTGCAAAATGTTCTTCGCGAATCTGCCAAGTGCCAGAGGAAGGTCTCAGGTCAGAATAGAAAAACTGCATCACATCGTGAAAAATGTTTCCGAACATGCGGGCATCCGCAGCCTCTTCCACTTCGTCTGCCTCTCTGATTCCAATGAGATGCTTGAAATAAAATTTCAATCGACATTCTAAAAAAGAAATCAACGTAGATGGCGTCAACTCTTTTGAAAAATAGCGAGTGAGCTTTTCCAATACATCGGCTTTCTTTTCAATGGTAATGGGTGAAACAGCATGTAACTGAACGGGATTGTAAAGGATTTTGTGATCATACTTCCACCCAGTCTCGTACATGAGTTGATAGAGGTAACGGCTCATCTCACCTGAACCAAGTACGTCTGGTTCTGTATTGTAGTAAAGATCAACCTTGTTTGCCCGCTGCAACAATCGATAAAAAAGATACGCATACATGGCATCTTGGTGTTGCGAAGTAGGTAAATTATAAGCCCTGCGAATGTTGTGTGGAATATAAGAACCTTGTCGCGCGGAAGCTGGCCACAATCCTTCGTTCAATGAAAGCACCATCACGTTTTCAAAATCCAGATTGCGCGTCTCTAGCACACCCATGATCTGGATACCTTTAAGTGGTTCGCCACTGAACGGAACTTTCTCCGATCGCGCCACTTGCCGAAACATGCGATGCAGCATTCGCAATTCGGTGATGTCAGGCGCTACTTCTTGAATACGCGAAAGTATGCGATGGAAATGAAATGCAAATTCACTTTCCATCACTCTGTTTTCAGCCGTTGTGGCAAGCAGCGTAATTATTTCCAATAAATACGAAAGGAAATTTTCGCTATCAACCTGCTTGAATATTGTTTGTAGTAATGGATTATGATCGGCAAACAAAGAAGAGGGAACATAAACTAAGTTTTTGCTTATGATCAATTCTTGAAGTGGTTGTGCATTTTTGTTTTGATAAGATTTGACATACGGATGATTCAACACGGCCAGCACATAGCGATGATAAAATTCTTCTTTTCGCTTATGCAAATGAAGATCAAACAAAAAATCAATGAGCGAATAATAAGGCGTATTCACCAATGCATAACCCATTGTTACATTGATTGCTTTTAAAGACAATGGCAACGCGTACAAAACAGAAGTGAGAAGGTTTTCATCAGGCAGCACGATTACCGTTTCACTACCTAACTCTTTGTTATTTGAGTTTGCCGTATGGATGGCCTCTTCCAATTGCTGAGAAAGAAGTTTAGGTTGTCCAGCTTTTTGAGGAACGCCCAGTAAGTTGATCTGCTTTGGATTTTTTAGATGTGAGGAAGCTTTCGCAGGAAATGTCGCGCCCAAAACGGGATGCTTTCGGTATTGTCTAAAAAAAGTGCCCGCCTCTCGATGAGGCATGTCCACATAAAATTCATCCTCATCCCAAAATACTTTAGCGTTTCTATTCTTTATTAACCACGAGATAATTTTTTCCTCGGCAAGTGTAAGTGCATTGAAGCCCGCGAAGATAAACTCGCCTTCTTGCTTTTTACCTGCAAGCTTGAAAGTTGATTCGATTGACTCTGCTACTTCGCGATGGATCATCCCGCTGTAAGCCAGTTTATCTGCAGTCAATTCATTTTTAAATTCTTTATATACCGGATAAAGCCCTTTCCATATCTCTAAAAAGTGTCTTTTGTTTTCCGATGTGACTGGATCCATCGTTTGCCAGAAGTCGTACAGAAATTTTTTTTGCTCTTCAGTCAGATAGTCAAAATAAGCATCCAAGTCCTTTTGATTGCTGAGGTCTCGGAACAACATTTCAGCATTCACTAGATTCTTATCCAACTCATCAAAATCACGAAGAAGCATTTCGCCCCAATAATAAAATTGATCAATCGTTTCTTGCGAGCCAGTGATCTTCTTGAAGGCTTTGAACAACCTGATCACCAACGAGAGCTTGTCCGCTTCGTGCAAAAGTGAAAAGGATCCAATGAACTCCTCGATCGTTAAAACGGTTGGCGACCATTGTGGTGTGGTCAACCCTTTTGTCAATTCCCTTCGGAAATACAATGCCGCTCTCCGATTAGGAAAAATCACAGTCAGGTTCTCCCAAGATGCTTGTTGGGTAAGGATGGTATCGGCTATCTCTTGTAAAAAAGTCTTCATTGAGTTTTCACCTCCTCGCAAGTCTTCTCTTGAACATAAACCAAATACCCTTTTATGGTTTTGTACTTCATCATTCTAATATTCTTCACATACTCGGTCAATTGATTTACATCCTCGGTCTTTCTTGGTCCTGTTTTGTAATCAATCACGTAAGCTACATCATCTTTCACAGCAAACCGATCTACACGTTGCTCACCGCGATTGGGTAGAAATAAAGTAGCTTCTGTCTTTACTTTTGACGAATGTTCAAAACAATTCTTCAATGAAGGATGCGTCATCATCCAAGTAATGGTAGTTGATACTTCGCTACGATCTTTCTCACTCATTTTTCCTTTGCCAATGGCATCTGTGATTTCTCTCTCAACATCTTCCATTACTTTGATCCGCGACATCAGGCTATGAAAAAAAATGCCATAGTTGATCTTTTCTCGTTTTTGATTTTGCTGGAAAAATTCCTTTCCCTCTGCTCGTACAACCAAGCGCTCCCGCCAAGGAGAAACCGGGTAATGCTTCAGCATCAGCGAAGGCTCGATTTCCTTCTTCTTTTCTTGGCTCTCGATCGCTCCAATCTGAAGTTGATTCGCTCCAGCTTGCCAATGCGATTGAAGATGCTCGCTTCGTTCAATGGCTTTTCTCACCAATTGCCCAACATGACTCATTGAGTTTCCTTTAATCACAGGCGCAAAAGCAATCAGTCCATTTTCAGCTCGCGTAAACGCTACGTACAATAGATTAAGGTTATCTAAGTGAATTCTCTGCCGTTCTGTTTCATAATACTCTTTGAAGTAAGTCTCACTCAAATCACTTTTGTATTTGATTGGCAAGTAGCCCGCATCTTTGAATAAAGATTCGTTGGACTTGCACCACAAGATAGGCCCCTTACTGCCGTGATTAAGTTCCCAATTAAGAAATGGGATAATTACATAACTAAACTGTAAGCCTTTCGATTTGTGAATAGTGATGATCTGTGCAGCATCTACACCGCCTGCCACTTGTATCGACTTCTTCTCTTTATTGTCTTGCCACCATACTAGGAATGAAGTCAGATCGCTTTTTTCACTCTGCGCAAACTCCAATATCACATCTTGAAAAGATTGGAGAAAGGGAATTTCGCTAGCAAGACTTCCTAATTTAAAAATATAAATAAGTGACTCTACCATTTCCACCAAGGGCAAAGCAGCGAGTCTTTCTTGTTGCTCAACAAATGAAGGGGGTATCCATTTGTAAAATTTTTTATTAGTGCTATTGGCAAAAATCAAATGGTCATCAATAAATGCTTGGCTCGGCCACAGCTTTTGATACTCGTAAGCAAGATGGGCACGTGCAATGGCGTGTTCACTGTTCTCCAACAGGCGCATGGCGTTGATCAGTACCAGCACAGAAGTAGATTGATCTAGCAACAGCGATTCGTTGGATACTACATCATAACGGAAAGTGGGTTTGGCTTGCGCAGATGCTCGATACTCAATAAATCGTTGCGCAATTTTCTGTCCATCTTTTTTATCACGTACCAAAAAAGCAATATCTTTTAATTGCACACCTTGCTCTTGCAGGCTTTCAAATAAATTTGGCAAGCGCTGCAAGGAAGATTCATCAAAACTTGTCTTGCCATCGGCATCTTGACTTGCTTCTAAGAATTCAATTTTTACAAACCCTTTGTTGGATCGGTGAAATTCTTTTTGTTCGGCATCTTGATATGCTTTTTGGGGAAAATCGGTGCCCGTTTGTTCGGCAATTAATTGAGAAGCTGTTTGAAAAAGTGAATTATTAAATTGCACAACATTGCCATCGCTTCGATAATTTGTGTCAAGCGTATGTTGGCCAACCATTGCCTCGCCAATTTCTATTTTTACTTTGTCTTGCAAAATGGTTAAGTCACCTCCACGCCATCTGTAAATAGATTGCTTGATATCGCCTACGATCATGCTTTTGTAATTTTGCGCCAAACCATTTTGAATAAGTGGTTTCAAATTACTCCACTGCAGCCCAGAGGTATCTTGAAATTCATCAATCAAAAAATGTCGATAGAAAGAACCTACTTTTTCATAGAGAAAAGAAGCGTCTTGCTCACCCATCATAGTGTTCAAAAATTTAGACGAATCGGAGAGCAGCATGAGGTTCTTTTCCGCTAAATAACTTTTTACCGTACGTGAGATATCGGATAGTAAGCCAAATGAATACAGGTTATCCAAAACTAATTTGGCTGATAAATATTTTTCTACGTCTTTTTCTATCAATGCAACCAATGCTGTCAACTTTGGCAACCATCTTTTCTGAGCGAGTGAGACAATTAATTCTTTTTGAGGCGTAGTAGAACTTGGCCATTCGGCCACACCTCTGAGGGATTTTGTTACTTTGGGTCCAGGCAATTCAATTGTGCGAGTCAATTTTGATGTATATGAATAAACACTGCCCGATTTCCCATGCTTAAAATCTGACGCAGATAATCCATTTGCTCGGAACTCAGTTATCAATTCCTTCGCCCCTGCAAATACAGCTGTTTCAAAAATCTTTACTTCCTTCCACAGATTTGATTTCAACTCTTTGAAAAATCCTTTATTGGAAGTGACGGCCAATACTTCATCTTCTACTTTCTTAAAATCCTCCGTGAAAATCTCCTTTGAAAAATCCATCAACAAAGCACGGATGTCCCAATTCTTCCCTTCCATCAATTGCTCCATCGAAAACTCTAGCACCCAACCACGCAACTCTGCATTGTCGTTCAGTTCTTCCATCAACAGGTTCACCACTTCTTCCAGTACCAGATCATTGTCTACTTCTAATCTAAAATTTCCTACCATACGTGTCTCTCGTGCAAACGAACGGATGATGCGTTGAAAGAAAGCATCGATGGTGTTAATGGAAAAATCAGAATAATGGTGCAGCAACAAATCGAGCACTTCTTTGCTTCGCTCTTTTATTTTCTGGGCAGTCCACTCTTTGCTTTCAGTGTTGAGCTGCACTAATATTTCTTGAGACAAATCTTCGCTTTCACCTTTCGAAAAATCACTGAGGTAATGCAAGATACGATCCTTCATCTCCTGTGTGCTCTTGTTGGTGAAGGTCATTGCCAAAATATGGCGGAAGTACTGAGGCGAGCGCAATGCCAACAAAATATACTCGCGCGCCAATGTGCGGGTTTTGCCAGAGCCTGCTGAGGAGCGGTAGATTTGGAAGGGAGGCATTTGGACTTGGGGCTTAGTCATTGGGCATCAGGCATTGGGGTTGGGCGATGTGCAAGATACAACTTGCATTCAAAACAGAAGGAGCAAAAACGCTAGCAATTCAATACTGCAGGGTGAACGACAGTTTTACAATTTTGGGGGCATGGCCAAGCGAGACGCAAGGGCCACCGGGCTTTTCGTTCCAAGTCCGACCACACACTATTCCACGCACTTCGGGCTTTCCACTTCAATCCCTTGCCCGCTTACGCACCCATTCACCCACTTGCAAAACTGTCGTTCACCCACTGTATAGCGTCAAGCAATTGAGGTAAGTTTGCTTATATTGTCAAAAGATAGACAAACCACTTTTACACTAACCCGTTATTTCACCTATGAAAAAATCTACATCCATTCTTTTTTGGGCAGTACGGATTGTCGCGGCCCTTATCATGTTGCAAACGCTGTATTTTAAATTTACTGGAGCGGAAGAATCAATCTACATATTCACGCAAGTGAGAATGGAACCATTTGGAAGAATAGGTGTTGGCATAATGGAATTGATTGCCTCGGCTTTGATCCTTATCCCAGCTACTGTTTGGGCTGGAGCTGCACTTGCGCTTGGGTTAATGGGCGGAGCCATTATGATGCACCTAACTTTGCTTGGTATAGAAGTGCAAGGAGATGGCGGTCAACTTTTTCTTTACGCAGTGATAGTAGCTGTTTGTTCTTTGATTGCCTTTTGGCTAAGTCGCAAAAGTATTCCTGAGCCGATAAGAAAATTCTTGCCGTCATTTCTTCAGTGATACGAGTGTAAGAGGTAAAAATTGGTTGGTATTACACTTCACAACTTCCAATAGGTCTTCGCAACCGCTTGACTATCAAATGCTGAAAGGGTTATATATAATTTTTTGAGAGAGCCCTAAAAGGAAATTCATACTAAACTTAAAAGGGTTGAAAGTTGCTTCAATCTAATTTCAAATATTCAAAAATTGGCTCATTTTTAAATTAATGTGCGTTTCTTGTTGATAGTACGTGGATAAGTACTGTTCCACGAATGTTCCACGATTCTCCCATTCCCCTATATTTGCCAGAACTAATTTGAGGATTCGGTGATTCGGTAATCTGCTCATCTGAACCACACTAAAAGCCACCCCATTTTCAAATTATCGAATTAACCAATTATCGAATCATTTCATGGGCAAAATCATCGCGATAGCAAACCAAAAAGGAGGAGTTGGTAAAACCACTACGGCCATCAACTTGGCGGCCAGTCTTGCTGTGTTGGAGTACAAAACCTTATTAGTAGATGCCGATCCGCAAGCCAATTCCACTTCGGGCTTGGGCATGAACCCCAAAGAAATCAAGAAAAGCATTTATGAGTGCATGGTAGATGGCATCCGCACGGAAGAAGCCATTGTAAAAAATGATTTGAAGTATTTAGATGTGTTGCCTTCGCACATCGACTTGGTAGGTGCCGAGGTAGAGATGGTAAACATTGAGCACCGCGAAGAAAAAATGCGCAACGTGCTTTCAAAAATTAAAAACAATTACGATTTCATTATCATTGATTGTTCTCCTTCATTGGGTTTGATCACCATTAACTCACTAACGGCTGCAGACTCAGTATTGATTCCTGTGCAATGTGAATATTTTGCGTTGGAAGGACTGGGGAAATTATTGAATACGATCAAGATCATTCAAACACGCCTCAATCCGAAATTGGAGATTGAAGGAATATTATTGACGTTGTATGATTCGCGTACTTCATTGGGCAATCAAGTAGTGGAAGAAGTGAAAACGCATTTTAAAAACATTGCTTTCAACACCATCATCCCCCGCAATGTGAAGTTGAGCGAATCGCCCAGTTTTGGGTTGCCCGCTATTGTACACGATGCCGAAAGTAAGGGAGCGATCAGTTACCTGAACTTGGCGCATGAAATTTTAAATAAAAACGGTTTATCGAAATGAGCAAAAGAAATGCACTGGGCCGTGGATTAAGCGCACTGTTGAGCGATACGCCCGTAGAAGAAAAATTGGAAGTGGATGTGGCCTCCCCTGCCAAGAACATCAATGGCAGCGTAAACGAAATCTCCATTGACGAAATTGAAACCAATCCATTTCAACCACGCCAACATTTTGATCAAGATGCGCTGAAAGAACTTTCTGAATCAATCAAGGTACATGGCATCATTCAGCCCATCACCGTAAGGAGGTTGAATCGCAATCAGTATCAATTGATCTCGGGCGAGAGAAGGTTTCAAGCATCAAAGTTAGCGGGGTTAACATCGTTGCCCGCCTACATTCGCTCAGCAGATGACCAACAGATGCTAGAGATGGCGCTGATCGAAAACATTCAGCGCGAGAATTTAAACCCAATAGAAATTTCGTTGAGCTACCAGCGATTGATCACCGAGTGCAGTTTGAAGCAAGAAGAGTTGGGCGAACGTGTGGGCAAAAACAGATCTACTGTTACCAATTATTTGCGTTTGCTTAAACTTCCGCCCGATATTCAAATCGCCCTGCGCGACAGCAAAATCTCGATGGGCCATGCACGCGCCATTATCAATGTAGACAGTGCCGACTCACAACTTTATATCTTCAAGAAAACATTATCCGAAGATTTATCCGTTCGCAAGGTGGAAGAATTGGCACGCGAAGTAATGACGCGAAGCCAGAGCGAAGAGAAAGTAAAGACAGAATCGAGTGTGCCCAAAGAAATTAATCACCTTCAATCACGCTTATCATCACATTTTGGCACGAAAGTTAGTGTAAAGAGCGATGGTAAGAGGGGTGACATCCGCATTCCGTTCTTATCCGTAGAAGATCTCAATCGGATTTTGGATATATTGAAAGTGTAAATGAAAAGTTTTCTTCTTGGCTCACTACTACTTTGCACCATTGCTTCCTTTTCGCAAGAAGTAAAGCTAGATACGATTGCCCCAGCAAAGCCTGACTCCATTTACTCAAAAGGAAAAAGAGTAGTGTCCATCGAAACTTACTCACAGCGATTTAATCCACGCAAAGCAATACTGTTTTCGGCCGTTCTACCAGGTATGGGGCAAGTCTACAACAAAAAATATTGGAAAGTTCCGATTGTGTATGGTGGGTTCATCTTACTTATTTCTGTTGTCGATTATTATAACAAACAAGGCACTAGATACACAAATGATCTCTTTGATTTTTTGAATGGAAACACCATTGCCAGTACCACTCCAGGTTCGCCTCCTAAAAGTCCATTGGGTTTTGATGAGAATCAACTCAGAAGCGGGATTGACCAAGCCCGTAGGCAGCGCGATTATTTTATCATCATCACTGGCTTCTTTTACATTTTACAGTTGGTAGATGCGCACGTAGATGCACACCTAAAAGAATTTGATTTGAACCCTAAATTGAAAGTGCGGATTGAACCGATGATGGACAATAATTATTATACTGGAACAAGCACAGGGGTGGCGATAAAGTTTAGGTTTTGAAATAAGTAGGCACTAGGCAAAGGGCAGTAGGCAACTTGCCTAACCTTTATTGCTTACTGCAAACTAAAGGGCAAGCAAAAATGAATATCCTCCTCATCGGCTACGGAAAAATGGGCAAGGCTATCGAAGCAATTGCTTTGCAACGTGGCCATCAAATTGTTGGCAAGCCAGATACAAAAGAAGAGTTACTTGGTTTCAATTCATCAGCAGACGTGGCGATCGAATTTTCTCAGCCTGAAGCGGTGATTGAAAATCTGGAATACTGCTTTGATAAGAAGATACCTGTGGTTTGCGGCACTACTGGTTGGCTCAGTCATCGCCAAGAGGTGATGGCAGACTGTTTAAAAAAAGGCGGAGGCTTTTTTTACGCTTCCAATTTCAGTTTGGGAGTAAATCTCTTTTTTAAACTGAATGAAACGTTGGCTAAGTTGATGCAGCCCTACGCCAATTACAAAGTTTCTATAGATGAGACGCATCATACCCAAAAGAAAGATGCACCCAGTGGCACGGCTATTACTTTAGCTGAGGGTGTCATTAAAAATCAACCGCTCATCAAAGAATGGCACTTGGGCGCAACCCAAAACCAACAAGCTCTCGTTATCAACTCATTCCGTATCGACCCAGCACCTGGCACGCACGTGGTGAAGTACCAGTCGACCGTGGACGATATTGAGATCACCCATACAGCCCACTCGCGCGAAGGCTTTGCACAAGGTGCTGTTTTGGTAGCCGAGTGGATGGTGGGAAAGAAAGGTGTTTATTCGATGGACGATTTTTTGAATTTTTAAGGCCATTACTAAGCCAAAAATCACTTTCTTTGCGAGATTTTTATTAAGACTTAAGACCTATTATTATGAATTGGAAGTTTTGGAAGAAAAGTGTTGAAGAGAAACAAGAAAAGAAATCTGCTTTACGCGAATGGTGGGATGCTATCCTCTTTGCAGTAGTGGCAGCCACATTGATCCGTTGGCTGATCATGGAAGCTTATACCATACCCACTCCTTCAATGGAAAACTCACTATTGGTCGGGGATTTTCTTTTCGTGAGTAAATTCCATTATGGAACAAGAACACCCCGCACACCATTACAGTTGCCATTGACACACCAAAAAATTTGGTTCACTGAAATCCCCTCTTATCTGCCTTGGATTCAATTACCCACTTTCCGTTTACCCGGAATTACGAAAGTAAAAAACAATGACGTGGTGGTATTTAACGTGCCGCGAGTGGAGGAAAATAATTATGGCAATTACAATGAGAAAACATGGATTGATTACCCTGTAGATTTAAAAACCAATTACATCAAAAGATGTGTGGCTATTGGTGGCGATGTACTCCAAATTAAAGACAAGCAACTATTCATCAACGGCAAGCAAGCCGAGAATGCGCCTGATATGAGATTCAGGTATCAAGTGGTAGCTAAAGATGAAATCAACAAACGAAATTTTGATATGTTGGGATTGGATGGTGATGACTATGAATCGCATGGCCGTGCAGATAATTCAAATCCAAGTCATGTTTACTATTCTATGTATTTATCTGAATCCAAATTGAAAGAAGTGAAAGATTTGCCCTACGTTATCTCCGCTGAAATCGAAACAGGCGGTGGTGAATCGGAACGATTCCCTTTCTCAAAATACACTTCTTCTTGGACAGGTGCCAACTACGGCCCGCTTACATTGCCAAAAGAAGGAATGAAAATCCAGATTAACGATTCCACTCTGTCCATGTATGGCTACACCATTCAAGCTTATGAGAATCAAAAAAATGTAAAAATCGATAGCACACAATTGACGATAGACGGCAGAGTAGTGACCGAATACACCTTCAATCAAAATTACTACTTCATGATGGGTGACAATCGTGATAACTCCCTCGACTCGCGCTACTGGGGCTTTGTACCAGAAGATCACATTGTGGGCAAAGGTTTTTTCATATGGCTATCGTTGGATAAATACGGCAGCTTCTTTGATAAGATTAGGTGGAAGAGATTCTTTAAGTTGATAAGGTAGGGGCTTAGGTATTGGGACTTAGCTACTCAAAAAGAACTGCCAAAAGATGCTATCACTCTAAAAATAAATTTTAAAGTCCGTATGGAATCTTAATCCTTCCTTCATCATAGCAGAAAAAAAATACAACTGCTATGAAAAAACTAACAATCATTTCCATTTCGTTGCTTGGCTTTACATTGGCCTTCGCGCTCCTCTCCTTTTCATTTAAAAAGGAAAACAAGAAAAAGCGCTTCACCACCTACCGCAGCATTCCGCAGGGCTGTGTATTCCGAACGGTAATGGGCGAAGAGTCTTCCGACTCTAGTTTTCGCTACAAGACGCCAGAAAAAGTTTCATTGTCCATCGACAAAGGGCTTGGCTGGATTGCCACCTCGCAAAACCAAAATGGTGGCTGGGGCGCAGGCAGTCACTCGCGACAAGATGTAACGGATCCTCACGCTGTTCAAACTGATCCTGCTACGACTGCGATGGTGGCAATGGCTTTGTTAAGAAGTGGCTCAACATTGAAATCAGGAATTTATTCGCAGCAACTCAACAAAGCATTAAGCTATATTTTGAATGCCGTTGAGACCTCCCCAGTTGCCAGCTACAATATCACCGACCAGCAAGGCACACAAATCCAAACCAAGCTAGGCCAAAATATTGATGTTATACTAGCTTCTCAATTTTTATCAAATGTATTGGATCATGCCAACCACGATCAACAACTCACAGCGCGGATCAAAAAGGGCCTAAATACCTGTGTAGCCAAAATCCAACGTGCCCAAGACAGCAATGGAAGTACACGCGGATCGGGTTGGGCAGGTGTGCTTCAATCTTCGTTCGCGAGCAATGCACTTGAATCTGCGCAAGCAAAAGGCGCAAACGTAGATAACGAAGCGTTGGAACGCTCACGCGAATTTCAAAAGAACAACTATGATGCAAAGACAGGCAATGTAAATACCGACATGGGTGCAGGCGTGATGCTCTATTCTGTAACAGGTTCTGCCCGTGCCTCTGCCAAAGAAGCCCGCAAAGTGGAAGAAGCCATTACAAAAGCAAAGCATGATGGAAAGCTCGCGCAAAATGCAGCACCATCAGCAGAAAATCTTTCTAAAATTGGATTTGATAAAGACGATGCAATGAAATATTCTACTGCTTACAATGTCTATCAATCTGCCAAAGTGAAAGCACAAAGCGATGAAGTGATGGATGGCTTTGGTAGCAATGGAGGTGAAGAATTTTTGAGCTACCTGCAAACAGGCGAGAGCATGATCATTAGCAAAGACAATTCATGGACTAAATGGTATGATAACATTTCAGGAAGAATGCTGCGTATACAAAACGATGACGGAAGTTGGAGTGGTCATCATTGCATAACCAGCCCTGTGTTTTGTACGGCCACTTGTGTATTGATACTTTCTGTGAATAATGATATAGATAAATTGATGATGCAAGGCGGGGAGTAAGTGATGGTTGGTAAGTGGTAAGAGGTAGCTAGTGGCGAGGAGTACCATTTACTTTTTACCACTTACATCTTACCATTTACCCTTCCGATCATAAATTCCCTTTCTTCCCTTCCTCAATTGCAAAGTTTGCGGCTCTTGCAGTAAACTCCATAAAAGTCAATGATGGATTTTGGTTTCCTGTTGAATTCATAGCCTCACCGCCTTTGTTTATTTGCTCTCCTGAATGCGAGATGTTACAATATTAAAAATTTTGTCATCTCATCTGTTGATTAGGATGCCTATAACTACGGGGCACATGTTTCACCCCTTCACCTTAATCTGCTCCAAGGCAGCTTTAGCTTTATTGTCAATACTGTTTTTGTATTCGTGGCGTTTGTAGCTAAGGGCTTGCTCAAAATATTTTTTGGCGGAAACAAAATCTTTTTGCTCCTGCGCAATGTAGCCGAGTTGCAAAGCCGAGTTGGGTGCAAAGTACCACGGATTGTCTTTGGTCATGGTAATACTTTGGAGATAGAGCGTTTTGGCAGAAGGCAGATCGTGGGTTTTGTGTGCCAACCGTGCTTTACGGTAGTAGTATTCGGTTTGCTCTTTGGGCGTTTTTAATTCTGAAAGAGAAATGGATTGCAATGAAGCGGCAGCTTCTTCATAGTAGCCGCCATCTGTTGCTAATCGTGCCTTTAATATTTTTTGATTGGGCAATTTGCCTTCTTCCAATTGTTTAGCTGCGTATTTATCTGGTTCTGCATTGTCTTTGCCAGTTACTTTCGCTTTTTCAAAATTCAGTTTAGCCTGCACTTCGTCATTCATCAACCAATAACACAACGAGATTTTGTAATAAGAATCTTTTTTAAAGCTTGAACTTCGGTAACCTTTCTGAAATTTTTGAAAATACGGGATTGCTTTTTGGTATTCGCCTTTTTGTAGAAGCGCTTCACCTCGAAGGTACTCTACATAATACATGGGCAAGCCTTGGCTTTGCTTGTCTAGTGTATTGAAAAGCTCTAGCGCATTTTCAGCCTGCGAATCTTTCATTAGCATGTTGATGGCAATGAAAAGTACCAAGCGATTTTCTGGCTGCTCTTTCAAACAATCTTTCATGCCTTGGGCGGCCTCGGCAAACTGTTGGTTAATGAACCCTTTCACGGTAAAAAATAATATAGTGGCTTCTAAGCTAAGTGAAGATTTTGAATTGCGAAGCTCAGATAATTGCTTTTGTCCAACCGTTACTTGGCCGTGCATGCCCAACAAGCCCATGAACCACGCAAACTTCTCTGGCACTGAGCCTACCATTACTTGAATAACCCCACTTGTTTTTTTAATGGGGACAAAATCGGGGTATTTTTTTTGGCATTCTTGCACAAGGTTATAAGCCCTACGAATGGCAAATACAGCATTGAATTCTTGGCCGGTATTTAAAAGATTAAATCCTCTTTGTAGATTTAACTCAGCCTGTAAAAACAAAATCTCTGGCCCCATAGTGAGGTTATCCAGGTATTCCATCCGTTGTTTAAAATTAGATTCGAATTGCTCGAGGCGTTTGGGGTCTTCGGTTACAAGGATGTCAATCGTTTCGTTAAGGCTGAGGATATAAATTTTGTGAAGTTCCTCAGTCTTGCTTGTTACTTTGTTGAGTTGGGCAAGGGCTAGTTCGGGCTGAAGATTCAGTACCAATTGATACGCCTTCTGCAATTCAGGATTGAACTGCCAAATCTTATCAATGGCCAATAGCCAATGAGAAGCTAAAAAAAAACAGGCGGTGAGGCCTGCTTTTTTAATGGATGATATTATAAATTGATTACGCAACCTTTTTGACTCTTTTAACGGGAGCGGCCTTTTTAGGTTTCGGCTCTTCTTCCATTGAACCCAAATCCACATCAGCTAAGATGCGACCAGAGTGCTCGTCAATTACAATTTTCTTTTTCTCACGTATCTCAGCAATCTTTTGTGGAGGGATGATGATGTTGCAACCTTCGGCTGCACCGCGTACAACGCGAACCACGGCCAAGCCATTGCTCAGGCTCTTGCGAAGACGGTCGTAATGTTTCAACATCTTCTCGTCAATCTTCTTCACTGCCTTTTCGCGGTCAGTCATCAATCTCTTTTCTTCTTCTTGACTTTCTGTTAAGATGTCTTGCAACTCACCTTTTTTGTTATCTAGGTCTTTGTTTCTTTCGCTGATCAGATTTTCTATTGTAGTGATCTCTGCTTTTTTGGCATCAATCTTATCTTTGGCCTCTCTGATTTTCTTCTCGCAGATTTGAACTTCCAATTCTTGCAGCTCCACCTCTTTGGTGATGGCGTCAAACTCGCGGTTGTTCTTTACGTTCTTCTGCTGTTCGTTGTATTTTTTGGTAAGCTTTTCGGCTTCTTTAATACCTTCTTTATTTTTCTTGATGGCTTCTTCCAAGTCTTTCATTTCACCCTCAAAACGGCCAAGACGGGTTTTATACCCCTCCATTTCGTCTTCTAGGTCTTGGACCTCATCGGGTAGGTCGCCTCTCAGTTTTTTAAGTTCGTCTAGTTTTGAATCGATGGTTTGAAGCTTTACAAGTGCTTCAAGTTTCTGCGTAACTGTTTGGTTTTCCATTACTTATAGATAACTTATAGGATTAGTGATAGTCTTTGAAAAATTGGTTGCAAACGTAATGAATTTTTCCTTCAAAACCTCTGCTAATAAGTCTTTTGTGTATTGCTCGCTCTCATAATGGCCAATATCGGCTATCACGATTTTGCCATCGGCATCGAAGAACTCATGGTATTTGAAATCGGCAGAGATATAAATGTCTGCCCCAGCCGAGATTGCATTGGGTAACAAGAAGCTGCCCGAGCCCCCGCAAAGAGCCACTTTGCTTATCTTTTTGGGAGTGGATGCGGTGTGACGGATACAGGCTGTGTTCATGTTTCTTTTTAAACCATTCAAAAAGGCGGTAAGTTCCATGGGTTCTTCCAATTCACCAATCATGCCCGAGCCCACCTCTTGGTTTTCATTTTCTAGCCGATGGAGGTAGTAGGCCACTTCTTCGTAAGGATGTGCTTGTCGCAGAGCTGAAAGGATTTTGTTTTTTAGATGCTCAGGGAAGATTAACTCGACTCGCGCTTCTTCTACACGTTCCAGTTTGCCGACTTCGCCCAAGGTGGGGTTTGCCTTGCCAGTTGGAAGGAATGTTCCTTCACCGATAACTTGAAAACTACAGTTTTTATAATCGCCAATGTAGCCAGCTCCAGCGGCATGTAGAGCGGCCATCACAGTTTCTCTGTTCTCTTTGGGAATGAAAGTAGTAAGCTTCATCAGCGAATTGCTTTTGGGCGAAAGCACCCGAAGATTTTTTAGTCCAATCTTCTCTGCTATTTTTTTATTGACACCCGCAAACACATTATCCAAATTGGTATGAATGGCGTAGATGGCAATGTCATTCTTGATGGCTTTGATGATCGTGCGCTCCACATAGTTTTGCCCTGTTAGTTTTTTTAAGCCCTTAAATAAAATGGGGTGGTGCGCCACAATGAGATTGCAGTTGGTTTGGATGGCTTCTTCAACGATGGACTCTAAACAATCGAGTGTAACTAGAACTCCTGTCGCTATCGAATTGGGGTTGCCTGTGAGCAGGCCACTGTTGTCATAACTTTCTTGATAAGATCGCGGGGCGATGGTCTCTAGATAGTCGGTAACTTCTTTTATGGTGGTCGTTGGCATTTTTTACTTATTTGTTTTCAAAGATACTGCTCGTTGCATCGAAAATTTGAGATATGTGCCAATTTTTCTTGCAAAGAAATTTATATCTTTGTGATATGACAGCACTTGAATTATTTAAAGCTCGTGCAACGAGAATAAGGGGGTTAGTGAAAACCATTAAGCCAGCCGATACAAGTAAGGTTAAACTTCCGCTTACGAAGGCGAAGCAAAATTCTTCTTCAACGGTATCAGTTTAAAATTCGTTTGCATAATTGCCGCACTTAATAATTATAGCTGGCCCCAATGGAGCAGGTAAATCTACGTATAGCGAGACGTTGCTTTTAGAACGCGGGATTAAATCATTCGACTACGATAAGGAATTAGATATCCAATGGAGAAGATTTTCCTTTGACCCTGCGGTGGAAAGGGGCGTTCGAGAATCTGTTGAAAGAATTTTTACTGAATCAAAGCAAAGTGCAATACTTAATCATTCAAATTTTTCGTTCGAAACAAATTATCACACAGAGGAAATCGTCAATACCGTTAAGATTTTTTCTACCAATGGATTTTTGACTGAACTGATCTTTATTGCTTTAGAAAGTAGCGAATTAGCAATTGAAAGAGTTAAAGATCGTGTTGCTAAAGGCGGGCATTATGTTGATGAGGAAACGATACGTGAGAGATTCACCTTAGGTCTTCACCTCCTTGACAATTCTTATTCTGAATTTGATAGCGTTTCAATTTATCTATCTGAAACAAACGATCTGAAAGAAATTTTATTGATTGAGCCTAAAAAAGGAATTTTCAATCAGTTCCAAGCCTTACCTCCACAATTAAAAAATAAATTTTCCAATCTTACCTTTCAAATTGCAAAAGAGAATTAGCACTTTTGCCAGTTGTAGGTTGTCATTAATATGCCTTTTCTAAAAATTCTTCTCTGGCCGTTCACTGTTCTTTACAATCTGGTAACGAAGGTGCGCAATTATCTGTATGACATTGGGCACAAGCCTTCTTTTCAATTTGAGACAGTCGTGATCTGTGTGGGTAATCTCAATGTAGGCGGCTCTGGCAAAACACCGATGATCGAGTACTTGGTGCGGTTGCTGGGAGATACCTATTCATTGGCAGTTTTAAGCAGAGGTTATGGACGAAAAACCAAAGGGATTCGATTGGCGAATGAGGAAGATGATGCGTTTACGTTGGGCGATGAGCCTTATCAATATTATCGCAAGTTTGGTAAGAAGGTGACGGTGTGCGTTGGGGAAGAACGTGCGTTGGCTATTCCCACTATTTTAAATGAGCGACCAGAGACACAAGTAATTTTGTTGGATGATGCCTTTCAGCATCGCACAGTGGTGCCTCAGTTTTCTATTTTGCTTACGGAATTTAGTAAGCCATTTTACAAAGATTTTTTAATGCCCTTTGGCCGCTTGCGCGAAAGCAGGAGTGGAGCAAAGCGAGCGGATGCCATCATTGTTACCAAGTGCCAACAAACAATTGCTAGTGAAGAAATGGTGAGCGAGGTACAACGCTATGCAGGAGATAAGCCCGTTTTCTTTTCTGGATTGGAACACAAAAAGGCAGAGCCATTTGTGCAAGGAAATGTGATTGGTAAAAAAGTGATGTTGGTTTCAGGCATTGCCAATAGTGCTAAGTTGGAAGAGTTTGTTTCAGGCAATTATGAATTAGTGCAACATTTTAAATTTGGTGACCATCATCCTTATTCGCAAGGTGATATTGAAAAAATTGAAGCGGCTGCGAAAGCACAAGGCGCAGAATCAATATTGACCACAGAGAAAGACATGGTAAAATTGATTTCGGAAAAATTGAGATCGTCACTAAACGAAAAATTGTGGTTTTATCTTCCTGTTGAAACAGTATTTGTAAATCGTGGTTCGGAATTTGATGAGATGGTGCTGGCGGTTGTTGAAAAAGTAGGCATTGGGCATTAGGACTTGGCCTGGTTATAGGTAGCAGTTGGGTTTTATTAATTTGACCTTAACAAACCTTAGTAGAAAAAAAGATTGAACCGATTGATAGACCTTATTACCTTATTTTTAAAATCAGAATAGCAAAATAAGATAATGAGGTTGCTTGGGTTTCTAAAGTTGCTTTCTGCGGAAGTTAATACTTCTGGAACAAGGCTGAAGTCTTTCATTAAGTGATGATTTATGTGCTTGCATCGGCCAGGGATAGAAGTGGAAAGCCCCGCCAATGAAAAAAGTTGAATCGGAGGACTATAGTTTTTCTATTGTTGATGAGATGACTCGAAGCACGTGGCGGGCTTGTAACGGATAGCCCGATGGCCACCTCGCCTCGAGTGGCCGGGCCGCCAATATTTTAAACTGAGGTTGGTTCGTGAGGACACGAACCAAGGAAACAATTATTATTTTTGCGCGTGATTTTTAAAAAACATATTCTTCTTTTCGTGTTTGCGTTGACTTGTTCATTAGTGGCGATGGCGCAAGAGAAGGATGATGTGCAGGGGAAACCCAAAAAGGATACTACGCTGCTGAAGCGGAAGGTGATCAAGACGTCTACTGATAGCCAATCGGATGGACCGAAGAAAAGAACGTACTCGAAAATCATCAATGACTCGACCAAGAACGTGTATGGACCAAAGACTTCGCGATGGGTAACGGAGAGCGATCTGTTTTATAACAAGAAAAATTACGAACCACTGGATACATCGATCAATAATTTTCATCGGTGGACGTATGTGCAGCGATTGAATAACAAGTATCAAGATTTGGGGAACATGGGCACGGCACTCAATCCGATTTTCCCTGTGGTGTCTACTACGATTGGCGCAACAGCTGGCTTTAAATCATACGAGCCTTACTATGACACGCAAGAACCGCGGTACTATGATTCGAAGTCGCCATTTACTCGTCTTTATATTATTTGGGCTGGCAACGGGCGAGCGATGTCGCACATTGAATTTACTCGCAACATTAACCCGCGATGGAATTTTGGTTTCAACTATCGGCCCATTTTGGTTGATAAACAGATTCAACGAAAGTTTGCGGACAGGCAAACAGTAAGTCACTATTATGATTTTTTCACCACGTATAAATCGAAGAAAGAGCGGTACTTCTTGGCAGTTACTTACAGAAGGATAAGGCATCGCATTAGGGAGAATGGTGGAGTGTTGCTAGGGACAGATACAACCTTTAAGGCATTTTTTGATGTAAACGCCAAACCTACTTTGACAACTTCAGAGTCTGAAGAACTGCGGCAAAATTTTCATCTCTTTCATCAATATAAATTGGCCAAGCCTTTGCAGGTATATCAAACGGCTGACTATCATTTGCGCGATAATATTTTTAGGATTGATAGAACGGAGGGCGCATCGTTTTTTAAACAGACGATTGTTGACTCGGCCAAGACCACCGATGCCATACAATTCAGAACATTTGAAAGCGAGATGGGTGTGAAAGGCAATGCGGCATTTTTGTTCTATGATTTTTATTATAAATTTCGCTCGGTACAAAACACTATTCCGCTTTTGAAAAGTTTTGATCCGAGAGCTAGTTCGTCATTAACAGAACACTATGTAGGTGGAAGGATGGCACTTCGCTTTGATTCGTTGAGTGAGCTGCGTGGTTCGGCTGAGTTGCTATTGGATGGTAATTATAAATTAGAGGGTGCATTGAACACGCCTTGGCTGGATGCCAGCCTGACGAGTGTGTTGGCGAAGCCTGGTTATTTACAGCGGGCGTATCGCGGTAGTCATAATTACTGGCTCAATAATTTTTCAAATACATTCTCCAATCAGATCAAAGGTTTTGCGAAATTAAAGTGGGGGCGATTATTTGTTAGCCCTGGTTTAACGTACACAGTACTTAGCAACTACTTGTACTTCACTGAATTTGGTAACGGATTGCTCCCTGTGCAATCAAGTGGCAACCAACAAGTGTTTTCGCCAGAAGTAAATATGTCAGTGAAGTTTTTTAGGAGATTTTATTTTAGACCCCAAGTTACCTACACACAATTGTGGAAAAACGATGATAATGCCTTGCGCATACCAGAATTGTTTGTGAATGTTCAACTTACTTACGAGAACATTCTTATCAAAGGAAATTTAGAACTACAAGTTGGTGTGGACTTGCATTATAAATCTGATTACCAAGCGCTCGGCTACGCGCCTGATATTCAATCTTACTATGTTCAAAATAGCAGAACGATCAAGGGCTTTCCTGTAATTGACATTTTCCTCAATGCTAAAATCAAAAAGGGCAGACTATTTGTGAAATATCACAACGCCAACCAGATTGGAAGCCTTACGGGATATATGCTTACATACGGTTACCCTGCTGTGAGCAACATACTTGACTTTGGATTTGAGATTCCTTTGTTTGACTAACTACTCTTGGACTTGGGGCTTGGGACTTAGGAATGTAGATTAATCAACTAACTTCGTCAATGCGTTTTGAGCTTTTGTAAAGTTGAATTTGGATAGCACGTTTTCAAAATTCTTTTTGATCTTATCATTGCACAAATTTCCAATGCTGCCCTCGTGTGTATGGTTTACTTGCGGTTGATAGCTGAATTTTCCTTGCTCAATATCTTGCCCTACTTTTTTGTACGCATCGCGGAAGGGCATGCCGCCTAAGACTAATTTATTTACTTCTTCTACGCTGAAAAGGTATTTATATTTTTCATCAGCAAGGATGTTCTCATTGACTTGAATATTGGTGATCATCAACGAAGCCATTTGCAAACAATCTTTCAGTGATTGAAAAGCGGGGAACAATTTTTCCTTTAGCAATTGCAGATCGCGGTGGTAGCCTGAAGGAAGATTTGTGGTGAGCATCGTAATTTCATTTGGCAATGATTGTAAGTCGTTGCACTTGCCACGGATCAATTCAAATACATCAGGATTCTTTTTGTGAGGCATGATGCTTGAGCCAGTAGTCAACTCTTCTGGAAAGGAAATGAATGCAAAATTTTGATTGAGATAAAGGCAGGCATCCATCGAAAGTTTCGCTAAAGTAGCCGCTACATTACTCATGGCTTGTGCTACAATGCGCTCTGCTTTGCCGCGCCCCATTTGCGCGTACACTACGTTGTAATTTAAATCATCAAAGCCAAGCAGTTCGGTAGTCATGGTTCTATTCAAGGGAAAAGAAGAGCCGTAGCCTGCGGCAGAACCTAGTGGATTTTTGTTCACCACTCGGTATGCAGCTTCCAAAGTAATCACATCATCAACTAAACTTTCTGCGTAAGCGCCAAACCATAGACCAGAAGAAGAAGGCATGGCCAGTTGTAAATGAGTGTAGCCCGGCAGAAGCTTGTCTTTATGTTCTTCGCTTTTGTTGATCAGCAGATCAAACAGCTTTTGGATTTCTTCTGTTAGGTTTTGTATTTCGCTGCGGATAAAAAGTTTCACATCCAATAATACTTGATCATTGCGTGAGCGGCCGCTGTGGATTTTTTTTCCTACATCGCCTAATTTTTTGGTTAGTAGCAATTCTACCTGCGAGTGAATGTCTTCTATGCCTTCTTCTATTTTAAAATCGCCTTTTACAATCTGTGCGTAGATGTTCTTTAGTTCGTTGGTTAGAATAGCTAGTTCGTCATTGGTGAGAAGTTGAATAGACTCCAGCATTTGAATGTGAGCCAATGAACCAAGTACATCAAACGGAGCTAGCTGAATATCCATTTCGCGGTCGCTTCCCACAGTAAACTTGGTTACTTCAGCTAGCGCGTCTTTATCTTTTTGCCAAAGTTTCATAGCAACTCAGGATTATGAATTTGTAAATATTGTAACAGCATAATTGTTTTGCCATCTTTAATCTCGCCATTGCTGATCATGTCAATTGCTTCTTTGAATGGAAGCTCAAGTACATTAATATCCTCATGAATATCCACACCACCACCCTCCGATAGTTGCATTTCTTTAGAATATTCGGCAATAAAGAAGTAGAGAATTTCTGTCACTGATCCAGGCGACATGTATGCTTCGTAAATCTTTTTTACTTCACGAATTTTAAAACCTGTTTCTTCTTCCGTTTCTCTACGAATACAATCCTCTGGATTATCTAAGTCGAGCAACCCTGCACAAGTTTCAATCAACATGCCTGTTGGGTTGCCATTGATGTAAGTAGGAAGTCGAAATTGCTGAGTGAGGATGACCGTTTTCTCTGATAAATTGTAAAGTAGGATAGTCGCTCCGTTGCCACGGTCGTACGCCTCGCGACTTTGTTGAATCCAAGTACCAGTGGTATGTTGGTAATCAAACGTTACCTTCTTTAAGGTGTACCAATTCTTGGAAAGGATTTCAGTACTGATAATTTTTACCCTTTCGTTCATGCGATAATCTGATTTAGTAATGCAATGTACGATTCAATTCCTTGCTCTATTTCCTCCAAATAAATAAATTCATCTGCGCTATGTGAACGAGCTGAATCACCTGGCCCCATTTTAATAGACGGAACTGGAATCAGCGCCTGATCTGAAGTAGTAGGGGAGCCATATAGTTTTTTACCTATTTGTTTCCCTGCTTTCGCCAGCGGGTGATCGGAGGAAACTCCCGAAGACCTCATTCGGAGAGAGCGAGCTGTAACTGTGCACGTCACATTCTTTTTTACTACTTCCACAATTTCTTCTAATGTGTACGCGTCTGTCACCCGGATGTCAACAGTGAATTTGCATTCGGGCGGCACTTGGTTGTGTGCTTGCCCAGCAGTGATCATCGTCACGCTCATTTTTATTTCCCCAAGTGCCTCTGATATTTTTGGGAATTTATAATTCCGAAACCATTCAATGTCTTCGAGTGCCTTATAAATTGCATTTACTCCTTCCTCGCGGGCCGCATGGCCAGCTTTGCCTTGGCTCACGCAATCCAAAACCAACAATCCTTTTTCGGCAATTGCTATGTCCGTTAAGGTAGGCTCACCAACAATGGCAAAGTCAATCTTAGGTAAATCTTTCCAAATCAATTCAATCCCACCTGTGCCAGAAATTTCTTCTTCGGCTGTGGCGGCTAAAACAAAATTATATTTTAAGTCGGAGAGATCATGAAGATAAAGAAAGGTCATCAGTAACGAGACCAAAGGGCCACCTGCATCATTGCTACCCAATCCAAAAAGTTTTCCGTTTTCAATGTTGGCAGAAAATGGATCGCGAGTGTAGCCTGGGTTTGGTCTTACTGTGTCGTGATGAGAGTTGAGTAAGATCGTTGGTTTGTTGGTATCAAAGAATTTATTTTTAGCCCAAACGTTGTTGCCTTTGCGCATCGGGTCCATGCCGTGGTATTTCATAAAGCCAACGAGCAACCCTGCCGTTTTATCTTCTTCCTTACTAAACGAAGGGATAGAAATCAGTTGTTGAAGTAGATCAAACGCGATATGTGGAAGATGCTCTCTCATTTTTATAGAGTAATCAACGTGCCTTTTGTTTCGTAACTCGTGTTGGCAAGTAGGTTGGTGTGCTCACCAATCAATACCTCTTTCACGCCAGAGTTGATGGCAGCAAAAGCATTTTCTAATTTAGGTAAGATGCCATCGTGCAGGGCACCATCTTTCAGTAATTTCTCATACAATTGTTTGTTAAGAGAAGTAATCACAGAGTCTTCTTTATTTACATCGCGCAGTACGCCAGTCTTTTCAAAGCAATAGATGAGGCGTGTGTCAAAGTGTTTGCTTAATGAGATTGCCAATACGGAAGCGATGGTATCTGCATTGGTATTGAGCATCGAGCCATTGGCATGGGTAAGCGGTGCGAAAATTGGAATCACATTTTGCTTAAGCAGAAAATAGAGTAGGGTAGAGTTCACACTTTCTGTTGTGATGTCCCCCACGAATCCAAAATCAACATCACCGATTGGCCGCTTGACTGCTTTGATGAGATTGCCATCGGCACCCGTCAAGCCCATTGCATTGCAGTTCAGTGATTGAAGCTGTGCTACAATCTGTTTGTTGACTAGCCCACCATACACCATCGTAACTAAATCCAATGTGGGCGCGTCAGTAATCCTTCTCCCTTTTATATAATTGGATTGAAT
This sequence comes from Cyclobacteriaceae bacterium, assembly GCA_046155095.1. Classification (GTDB taxonomy): domain Bacteria; phylum Bacteroidota; class Bacteroidia; order Cytophagales; family Cyclobacteriaceae; genus ELB16-189. The sequence continues at coordinate 72,845 of JBJXEB010000083.1, forward strand.
GCCCAATTTCTCACCCAACTTAGTCGCGATTTTACCTCCACCATGAATTAAAATTTTTGGTGCTTGGATGGAAGCGAAGTCTTTTAGAAAACCTTTTAGAGACTTCTCGTTATCTAACACATTGCCACCGATTTTTATAACGTATAACTTATTCATTTTTTAAACATGTTAGCTTCCAGTCTGAGATTTACTGGGTGGATATCGTAATGATATGCAGTGGAATCAGTTTAAAAGAAAGACTTCCGTGCCTTGTGGCCTTATTTTATTGATTATCTGAGCTGCGGAATCCATTCCGCCCTTAATGATGCTGTAGTTGGTTTCCCCTTGGTAATATCCATCGATGTGAAGAATGCGATAAGCAGTAGTGAATTCATTCAAGGTCTTTTTGTCAATTTCTGCCAAAGATTTCTGATAGTCCTTCACATTAATTTGCGAATTCTTTTTCTTTTGGATTGGCTTTCCTTTTATTTCTAGATAAGAATCAAGTGCCAGCAAAACTGCGTTGTAGGCAGTGGCACAGGCCATGCGCACGTATTTTTGGTCTTCGTAGTAGCGGTCTTTTTTGCGCGCTTTTGTTTTTAAAATATCCACTGCGTTTTCCATGTAGCGGATGGCTTCGCGATAGCGTATCTCTTTTTCAGGTGTGCTCATAGGTCAAATTTACAATAAATTAGCAAGTGAATAAGGTTATTTATCTGTTGCCGATTTCTAGTTGCCTGTACTGGGGGTTAGAAACCATTTAATATCTCACTTAGCACAGCCTGTGCTGCCCACACTCTATTACTGGCCTGTTCTGTTACGATACTCGTAGTGCTATCCAAAACTTCGTCACTCAATTCTACATTTCTCCTTACGGGAAGGCAGTGCATAATTTTTGCACTATTGGTGGAGGCTATTTTTTTATTGGTTAACATCCATCCAGGGTCATTGCAATAAATTTTTCCGTAGTCAGTATAGGTGCTCCAGTTTTTTACATATACAAAGTCGGCATTTTTTAGCGCATCGTCTTGGTCAGTTGTGATGGTTGCTCCCTTCGTAAACTTAGGATCAAGTTCATAATCCTCTGGGTGAGCGATGGTGAAGTCAGCACCTCCCCAAGCATTGATCCACTGAGAGAAACTGTTGGCCACACATTGCGGCAATGCCTTTACGTGAGGTGCCCACGTCAATACTATTTTCGGTTTTCTTTTTTCCTTAAATGTTTCGTGGATGGTAATGAGGTCAGTCAAACTTTGAAGTGGGTGCAGCGTTGCACTTTCTAAACTTACAATTGGTACGCCCGAATATTTTACAAATTGGTTGATGTATAACTCACTGTAATCGTCTTCTTTATTTTTGAGGGAGGGAAAAGTGCGGATGCCCAACACATCAAAGTACTTTCCAAGAATAGGCGCAGCTTCTTTCACGTGCTCTACGGTAGTGCCACTCATAATAGCTTCGTCTTCAAATTCCAATGCCCAGCCATCTTGGCCAACGTTAAAGACGATTACATCCATCCCGAGATTTTTCGCAGCTATTTCTGTACTGAGTCGCGTGCGCATACTTGGATTGAGAAACAGCAACCCCATTCTTTTGCCCTTGCCCAACAAACTATCTTTTAACGGATTGTTTTTGTACTCCAATGCTTTCGCGATGAGCGATTGGAAATTGGTAGCATCATGGGATGAGATAAAGTTCTTCATACGGCAGCAACTTGTTTTAATTCTTTTGAGAGAGCTTCCAAAAATAAATCAGCATCATCTTTTGATAAGGCCAACGATGGTAGCAAGCGAACCGTGTTTGGTTTAGCTTCGCCAGTAAAAATATGATGCTTGAATAGCAAATCTTTTCGCAGTGAGGTTAATGATTCAGGTAGATCAAAACCTATCATCAATCCTTCGCCACGCACTTCTAAAATCGAAGAGAATGATTTTAACTCTTGCATCCAATAGCTTCCCAATTCGGCAGCGTGTGCCATCAAGTTTTCTTTTTCAATTACTTCTAAAACAGCCAATGATGCGGCACATGCAAGGTAATTGCCACCAAAGGTTGTGCCTAGCATTCCACTCCAGGGTTTTATGTCGGGATGAATCAAAACCCCACCCACAGGAAATCCATTGCCCATGCCTTTTGCTATTGTGATCAGATCAGCTTCAATGCCTGAATATTGATGCGCGAAAAATTTTCCTGTCCGCCCGTAGCCTGATTGTACCTCATCTAAGATTAGCGATGCGCCTACTTCTTTGCATTTTTTTGAAAGCAATTGAAGGAATGAACGGGTTGGTAAGTGAATGCCGCCCACTCCCTGTATGCCTTCAATGATAACGGCTGCAACTTCCTTATTGATAGTATTTAGAAAAGCAACTTCATCATTGAATGGTAGAAAAACAATTTCATGCCCTGCGTTGAACGGTGCTACAATTTTTGGATTGTCGGTAGCGGCCACTGCACCAGAGGTGCGACCGTGAAATGCTTTTGTGAAAGTGATTACTTTTTTTCTTCCATTGACAAACGAGGCAAGCTTGAGTGCGTTCTCATTTGCCTCTGCGCCTGAGTTGCAAAGGAATAATTGATGGTTAGGGTAGCCCGAGAGTTGACCAAGCTTCTCTGCTAACTTTTCTTGCAATTCATTTTTAATACTATTGGAGTAGAAAGTGATCTTATCCAATTGTGATTTCAGCGCTTCTACAAAATGTGGATGGTTGTGGCCAATAGAGATCACAGCATGGCCGCCATATAGATCTAAATATTTTTCATCCTGTTTGTCCCATAGCCAAGAGCCTTGTGCTTTTACGGGCTCGATGGGGAAGAGGGGGTAGACGTCAAATAATTTCATTTTGAAAGCATAAAGTTGAAAGCTGAAAGCTAAAAGGTTAAAGACACTGCTATTCGCGAACTTTTTTGATAAGCGCAATAAGCATTGCTTTAACCTCATTGATTGCTTGGTTTAGGTTTTTATAATCATTTTCACTCAAGTACTTAAGCTCAAAGGATAGAAGAATTAGATATTCTACTTCATGCGAAGACCCAAGTGAAATTTGTAAAAAATTCGCGAAGTCTCTTTGGGTAAACTTGCCGGAGCCTTCAGCGATATTGGTTGGTATGGAAACAGAAGCGCGCCTTAATTGGCTAATAACTCCATATTGCTCCTCCTTCGGAAAAGTTTTGGTGAGGCTGTACACAGCAAGCGCGTTTTCATGAGCTTTTTTCCAAACAATCAAATCTTTAAAGTTTCTCATCTTCTTGTCGCTTTAAACTTTTCCCTTCAGCTTAGAGACTTTCAGCTTTAACCTTTTTACTTTTAGCTTAGAATACACTTCCTTTTAATTTCAATCCTGTACTTTCATCCAATCCAAACATCAAATTCATATTCTGTACAGCCTGCCCGCTTGCGCCTTTTAGTAAGTTGTCAGTAGCAGAGTGGATGACGAGTTTGTTGTTAACCTTTTCTAAAAAGAGCAAACACTTGTTGGTGTTCACTACTTGCTTCATGTCAATCATTTCATCAGCCACGTGCGTGAATGGATGGGTAGCATAAAAGTCTTTAAACAACTTATTGGCTTCTTCCAAACTCAATTTGCAATCCAACACAGAGGAAACGAAAATACCTCTGGTGAAATCGCCACGCCATGGCACGAAGTTAATAGTGTCTGAAAAGGAAGGCTGCAAAGATTTTAATGTCTGATTGATTTCACCCAAGTGTTGGTGCGTCAAAGTTTTGTAAACAGAAATGTTGTTGGCGCGCCAAGTGAAATGAGTGGTGTCTTGCAATTTTTGTCCAGCACCTGTTGAGCCAGTGATGCCAGTTGTATTTACTTCCTTCAATAAACCAGCTTTTGCCAACGGCAATAATCCTAATTGAATAGTGGTGGCGAAACAACCTGGGTTAGCAATATTTTTAGCTTGCTTTATTTTTTCGCGTTGAAATTCTGGAAGGCCGTACACAAATTCTCTATCGCCTACTTTGTCACCTAAGCGAAAATCATTGCCTAAGTCGATGATGCGTGTTGTTGACGCGAAATTATTATCCACCAAGAGCTTTTTGCTTTCGCCATGACTAAGGCAAAGGAACAATACATCAACAGCTTGATTGAAATCTTCGGAAAAAAAAAGCTCCGTTTCCCCAACAAGATCTTGATGCACTGTAGTAACAGACTTTCCTGCCTGACTTCTGCTTTGTACAAAAATCAATTCCACTTCAGGATGGTTCAACAATAGTCGTACTGTTTCGCCACCCGTGTAGCCTGCTCCGCCTATGATGCCCGCTTTTATTTTTTTCATAAATTTTTTAGCTGATAGGTTAATGCAAAAAGCTCAAAGCCTTTATACTTTTAGCTCTTAGCGTTCACACTATGATATATCGCTACCTGATTCCCAAAAATCTTTGTAAACCCTTTCACATCATCTCCTGTCCAGCCCAAATTCATTTCACCATACCTTCCAAATTTCGATGACATCAAATCAAAGGGTGATTCAATACCATTGACTTGATAGCGGTATGGGTAGAGCGTGATCGACACTTCGCCTGTTACATTTTCTTGTGAGCTTGTTAGGAACGCTTCCATGTTCCGCATGACGGGGTCTAAGTATTGGCCTTCATGTAGCCAGTTGCCATAGAACTGAGCTAACTGATCCTTCCAACTCAATTGCCATTTGGTGAGCACATGTTTCTCCAAGGCATGATGTGCTTTGATTATCAACACAGGAGCGGCTGCTTCAAAGCCAACACGGCCTTTAATACCGATGATGGTATCACCTACATGAATATCGCGACCAATTCCATAAGCGCCAGCTATAGATTGTAGGTGATGAATCGCTTCTGTTGGATGAGAAAACTTCTTTCCGTTTATAGAGACTAATTCACCTTTTTGAAAACCAATTTTCACTTCTTCATTACCTTGCTTTGTCACTTGGGTAGGCCACGCTTCCTCGGGCAATTGCCCCATCGAGTTTAAGGTTTCTCTACCGCCTACACTTGTTCCCCAAATTCCTTTGTTGACGGAATACTTTGCTTTTTCAAAATTGAATGAAACACCTTTTGCTTTCAGGTATTCTATTTCCGCTTCGCGACTTAATTTTTTATCGCGAATGGGCGTGATGATCTCTACCCCTGGAGCCAAGATTTGAAACACCATGTCAAACCGCACTTGGTCATTGCCAGCACCTGTGCTTCCATGTGCGATGGCATCGGCCTTCACCTCTTTTGCATAGTTGGCCACAGCCAATGCTTGTGACATCCTTTCTGCACTCACGCTTAGGGGGTACGTAGCATTTTTCAATACATTGCCATAGATCAAATACCGAATTACTTTTTCATAATAGGTTTTTGTTTCGTCCACTGATTTGTGCGAGGCTACGCCAAGACCTAATGCACGCTTTTCTATTTCTTTGATCTCGTTGGCATCAAATCCACCTGTGTTTACTGTGATGGTGTGGACTTCGTAACCTAAATCTTCGGAAAGATATTTTCCACAATAAGAAGTATCCAATCCTCCGCTAAATGCCAGTACTACTTTTTTCATTCCTTATGTCTTTAAATTATTATAGCTGAAAGAGGAAAGCTTAAAGCTAAAAGCCTTTCTGCTTTAACCTTTCTACTTTAACCTTTTTAGCCTTTCACCTTTTAGCTTGATATCTACCAAAAAAACAAAAAACTTAAAAACGAATTCTTCCTCACCACCGTTTCATTTTCGTCTTTCTTCTTCCAACCTTTTAACAAAACAAATTGCTTGAAGCGCACCCAGCGGTCGAAGACTTTATTGTCTTTGCGCAAATCTCTTCCCCAAAAATTTTGTGCATTTGCTTCATGCAATTTTTTCTCTTCCAATTCCTTGGCCTTCTCCACTGGGTCGTATAACATCGCGGTGCACATACAGTTGCTGCGTTCCTTGCTTTTCAATATTTCATAGTTCACGCAACTCTGGCAGCCTTTCCAAAACTGCTCATCGGTAGTGAGTTGATTGTATGTAACCGGTTCGTAACCTAAATCAGAGTTGATCTTCATCACGGCAAGGCCAGTAGTTAACCCAAAAATTTTTGCGTCAGGGTATTTCTTCCGCGAGAGCGCAAATACTTTGCGTTTGATTTCTGTTGCTACTCCTGTTTTGCGAAAAGCAGGAGCAACGATCAACCCACTGTTGGCCACAAATTTTTCGTGCTCCCAAGATTCAATATAACAAAAGCCAACCCAAGTGCCATCTTCCGCTATGGCAATCACGGCTTTGTCTTCCTCCATCTTGAGTTTAATGTAGTCAGGCGAGCGCTTGGCGATGCCCGTTCCTCTTGCCTTGGCAGACTCTTCCATCTCGGTAGTGATGGTTTCTGCATAATTTGCGTCAGCGGCTGTGGCCGTCCTGACAATGATTTTATTTTCCAATTTGATAATTCGATTAAAAGTTGAAAGAACAGAATGATGTGCTGAAAGCACAATAAGCAAAGCCACCTAGTAGTTTTGCATACATCTGTTAGCCAAAAGCTAAATCAGAAGTTGGTATCAGATTCTAATCCGTCTTTCCGGTCGCCTGAAAATGGGCGATGATGTGAATGGTGAGTTGAGCAATGCCGTTGAAGCATTGATGAGAAGAGCAGATGAGCTCGTTTTCTCTAGTAGGGTGAATAATTTTTCCAATTCGCGTTACTTGTTTTTTATACGTAAGCCATTCAAAAATTCGTTTACGCAAAATTAACGCATTTAGAAACGAATAATCCAAGAATTGGTTTGTTTTTTCAGGATTATTTTTGAAGAGCCGGTGATCGAGCTGCTCCAAAGAAAAATCGTAACCAACTATCAGTTGTTAAGTGAACCAAAAAAAGGATAATTTGCCTACTCATTCAACAACCTCACACATGGCAAAGCACTTTTTCTTAATCTTGTTAATCTTAAATTCATTTTACATGGAAGCTCAGCAATCCTTACCACTCAAGCGCGTTACAATTTTTAAAAACGGAACAGCCTTGGTGACTAAAGAAGGGAAGGCTGTGCTGAAGGATGGAGCTGCCCGATTACCAATCCCCGCAGAAGTTCTTTTTGGTGGCTATTGGGTTGGCGCTACCAAGGATAATTCTATTAAGTCACTCATATTTCAAAACGATAAACTGGAGAAGGATGAGCCAATCAAAGACTTATGGCAGCACTTGGCGGGAAACATTGGCAAGCAAGTAACACTTTCGCTTTCGCAAAAAGAAAAGAATACCATTACAGGCAAGATACTTTCCTTCGAGAAGGAATCTATGGTGGTTAAGATCAAACAAGATAATGGAAAGATAACCATGCTGGCTACTTTAGGAATCTACCAGATCGATTTCAATGAAGAGGGTAGCTCGACCTATAAAGAAGACAGCGTGCGAAGGATGGTGTTGATCCATCCAGAGAAAAGTGCCGCTGAAATTTCTCTGCAAGAATTATATATTCAAGCGGGTATGAATTGGATTCCTTCTTATCTCTTTAGCCTTAAAGACGACAAAACCGCCCGCCTTGAAATGAAGGCAACAATCGAAAACTCGGTGGACGACATCAAAGATGCTGAAGCAGAATTGGTGGTAGGTGCCCCTCAAATGTATTTTGGCCAAAGGCGGGATCCGATTACGTATGATTACATGACGGTAGATGTGAACAATGCGCGTTCAGACTATGGAGGACAAGTGCAAGCGCAAATGTTAAGCAACGCAAGAGTTTCTGAGTCGATGGCTGATGCAGTACCTGGAGGATTCAATTCAGAGTTTTCTACAGAAGGCGAGAAAAGCGGTGATTTGTATATTTATAAGATCGGCAAAATCTCTATTCCCAAAAATGGCAAAGGCAGTTATCCTGTTTTTGCAACTACTGTTGAATACAGAGATAAATATGAAGGAACGATTGAAGACAAAACAAACTTTGTGTACTCACGCCACTGTGATCCAACAGAAACCAATTACGATGTTTATCATTCGTTGGAGTTAAAGAACAAAGCCTCAGTTCCATTCACTACCGCGCCTGTTATGGTCGTGAGTCAAAAAGAACAATTTCTTGCGCAGGATTTATTGAAGTACACCCCTGTGGGTGGTTCTGTCGATATCAGACTCTCTAAGGCGATAGATATTGTGATGCGCAATGCAGAAGAAGAAAAACAACGAATCGATCAAGCCAAGGAAATAGCAAGAGTAACCTATGGGCGTGTGGTGATCAAAGGAACAGTTAGTATCAGTAACTTTCAAAGTAAAGAGGTGACAGTGGTGGTAAAGAAGAACCTGAATGGAGCAGTGATCAGTCAATCGGACGGAGCGAAAGTAGTGAAAGGCAGTTCACGTGTTGATCAAAACCCAACTTCTATAATTACTTGGGAGGTTAAACTGGCTGCCAATGGAAAGAAAGTGCTGACCTATGAGTATGAGGTTTTCTTTGCGCAGTAAGAATCAAATCTAATAAATTATTTGTTTTCTATTGGAAAACTTTTGTAACTTTGCCGCGTGTTTAACATCATCGCAAGAAAGACCTTGTTGGATTTTTGCAAAAGATATCCAGAAGCTTCTTTTGCTTTGATGGAGTGGTACTATGAGATGCTGAATAAGGAGTTTAAAAGTTTCAATGAGTTAAAAAAAGTATATGGGAGTGCGAGTTTGGTTGGTGATGATCGAGTCGTTTTCAATATTGTTGGAAATAAATTTAGGCTTGTTGTAAGAATGGTTTTTGACTTCAAGACTGTTCAGATAAAATGGTTTGGCTCTCATAGCGAGTATGATAAGATAGACGTAAAAACAATTCAATACAAAAGAAAATGAAACTAAAGCAGATTAAGACTAACAGCGAGTATGAGACTTATCTGGAATGGGTAGATAAGCAATTTGAGAAGAAGGTTAAGCGCAATTCTCCAGAAGGTGAGACTTTGCAAGTAGTGCTTTTACTGATCAAAGAATATGAAGATAAAAATTATCCTATACCAATGCCAAGTCCTATTGAAGCAATCAAAATAAAGATGGAGGAAAATGGATTGAGGAATAAAGATTTGATTGGCATGATTGGTAGCAAGGGATATATCTCATCACTACTTAGTGGAAAAAAACCTCTGACTTTAGAACTTGCTAAAATCTTTCATCGTGAGTTAGGGATACCCGCGGAAGTACTACTTTCCTAAAAATTGAATCTGCCTTGCCGTCAAGAGGATTGATGATTGGCCGATGTAGAATCTTATACCTTAAAACATGATCGGCACTCCCCTCACCTCCTCTGCAATAAAAGTAATGATGCTTGGCTCGGGTGAGTTGGGCAAAGAAGTCGTGATTGAATTTCAGCGATATGGTGTAGAAGTGATAGCAGTTGACCGATATGACAATGCACCCGCTATGCAAGTAGCACATCGGTCTTATACTATTTCAATGTTGGATGGGGCTGCACTGCGTAGTATCATTGGAAAAGAAAAGCCAAATTACATTGTGCCAGAAGTGGAAGCCATTTCAACAGATACATTGATCGAGTTAGAGAAAGAAGGTTTTCGGATTATCCCCACCGCCAATGCCACACGCCTCACCATGAACCGCGAAGGCATCCGCACGTTGGCAGCAGAGAAATTAAAATTGAAAACTTCTCCTTATCGCTTTGCAGGAACGCTGGATGAATTTACCTCATCGATTAAAACAATAGGAATGCCTTGTGTGGTGAAACCCATCATGAGTTCTTCGGGCAAAGGGCAGAGTGTGGTGAAAACAGAAAGCGACATTCAAAAATCTTGGCAGTATGGGCAAGAAGGAGGAAGGAGTGGAGGTGGAAGAATGATTGTGGAAGGCTTTGTTGATTTTGATTATGAGATTACGCTTCTAACAATCCGCCACAAAGATGGAGTTTCGTTTTGTGAACCTATTGGCCACCGTCAAGAACATGGCGATTATCAAGAATCGTGGCAGCCACACCCGATGCCAGCGAAAGCTTTGCAAGAAGCGCAGTCCATCGCGAAGCAAGTAGTAGATGCGCTGGGTGGTGTGGGTATTTTTGGCGTAGAGTTTTTTGTGAAAGGCGACACGGTTTATTTCAGTGAACTCTCTCCACGTCCGCATGACACGGGCATGGTCACGATGATCTCACAAGACTTATCTGAGTTTGCTTTGCACGTCCGTGCGATTTTGGGCTTGCCGATTCCAGTGATCCGTCAACTTGGGCCTTCTGCTTCGTCTGTTATTTTAGTGAAAGGCCAATCCAAAAATATTTCTTATTCGGGGTTGGAGGAAGCACTTGCCCAACCCGATACACAACTTCGTTTGTTTGGAAAGCCCGAAGTGAATGGAGAGAGACGGATGGGTGTTTGCTTGGCAAAGGGCGAAACGATTGAAGAGGCTAGAAGGAAGGCGAATGAGGGGGCGGGGAAGGTTAGATATAGTTTGAGTTAGTGTAGTGTCAAATTCCTTTCGGGGTATTGATAATTCTATCAGCGGCAGAGCCGCAGAATATTTGTAGAAAGAAAATTATCTTGATGAAGCGAAGGTGCATGGCACCGAAATATATTGGTGATTGCAAACTCGCAATGGCAACATCTCATTTTTAATATGATAAAATTGTTCCGATGCTTGCACCTTTGTGCTATTTTGGAATAATTCACTACAATTGTTCCGCGGCTCTGCCGCTTGAGTCATGAATGCTATTCGCAATTGTTAGCTTAATCGATTTTAAAAATGGCCTCTGATTTTAATACTCCGTTTAATAAATACAAAAAACCCTATTTTACTTTTCCTGAAATACCGTCAACTAATGAATTCGGATTTGAAAAATTGACCGAGGAAAATTTTCAACATCTCTATTTGCTTTTTGAGGGAGATACTTCTCCCTTTGTGGATGAACGATTCAAAACATTCCAAGGCGCGGAGGAGTATACGAAATATCTTTGCCAGTATGGAACAATTTTGCCAAAGCACGGAGGCCAAGACTGGCTTTTTAAATGGAACGATGAGTATGCAGGCATCGTACACCTCTATGATCTAAGTTTAGAAAACTTTGCTCAAAACGATAAGAGGGCTTGGATTGGTTTTGCAACGGCTGAGAAATTTAGAAACCGTAAGATTTCGCATCAGGCAGTAAATTATTTTATCCAATACATTTTCGATTATTATCCAGCGATTAATTTTATTCATGCCATGACACTAAAAGAAAACGAACGTGCGACTTGCTTTCTTACTAAATGTGGATTTGCAGTTGACAACGAGGAGAGACTCTCGAAAAAATATAGCTTTTTTATTCGTGAGCGGGCTTGTATTTAACTGAATCCAATCTGAATATCTTTCTTATTTTTCGGCAAGGGATAGAAGTGGAAAGCCCGCAGTGAAGCGCCTCGCGGAACGAGGACTTGTAACGGATAGCCCGGTGGCGTCTCGCCATGCCGCCAAATTTCTTCAAGACAATCCCCAACTATCATTGAGTTTCTTAAATGTTGAACTGAAAAAACTCTACATTTAAAATTTAGAAAAAACTTCTTTATGAACATTCAAGGAGACGCAAAAAAAGAGATGACGTTTGATGCCATTGTCATTGGCTCAGGCATTAGTGGTGGTTGGGCGGCCAAAGAATTGTGCGATCACGGGTTGAAAACGTTGGTGCTGGAGCGCGGTCGCGCGGTGCAACATCAAGCTGATTATCCGACAGCCACTAAAGACCCATGGGAATTTCCATTGGCTGGCAATGTGCCAAAGGAAATAACGGAAGCTAATCCAATACTAAGTCGCTGCTACGCATTTGAAGATGCCACGAAACATTTTTTCGTAAAAGATGCCGAGCATCCTTGCGTGCAAGAGAAACCTTTTGACTGGATTCGTGGCTACCAAGAAGGCGGTAAGTCGTTGATTTGGGCGCGACAAACCCAACGCTGGAGCAAATTTGATTTTGAGGCGCCCGCGCGCGATGGCTTTGCCGTGCCGTGGGCGATTAAGTACGATGACCTTGCCCCGTGGTATTCGTACGTAGAAAAATTTGCAGGCATCAGCGGCAATCGCGATGGGTTGGAAACATTGCCCGATAGCGAAGTGATGAAGCCATTTGAAATGAATTGCGTAGAGCAACACATCAAAACAAAGATCAACGAAAATTATAAAGACCGACACGTGATCATGGGTCGATGCGCACATCTCACCGATCCGCAAGAGATTCACTTAAAACAAGGGCGAGGTCAGTGCCAAGCACGTCACCTTTGTTACAGAGGTTGCCCTTACGGTGCGTACTTCAGTTCCAATTCATCTACGTTGCCGTGGGCGCGCAAAACAGGCAACCTCAAGTTGCGTCCTCATTCCGTAGTGCAATCTATTATATATGATGAGCAAAAAGGCAAAGCAACAGGTGTGCGCGTGATTGATGCCGAGACGAAAGAATCGATGGAGTATTATGCACGAATTATTTTTGTGAATGCGGCTTGCCTCAATACGAATTTGATCTTGCTCAATTCAACATCCAATAGATTCCCGAACGGGCTTGGCAACGACAATGGACTGCTCGGAAAATATGTGGCCTTTCATAATTATAGAGGTAGGATCAGCGCAGAGTTTGATGGCTATACTGATCAATACTATTCAGGTCGCAGACCAACACAAGTGATGATGCCTTCTTTCAGAAATGTATATAAGCAAGAGACTGATTTTTTGCGTGGCTATATGGTGCATTACAATGCCGGGCGAGAAGGTTGGGGGCGTGGGGTAGATGAGGAGACTGTAGGCGCAGACTTGAAAAATGAAATGGCGAGGCCAGGCCCTTGGCATGTTGATATGATGATGCAAGGCGAAACTATACCCAAAGAAAAAAATCACGTGCGCCTGAGCAAAGACCAGAAAGACGCTTGGGGCGTTCCTTTATTGGTTACGTCTGTAGAGTATGATGACAACGATGAGAAGGTACTAAAAGATTTTCTTGAGCAAGGATCTGAGATGTTGCAGAAGGCTGGCTGCAAAAATATTTCACCATTTGACACAGGCCAAGTTCCAGGTTTGGACATTCACGAGATGGGCGGAGTGCGCATGGGCAAAGACCCCAAGACTTCGTTGCTCAATAAATGGAACCAACTGCATGCTTGCAAAAATGTTTTTGTGACCGATGGTGCAGCAATGACATCAACTGGAAATCAAAACCCATCGTTGACCTTTATGGCCTTTACTGCAAGAGCCGCCAACTTTGCAATTGAAGAAGGGAAGAAAGGGAATTTGTGAGTGGAAAGTAATAATAAGGGATCACGTTCAATTTTTGGGGATCAACTTTGTTAGGCGAATATATTTCCACTAAAGCGGAAGAATTTTCCGTCTGCCGAAACTTAGTGTATCAATGTCTACCATGCGCGATAATTTTTCTACTGGCACAAGTCGAGTTTTTTTGAGGCGACACCGCTTCACCAACATACTCTATCCCCCACCCTATAAGCCATAAGTCCCAAGCCCTCATCACTACCCCAAAGTCCACAAAACAAAAAAGGGCTTTCGCCCTCTTTTTAATTTCACTGAACAAAAAGTTTACTTCAACTTCTTCACCACCGCCTCAAAAGCAGTAGGGTGGTTCATGGCTAGGTCAGCCAATACCTTGCGGTTCAAATCAATCTTAGCAGTTTTCATCTTGCCCATGAATTGAGAGTAAGACATCCCATGAATCCGTGCACCTGCGTTGATACGGGCGATCCACAAACTGCGGAAATCCCTTTTCTTCGCTTTGCGGTCGCGGTATGCATACACGAGACCTTTCTCGATGGCATTCTTCGCTACCGTCCACACATTTTTCTTTCTGCCAAAGAAACCCTTGGCCAATTTCATGAACCTTTTGCGCCTGGCGCGCGATGCTACACTGTTTACTGAACGTGGCATAATTTTTTACTTTGTGGCCGTTGGCGGATCTTTATTTCAAATCACTTAGCTGCCAAAAACCGGTTGAACATAACTACTCACAATTTCTACCCATCAGGCAGAATATCTTACAGCAAATAAGGAAGCATGGCCTTTACGTTATTCGTATCGCCTTTGCTCACGACTGTCATTTTGCTCAATCTTCTTTTTTGCTTCGTTCCTTTTTTGGTCAAGATGTGGTTTTTAAAAGCACTCTTGCGCTTGATTTTACCAGTACCGGTTACTTTAAACCTCTTCTTGGCACCCGACTTTGTTTTTACCTTTGGCATTGTATACTCTATTAACGATTAACTATTAACACTTTACTTATTACTTCTTCCCTTTTGCGGCCATCAACAAATACATCCGCTTTCCTTCCAGCTTCGGCATCTGCTCCACCTTGCCTAGCTCTTCGAGTGCCGTAGCAAACTTCAACAACAAAATCTCCCCTCTTTCTTTGTACACAATCGAGCGGCCCGCAAAATGAACGTACGCTTTTACCTTCGCACCTTCCTTCAAAAAATTCTCAGCATGCTTCACCTTAAAGTTAAAGTCATGGTCATCCGTATTTGGCCCGAAGCGGATTTCTTTCAAAACCGTTTTCTGGGCATGCGCCTTGATCTCTTTCTGCTTTTTCTTTTGCTCATACTTGAACTTCGAGTAGTCAACCACTTTGCAAACCGGAGGGTCCGCATTGGGTGAAATCTCCACCAAATCCAAGCCCTGCTCCTGTGCTAACTTAATAGCAACCGAAGTGGGGTAAACATCCACTTTGATGTTCTCTCCTACTACCCTTACTTTTTGTGCAAGAATCCGCTCGTTTACGCGATACGGTTCCTCAACTACTCGCCTTGCACCTCTTACAAAAGGTTTGCTACTGGGGCGACTACCACCTTGAAATATTGCCACTCGTTGGGTTTAAGTTCGTTACTTTTTGAAAACAGGCTGCAAATATCGCTCTTTTTTACTCTTTTCAAAATCAAAATATCCAGTTGATTTGGCGGCCTGCCGAGGCGTCACCGGGCTATCCGCTTCAAGTCCGTCCGCGTTAAGGCCAACACACTTCGGGCTTTCCGCTACTATCCCTGGCCGAATCTCTTCCTATTCAATCATTTAGGCACTCGGAAGCCCAAATTCCTTCGAAAACGTAGAAACAAAATCTGTCAAGAGCATCGATCCCTTATCTTCTCCCCCATGCCTTCGCACTGAAATCTTTCCTTCCAAAGTCTCCTTCTCCCCCACTATCAACATAAAGGGTACTTTCTTCACTTCCGAGTCTCTGATCTTCCTACCAATTTTTTCATCTCGGTCATCTAAAAATCCACGAATATCGCTCTCCTTCAAAGTGTCCACCACCTTTTGAGCATAATCGTTGAATTTTTCTGAGATCGGCAACACCGAAAATTGCTCGGGCGCCAGCCACAACGGGAAGTTACCTGCACAATGCTCTATCAATACAGCTACAAAGCGCTCCAGTGAACCAAACGGTGCACGGTGAATCATTACAGGTGTGTGCTTCTGATTGTCGGCACCTACGTATTCCAACTCAAATCGCTGCGGCAATTGATAATCCACTTGTATCGTTCCAAGTTGCCAGCTTCTGCCAAGCGCATCCTTCACCATGAAGTCCAGCTTGGGGCCATAGAAGGCAGCCTCGCCTTTTACGGCAACGGTTGTCAACCCACGCTCATCGGCAGCTTCTTGAATCTCCCGTTCGGCTTTATCCCACAACGCATCTTCACCAATGTATTTTTCTTTGTTGGCAGGGTCGCGCAAAGAAACCTGCGCGGTATAATTTTCAAAGCCCAATGATTTAAAAACAAAAAGTACCAAGTCGATCACTTTCACAAATTCTCCTTTCACTTGATCGGGCATACAAAAAATATGCGCATCGTCTTGCGTAAAACCGCGCACTCGCGTGAGGCCATGTAGCTCACCACTTTGTTCATAGCGATACACAGTTCCAAACTCAGCGTAGCGAACAGGAAGGTCTTTATACGACCGCGGTTTAGTTTTATAAATCTCGCAATGATGCGGGCAGTTCATTGGCTTTAGAAAAAACTCTTCGCTCTCATCGGGCGTATGAATGGGTTGGAAAGAATCCTTTCCATATTTTTCATAATGGCCAGATGTAACATACAGCTGCTTGCTACCAATGTGCGGGGTCACCACAGGATCATAGCCAGCCTTTACTTGCGCTCTTCGCATGAATTGCTCCAGTCGCTCGCGTAGCACGGTTCCCTTTGGCAACCACAATGGCAAACCCATGCCCACTTTCTCAGAGAAGGCAAACAACTCCAATTCCTTTCCTAACTTTCTGTGGTCGCGCTTCTTCGCTTCCTCCAACATAAAAAGATATTCTTCCAATTCTTTTTGTTTGGGGAAGGTGATGCCATAAATGCGCTTGAGCATTTTATTTTTCTCATCGCCTCGCCAATACGCACCTGCAACACTTAAAAGTTTAATGGCTTTGATGGGGGCAGTGGTAGGAATATGCGGCCCGCGGCATAAGTCAACAAAATTGCCTTGCTGATAAAAAGTAATGGATCCATCTTGCAAGCCCTCTATCAATTCTAATTTGTACGGATCACCTTTCTTGGTAAAATAATCGAGTGCTTCTTTTTTTGTTACATCGCTGCGCACAAACGCATTATTGAGCTTGGCCAACTCTAACATCTTTTTCTCAACAGCCACCAATTCTTCATCGCCAAAAGGGGTATCGCCTAAATCCACATCGTAATAAAAACCATTTTCGATGGGAGGGCCAATGCCGAATTTTGTGCCTGGATATAAAGCTTCCAACGCCTCAGCAAATAAGTGGGCAGAGGAGTGCCAGAAGGCGTACTTGCCGCCTTTGTCATTCCATGTAAATATTTTGATGGCAGAATCTTCCGTGATC
This sequence comes from Cyclobacteriaceae bacterium, assembly GCA_046155095.1. Taxonomy (GTDB): domain Bacteria; phylum Bacteroidota; class Bacteroidia; order Cytophagales; family Cyclobacteriaceae; genus ELB16-189. The sequence goes on from JBJXEB010000083.1 coordinate 89,532, forward strand.
ACCCTGTTTAAATCCCAAATCTCACCATTCACTTCTATGGATAGGGCATTGCGCATCAAGCCTTCGCTGATGCTTTTGGCAATCTCCATCCCTGTTACGCCCTGCGGAAATTCTTTTACCGAACCATCGGGCAATGTGATTTTTAACGAACTCATCTAAATCTAATTTTGGACTGCAAATATGGGGTTTTAAAGCCACTACTAAAATCGGCAAGGAAAGAAAAATTGAGTGGACAGGAATTGTCAAGGGCTCTTTAACTTATTCCAAAAGAATTTGAAATAAGCTTTGCGGCTTTGCGACTTTGCATGAAATTGCATTCTTTATAGTGCACCCAGTCTAAACATGCTATGATTTCAGAAATCCAATTTCATCCTACCAAAGCTTCCTCTAACTATTTATTTTCAATCCTCATACCCTCTTGGAATAACTTGGCGTATTTGAAATGCTGTATGGAAAGCATCCGCAAAAACTCTCGCTTTCAACATGAAATTATAGTTCACGTGAATGAGGGCAAAGATGGAACGTTAGAATGGGTAAAAAGTCAAAATATATCTTACACTTATTCGGAAGGGAACGTGGGTGTTTGTTACGGGTTCAATGCCCCAGCCTCATTAGCCACCTGTGAGCACATTGTTCTATCGGACGATGACTTTTATTACGCTCCTGATTGGGATTTCTATTTGAATGAAGAAATAAAAAAAATAGGACATCGCTATTTCTGCATCACTGGCACACTTATGGAGCACAGCCCCACGCGTTATGCCAGCATGATGGCCCCTTACGATTTCGGAAAGACCGTAGAAACTTTTGACGAGGCCAGGTTTTTAAAAGAATACAAGCACATTCCCTTTGAAGATTGGAATGGCGCCAATTGGTACCCCTTATTGCTCCATCGGCATTTGTACAATCTGATTGGAGGATTAAGCGTTGAGTTTTCGCCAGGCATCAGCTCTGACCCTGATATGATGATGAAGCTGTGGCATTGTGGCGTTCGGTATTTCAAGGGAGTAGGTGACTCGCGCATTTATCATTTCGTTTCCAAAAGTGTAAAGCGTGTAACGAAGCCAAACATCAATGATGGCAACAATCAGTTCTTAATGAAGTGGGGATTTTCCAAATCCACTTTTTTTGATGCGTACCTGCGGTTGGGCAAGAAATTCTTAGGCAACACCGCAGAACCGGATTGGTCTGCGTTTAAGATTAAATTGAATAGGGATAAAGCCAAGCGATTGTTTTCTGGCTGGAGAAAAAATCTACCATCCTGATTTCACCACCTCACAGATATATTGCACCTGCTCTTCGCTTACTTTCATGTGAAGCGGCAACACAATGTAGTTTTCTTCTACCGAATCCATGAAAGGCAGGTCATCTCTGCGCCCACCTAAAATACTGTAGCGGTCATTTCTATAATGGACTTGGCTCGATTCGATCTTTTTTTCCCTCAGCTTTATCATGAAGTCATGCCTTTTCTCCACCAAGGCAGTGCAAAGCCAGGCTGCGTGAGTTCTATCTAAGGCATTCGCCCCGATCAACTTAATTCCCTCCGCTCCTGCCAGTCCTTTTTTATAAGCCTGAAAGAGCTTTTGGCGGTGATCAATAATTTCTGAAAATTCTGCCAGCGCACATAATCCCATAGCGGCAGCAATGTCCGTCATCTGGTATTTATAACCGACTTCGGTGATATCATTCTCCCATGTCCCTTTTTGCTTATTAGATCGGTCAATACCAAACCAACGAATGCGTTCTGCTTTGGCCACTAACTCTTTATCTTGAATCACTAGCATACCGCCATCGCCAGTGGTAATGTGCTTGATGGCTTGAAAAGAAAAAATAGAAAAAGGTGAAATGGCCCCAATGTCTTTGCCTTTATAGGTAGCACCTAGCGCGTGAGCCGCATCTTCAATTACCGGAATATCATATTCTTTGCCAATGGCATGTAATTCATCCATATCGCAAGGCAGGCCTCCGTAGTGAACACAAACTATTGCCTTCGTTTTTTCATTCACTAATTGACGAACATGGTCTACATTTATATTTAATGTTTCAGGGTCTACATCGGCAAAACGGAATTTTATGCCCATGTATAAAAAAGGGATAGTGGTAGCGGTACAGGTAAATACGGGAGTGATCACTTCATCTCCTTCTTTCAATCCGGCCAAAATGTATGCAAGATGAAGCGCATCTGTACCCGAACCAACTGCAAGGGAAGAGCCATTGCCAGCAAACCGTTCTGAAAATTCTTTTTCGAACTGAGCTACCCTTGGGCCTTGTCCGATCCACCTGGAATGAAGTACCTTCACTACTTCCTGATCGGCATTCTTTGGTATGTGAGGATGGAATAAAACTATACCTTCCCGTTCATCCATAACTGGAAGTTCACCCATTGGTTTCTCTTTGTGTGTCAAGCTCACATTAATAGTTTAGGTAAGGCGATACAATATCTGCATTGTGAAGAGAAATCCAAAATTACAAACTATTATGTTGTTTAGAGTTTAAGCTGTACGGTGAATAGTACACCAAAACTTCTGGGATCACTTGGTAAATCCAAATAACTAAGTCGATGGATAAAATCTATCCGCAAAAACCTGAAAATATTTTCTACACCGTAACCTAGTTCTATATAAGGTCTTTCTGGATCTAATGCATAAGTCCTTAGCTTATTATACTTCTTAAGTTCCTCCTTCTCTAATATTGGATCAAAGATTGGGGGTGGCGGAATCAATTCTTGATTAGATTTTTTCAATCCTCCTACCAATATATTAGCTGTTGCCAAAAGTCTCCATTTCAACTTCTGAATCAATGGTATTCTATTCAAGAACAATCCCTCGAAATTTTGACGATACTGCAATGCCACATACTGATCCGTTGCAAATTCCCCAAACCTCAATAGGTTAAAATTGACTGGCGAATAGATGGGCGATTGATTCCCTAATGGCATATTCAACAAAGGGTAGGGTAATCGTCCATAAATTTGTTCTCCCGTTAAATTGATATAGCCATTGCCAAATGGCCCCATTTTAATTCTCTTGTTTATATTCAAACGAATCTTATCGTACTCAAAATCTCCCAACGGATTCTTGAATCCATGTGTGTACCGCAATGTGAAAACAGGCCATCGCTTTGATTCTAAACCAATGCGGCTATTGCCGTTTTGTATAAAAATCTGATCTCGTGCATACCGCGATTCCAAGAACACTTCAGAAGCTTGAAATGTATTGGAGGTCGGTGAAGCAGCAATATCAGATGGATTAGTGTAGTATTCAAAATTATAAATAGGATCAAAGTCATATTGGCGCAAAGCTACGCGTTGCGTAAAGCCTTTGAATAACTCTCTTTCAAAAGTGGCGCGATACTCATGATAATAAAAGCTTTTGTTGTATTGACCCCACCTGCTGGCATACAGAAACAATGGAAACTCAGTGATTAAATCTTCATCAAGCCCAAGACGATTAAGATCGTACCGCGCTCGCAGCGTGAACGTAGTCCATCGCTTTCGATCCATTATTTTGGTAACGAAAGCTTGATACTTGAACTGTTGATCATGAAAGCCGTAAGCCAATCGTGCGCCCAATACCCACTTGCGACTAAATTTGATATTAGTTCTAAATCCTGCTTGCACGCGGAAACCCTCATGATTGTTCCAAGCGATGGCAGCCAAATAAGGACCCACGTCTACTTTGCCAGCAGTGTAGTATCCATTGACAACTAATTTGATCACATCAATGTAGGATCTAACGATGGGGATATTTTTGATCGTGTCGATCATGTGGTACACGTTCTGTTCTGTCTTGGTAAGTGGATCATGACGAAGCGTATCCCAAACTTTATCTTCCTCTTCTATGTTTGCATCTTCTGCTTTTTCAATGGCGGCATCAAAGAAAGAGGTTGGCTTGGGTTTGTTGACAACAAAATTCTTATTGCTCACATAAAATTTTGCTAACAAGCCTGCAGAATTGCTGGTCAATTCACCTACATCAATCAATACACGGCTTTTAGAGGGAAGCCAAGCACCGCCCTCTACTTTTTCATACTCGTGTTGAATTTTGATTTTCTCTATGAAGTTGATATTTGCCGTGCTGCCCATGGTGGCATCAATCTGCTTGATGGCATACTCGCCTTTGGTAATCCACATGGTGCCCGTGAAAGCCAATGCCTGTTCGCTCTTAGGAAAGAAATCCAAGCGATAGCAAAAGTGACCATCTAACTCTGCACTGTCTAGCAGTTCGTAGTCATAATACGCTCGCCATCCATCAGCAATCGGTGACACAAATGCTTTCTGTCCAAAATTCAACCAGTTGGAATAAAAATTATAGTCTTGCATGGATGGGCCAATTACTTGAGCTAACAAGTCGCTGTACCCATCACCCATTACGCCATTCACTTTGTTTTTTTGTATGAATTCCTTCTTCATACTCGGATTATCGCGGTAATAAATCTTAGAAACACTTTCGGAAATGAAGAGAGGCAAAATCGGTTTGCCGTCTTCGCCCGCAATGCGATCTAAGCTATCTAGCACCTGAGCTATCTTTCTCATCACTTTCTTTTCGCGCAGCTTGGCAGAAATATTATCTGCATCTATTTCCATTTTGGAATAAGTCTCATGCTCATAGGCTGCCAGTTTCTTTTTATCATTTACATTCTTATTGTCGATGACTTTGCGCATGATCGGAAAGGCAGGGTTCTCGCCCGACTTGATCACTACTTCTTGGAGTTTCGTTACATCCTCCTCTAGCTGGATGTTGATCACTTGCTGTACTCCTTTTTTTATTTTTTTTGCTTTGGCCTTATAACCAATGTAAGTGGCTATAATAGAATCGCTTGGGATAAGTGCTAGTGCTTTGATGCGAAACTTGCCATCAAAATCGGTGGTCATGCCGATAGAAGTGCCTTTGAAAACTACGTTGACAAAAGGAATCGGGTCGCCCGATCCGGCATCTGTTACTTTGCCTGTGACAATTGTTTCTTGTGCCCTTATAAATCCAACGAATGAAAAGAGGGCAATAAATACGAAAGAGACCTGTTTAACCACAAATAGAACCTTCTAGACCAAAATTAAACCGCAAACATAATTAAATATTACTTACGAAAATGCCCTTGTAACGGATCATTTTATCTTTTTGTTACGAATTGGTTTTCTGTTTAAAGATTATCAAATAAGCATAAAAATCTTTCAAAAAGTCACTTACGTGAATGGCGTTCAAATAAATTTAAACACTTAAAGGTTGCTTATCACCCAAATGTTTGGGCACTGTTTTAAGGATATACAAATCTAAAACTGCCTTGGCACGGGCAAACCATTCGCGCACATTTAGTTTGGCCGTAAGTGTTGGAGAAGTAGTTGTAGGCAATAGTGCGACTGCATCTATATTATAGTATCTACTAATAAACAAAGCTCGGTAGCAATGAAATGGTTGGGTGACAATAATAATTTTATTTTGCCCGAATATTTCTTTGCTGCGCACAATAGAGTCAAGGGTGCGCAAGCCAGCAAAGTCGAGGGTGATCGCGTTCTCGGGGACACCTGCTTTGATCAATGCCTTTTTCATTTCTTCTGGCTCGTTGTAATACTTGGTGCGATTATCTCCGCTCAAAAGAAAATGAACCACTTTGCCATCTCTATACAAAGATGCAGCAGAGAAAATGCGATCATCAAAGAAAGGATTGGGCGAGCCATTCGCAAGTTTGTTACTGGTGCCTAGCACCAACGCCACGCTACTATCAGGTAGGTTCTTGAAATCAGTCAATATCTTGTCTTCAGTGCTTGATACAACCCAGATATTAGTGAGCAGAACAAAAGCAGATGTGATCAGTAAAACAAATACGACAACTTTTACGCACTTGCGCACGAAATTCCTCATCAATAGATTTTAATTAAAGCCGATGCAAAGCTAATCAATCGAGCGAAGAAATTCTTCTTCGATTAGATGAGAGGCGCGTACCGTTTTCCGCAGCCATTGAAGGCGAATGGTTTGTTTTTCTGAATCACTTAACTGCCAATCGTTGAGCGTTCGCACTTTTGAAAGCAGAATGTTTAGACAAATAGCGGCACTGACTGAAATGTTAAAACTTTCAGTGAAGCCGAACATAGGAATGTTCACTTTTTGATCGGCATGGGTCAGTGCATAGTCAGAGATGCCTTCTAGTTCGTTGCCCATGACGAGGGCAATTTTTTTATCTACGGGAACATCATTGATGGAAATCCCATCGGGTGAAGGATCGGTGACTAAAATTTGGTAGCCGTTGGCTTTTAAATGTTGATAGCAACGCTCGGTATTGTTAGCATTTTTTTCTTTGTACTTGATCAGGTCGAGCCATTTGTTGGAGCCTTTCAATACTTTTTTATTGACTGAATAATGGCTTTGCCGCTCGATGAAATGAATATCTTGAATGCCCAAGCACTCACACGTGCGCACTGCGGCACTGGAGTTTTGAGATTGGAAAATATCTTCTAATACCAAGGTGACATGGCGGGTGCGCTGCGACAATACACGCTCTATGGTCTCCTGCCGTTTTTCAGAAACGAATTGGAGGAGGTGGTTGATGACTAGTTGGTTTTTTTCTTGTTCGGTCATGGTTTAATGATTTGCCGCTAAGGCACAAAGGCACGAAGAAAGTATGATAAGACAAAAGAAAAAGTATGGTCTGCTTTTATATCCTTAATGAGAGTTCATCGTTTGCGGCCGAAAAATATCCACTTTGATTAGATTCATTTGCGGCACGCTCTTAATCCTCTTATTTAAAAACCACCCCGACAAGTCGGGGTGGCTTCTAACAGTGAACCCCGCTTGGATTCGTACTAAAATTCAAATCTCCAATTAGAGTGGATACATTATTCGCCAGCGCTGTTCCACAAATCTGAATGCTTTATACAAATTTTGGGTACAAGGAATAGTGAGCGGCAGAGCCGCGCAACATTTGTAGAACCAAGATTACCTTGGTAAAACGTAGGTGCAGCGCACCGAAACATCAAGGATATTGGCAAAAGAATAGTTCTTCGCGTTTTGAACCGATAAAAATATTTCGGTGCGCTGCACCTTACGATATTTTAATATAACCTGTCTACAAATATTAGGCGGCTCTGCCGCTGGGTACAACCAAAAAATCGTTGAGGGAATGAATATAATGCATCTGCGCTGAATCTTAAGCAACTAAACCAATTGATTGTTTACTTTTGAGGTGGCGATGAACTTGTGGACTGGCATCGGCAAGGGATGGTAGCGGAAAGCCCACAGCGAGGAACGAGCGAGGACTTGCAGCGGACAGCCCGGTGGCCTTGCGCTTCGCTTGGCCATGCCGCCAACAAAAATTTATACTAACTGTTTTCTTGAACTGGATATAAATGCAGTACGTTTTTCCTCCTGATTTTATTTTTGGCACGAGCACGGCTGCTGCGCAAATAGAGACTGCGTTTGAGCATGATTGGCAGGGAGTCAAATCGAAAGATGGGTATGTGCTGGATCGCACCACTGACCACGAACTGCGATGGAAGGAGGACGCGGAGTTGATTGCTTCGCTGGCTCCGCACTACCGCATGGGGATGATGTGGAGTAAACTGCAACGTGAACCGATGGGCAGCTTGAATGCGGAAACGGTGAACTACTACATTACTTTTTTAGAAGAGCTGCAACAGCATGGTGTGAAGATCATGATGGTGCTGCACCATTTTACCAATCCGATTTGGTTTGCGAAAATAGGCGGCTGGGAAAAAGAAGCGAACATTATTTATTGGGTGGACTTTGCGAAAAAAGTGGTTGATCAGTTTGGTGAATACGTGAGCCATTGGAATACATTCAACGAACCAAATGTGTACGCTAGCTTTGGTTGGATTACGGGAGCATTCCCTCCATTCAAAAATAATCCAGTGCAGGCGGCAATAGTGGTGAAGAACATGGGCAAGGCTCATGATATTGTTTACGATTACATCAAAGAAAAATTTCCACATCAGCCTGTTGGTGTATCGAACAATACAACGATTTTCTCTTCGGAGAATACGTTGGGCTGGTTCACTTCTCGCTTAAGCGATTGGTGGTTTATGGAGTGGGTGCCTGATCATTTTAAGAAGGTAGATTTTTTTGGGATGAGTTACTACGCGCGCATTCCGCATGATCCGATGCCGATTACATATGTGGAGACGCCTGATAAAATGAAAAAGCTGGGTGTGGTGCATGACGATTTGTGGGAGTATCACCCTGAGGGAATGCGCACGTGTATCGACCGATTCTGGAAGAAATATCAGAAGCCGATCATCATTACTGAAAATGGAATTTGCCAACAGACGGATGAGCTGCGGCAGCAGTCTATTATTGACTACGCTAAAATTTTACATCAAGCTTTGCAAGAGGGTGTTGACATCAAAGGCTATTTTCATTGGAGCACGTGGGACAATTTTGAATGGCACCTCGGCCCGACAAAAAGATTTGGTTTGTATGAGTGTGATTTAGAAACGAAAGAAAGAAAGGCAAGGCCGAGTGCAGATATTTTTAGGAAGCTGGCGCACTTTAAGATGTTTGAAGTTTTTGATTTTGCTGAAGAGTTGTCAGTTAATGGTTAATCGTTATCAGTGGCTGCGGCTAACGGATAACTATTAACGGATAACTACCAACGAACTAATCCTTCAACACCCGCATCTCTACCCTTCTATTCAACGCGCGGGCTTCTTCGGTTTTGTCTGTCGACAATGGCTGAGAGCCACCAAATGCTTTTGTTTTAACACGGTCTTTTCCAATGCCTTTTGAAACTAAATATTTTTTTACGGCTTCTACGCGGTTTTGCGATAGTTCCAAGTTTTTCTCTGCATTGCCGGCATTGTCTGTATGACCTTCTAATTGAATAACCACTTTCGTATTCTCCTTCATCATAGCTACTACTTCATCTAACCCCAAATATGATTTTGGATTGATAACGGCACGACCCATTTCAAAAATTAAATGCTCTAAGCGAATAGCCCTGCCTTTGGAAGTAAGCTGAATGTTGCGAATGATTTTGCCGTTGATGGATTCTTTTGGATCAACAATGACCGTGCGCGGAATATACCCTTCTGCTTCAGCCGTGATTTGATACTTGGATGAACCGAAAATAGGGAATGAAAAGGTGCTATCGCTAAATCTACCTGAGATGCCACCGGTAGGGTAACTCTTGTAGCGCATCTGTGCTTTGATGCCTTTACTATTGAGGGCATCGACAACTTTGCCCTCAACAACCATGTCTTGTGAGATTGCTTGTAAACTGCCAACAAGCAGACAAAAAACAAAAACTAGTTTATTCATGGAGGCAAAAATAGGGGATTGTGGGGAGGTTAGAAAGGCGGTTGGGCGATTGGTGCGGCTAGTGATCCTCTGCAGTCGTTTTAGAAATCCTTTCAAACACTCTTTTTTTCACTCAATGGCGCTAAGTCGCAAAGGGTTAAAATTTACACCTTTGCGACTTGGCACGAAATACCTTATAAATCCAACTCCACTGTCTCCCCTGCTGTATATCCCTTATCGCCCTCGTCCTTCTTATCTTTTATTTCTTCTTTTTCTTCGAAGAGGTCGGCTTGCTTGGCTTCTTTGACTGGGGCTTTTGCTTTGGGCGGCTTGCCGTTAACGAGCGGCCCTTCTTGGCTGGCTTGCGCTTCACCGAAGAGGGCGGTTTGGCCGTCTTCTTCAACGATTGCTTCTGGCTCATCTTCCCCCGAAGCCTCAGCGGAAGGGAATTCTTCGTCACCTGATTTTTTTTTTGGCGACTCGGCACCCTTTCCGGTTCCTGTCGCCTCATCATCGTCTGCATCATCTGCTCCTGAATCTTCAGGTTCTTCCTGTGGTTTGACTTTGGTGACTTTATGTTGAGAGAGCCGGTTGCCAAGCGCTTTCCATCCCTTCACATCTACAATCTCTTCTAAGTTGACCCATTCCGTTTCCTTTTCTTTACCCTTGCCCTTTACGATTTCAATCTCCAGTTCAGGTGTATCGGTGGTCGTAACAAATTCTAAGCGTGAGCCAATTCCTTCGCTGATGAAACCAAATTCTTTATCCATGGTGTTCGTCTCAATCAAGAAACGCTTTACAAAATGTTGCTTGCTTTCACCATCCCAATAAATAGCGGAGATCACTTTCTTGGGATTGAATTTTTCAACCAGAATGGTTTTCTCAGGGTCGTAGCGGTTGGCTACATCAAAATTGGTGATCTTGTAATTACCACTGACAGTAATCGCAATGATCTGATCGTCTCCGTCAAACTTGTTCACGTACTTGCCGCGGACATCTTTATTTAAACGGCCAGACGCTTGATCGAACCAAAGTTTTAATCCACTTAATGTTGATCCTCTCGATTCTTTGAAATCAACTTTGCGGACAGGGTACTTGGTGATGGTGTTACCCCTCGCTCCTCTCCCTTTCACTTCCAATTCAGAAAAATCAAAATCAAAAATCTTTTTGCGAGCCGTACTGGCTTGGCTCAATTTCACTTCCACTATTTCGGCTTCCCCATTTGGATTAGCACTGAGGTAATGAACTTTACTGTTTGGGTTTCCTAAATCAAGATTGTATTCTTTATCCCTAGTGATAGCAGGCATGGCAAAGCGTTTCGCATACGTAACCCCACCTTTTCCATCGCTGTAAATCAAATTGTAAATCATCCGTTCATCGCCTTTGCGCCAGATCCTCACATGCAAAATATCTTTGCCCATGAAAACCTTTTCATTGATGCGACTTACTTTTGCCTTTCCATCTCTGCGAATGACAATCACATCGTCCAATTCCGAACAATCAGCAATGAATTCATCTTTCTTCAAACTCCATCCAATGAAACCATCTTCACGGTTGACATACAACTTTTGATTATTAGCAATAACTTCCGTAGCAGCAACGGAAGTGAAACTCTTGATCTCCGTCTTGCGCTCGCGACCTTTGCCATATTTATCCAATAGGTTTTGATAATAAGCAATAGCGAAATCAGTTAGGTTCTTTAAGTGATGAAGCGTTTCCTTCAACTCCTTCTCTAAATCGCGCATCAACTCATCTGCCTTGAATGAATCGAATTTAGAAATGCGTTTTATACGGATTTCCAACAAACGCAAAATATCATCGCGGGTGATCTCTCTGTAAAATTGCTTTTTGAATGGATTTAATCCTTTATCAACAACTTTAATTACTTCTTCAAAAGTTTCTATTTCCTCAATGCTGCGATAAATCCTTTTCTCAATAAATATTTTTTCGAGTGAGGAGAACAAAATTTTCTCCATCAACTCCCCTTTCCTGATTTCTAATTCTTGCTTGAGCAGTTTTACGGTTTGCTCGGTATTATATTTCAATATGTCATTCACCTTCATGAACTGCGGCTTGTCGGCTACGATCACGCACGCATTGGGTGAAATGGAAACTTCACAATCGGTAAATGCATACAAGGCATCAATGGCCACCTCTGGTGAAATACCTGCTTGGAGACTTACGGCTATTTCTACATCTTTGGCTGTATTGTCTACAACTTGTTTTACTTTGATCTTCCCTTTTTCGCTCGCCTTTACAATTGATTCCATCAGTGAAGCAGTGGTAGTGCCAAATGGGATCTCTTTAATGAGCAACGTCTTCTTATCTTCTATTTCAATCTTAGCACGCACTTTAATCTTACCACCACGGAAGCCTTGATCATATTCCGTAAAGTCGCCAATGCCACCCGTAGGGAAGTCAGGGTAAATTTTTGGATTCTTTCCTTTCAATACATCAATAGATGCCTTGATCAATTCACAAAAATTGTGAGGAAGGATTTTGGTGGAAAGACCAACGGCAATACCTTCTACCCCTTGCGCCAGTAGCAAAGGAAATTTTACAGGAAGGGTAACGGGTTCTTTCTTTCTTCCGTCATACGACAATTGCCACTCGGTAGTCTGCGGATTGTACACCACCTCCAACGCAAATTTTGATAAACGTGCTTCAATGTATCTAGGGGCAGCGGACGGATCACCTGTGCGCACATCACCCCAGTTTCCTTGGATATCAAATAGTAATTCTTTTTGGCCGAGGTTAACGATCGCTTCGCCAATAGCAGCATCGCCATGTGGGTGATATTGCATGGTGCTACCAATCACGTTTGCCACTTTATTAAAGCGACCATCATCCATTTCTTTGATGGCGTGGGAAATCCTCCGCTGCACGGGCTTCAATCCATCTTCAATGCGCGGCACAGCACGTTCCAAGATTACATACGAGGCATAATCCAAAAACCAATTTTCGTACATGCCATCAATGGCGATGGAGTGTACGTTGCCGTCTTTATCTGTTGTTTCGTTGGGTATCTGCTTTTTAGCCATTACTTCTCTTCTTTGCGTTTGAAAATCCTAATCTATCCTAGGTATCACAAAACGTGATACCATATCATCCACCTATTATTCAACATCTATAACCTCTTCCGCTTTCACCTCCACTTTATCCAACTCTATCCTCAAATTCTCAATAATAAAATCTTGACGATCAGGTGTATTCTTGCCCATGTAAAACTCCAGCAACTTTGCGAGGTGGCTTTCTTTATTGAGTAGGACTGGCTGCAAGCGAATATCCTCGCCAATAAATTTTCCAAATTCATCAGGTGAAATTTCTCCCAAGCCTTTGAAGCGGGTGATCTCTGGCTTGCTTCCTAATTTATCTACCGCATTCTGCTTCTCCTCTTCGCTGTAACAATAAATGGTTTCTTTTTTATTGCGAACGCGAAACAGTGGAGTTTCCAACACATACACGTGATTCGCTTTTACCAGATCAGGAAAAAATTGTAAAAAGAAAGTCATCAGCAACAAGCGGATGTGCATTCCGTCCACATCGGCATCGGTAGCAATGATCACTTTGTTGTAGCGCAATCCATCTAAGCCGTCTTCAATATTCAGCGCGTGTTGCAGAAGATTAAATTCTTCGTTTTCATAAACAACCTTTTTGGTAAGAGCATAACAATTCAATGGCTTACCGCGCAAACTAAACACCGCTTGCGTTTCCACATTGCGCGATTTGGTAATCGACCCACTCGCAGAATCTCCCTCTGTGATAAATACCACCGACTCCATTCCCTTCTCCCCTTTCTCATCATCGAAGTGAAAACGGCAATCACGCAATTTTTTGTTGTGAAGATTTGCTTTCTTGGCGCGTTCGTTGGCTAGTTTTTTTATACCCGCAATTTCTTTGCGCTCACGCTCCGATTGCAAAATCCGTTTCTGCAACGCATCAGCCGCAATAGGATTCTTGTGTAGATAAATCTCTAACTCCTTCGCCACATAATCACCCACAAAGTTCTTCACACTGGCCCCGCCTTCGGGCGACATGTTGATAGAACCCAATTTTGTTTTCGTCTGCGATTCAAATACAGGCTCTTGCACCCGCACCGCAATGGCTCCAACAATACTTGCCCGTATGTCGGCTGCATCGAAATCTTTTTTGAAAAAATCACGTGTGCCTCGCACAATCCCTTCGCGGAAAGCCGCTAAGTGTGTGCCTCCTTGTGTGGTGTTCTGGCCATTCACGAAAGAATAATATTCTTCTCCGTATTGATTTCCATGTGTCAATGCAAACTCAATATCATCACCTTTGCAGTGGATGATCGGGTAACGCATCTCTTCGGGGTCGGCCTTTTGTTTTAACAAATCGAGCAAACCATCCTTCGAATAAAACTTGCGACCATTGTAATTTATAGTAAGCCCTGCATTCAAGAATGCGTAGTTCCACATCAAGTCATCCAGATATTCGGGTATGAAATGATAATTCTTAAACATGGTATTATCTGGTTCGAACTCAACCAGCGTACCATTCTTATCATCTGCCTTTGATTGCTTGGGGTCGTTGGTGAGAACACCTTTTTTAAATTCTGCCAGTTTTGTCGAACCATCACGAAAAGCCTGCACCTTAAAATAATTGGAGAGGGCATTCACCGCTTTGCTACCCACGCCATTCAACCCAACCGATTTTTGAAACGCTCCTGAATCGTATTTGGCACCCGTATTTATTTTTGAAACCACATCCACCACCTTGCCCAGCGGAATGCCGCGACCGTAATCGCGCACCACTACCTTTTGATCGGTAATTTTCACATCAATGATTTTGCCGTAGCCCATCATGTGCTCGTCAATACAGTTGTCGATCACCTCTTTCACCAGCACATAAATGCCATCGTCTTTGGCCGAGCCATCGCCCAACTTGCCAATGTACATGCCCGGCCGCAGCCTGATGTGCTCACGCCAATCGAGCGACTTGATACTCGCTTCGTTGTATTCAATTTCCTTCGCCATGATGCTTACTTAAAAAATTAATCGCGCAAATATGAAAAAATTCTTGTTGTCAGGTCAGTAAAAAAATTCTGCGACACGCTAAAAAAATAAATTTTGATGGGAAGTCAAGGAAACGAGAGTAATCATCACCTACAAAAATTTATTAAAGAGAAGAAGGTAATCGACTGATCGTCAACCGCTAAAAAGAATTGAATCAAACTGGCTGTTTAAAAAAATATTTCCGCGAAAGCGAGTAAACAGGCCAGCCCAACGCCCACACGGCAAACAAACCTAAGCTGCCATAGATAATAATGCCAATGCTCTCGTAATCAAACTTTTCAGTGCTGTTGTAGAGGCCAATGAAGCTGATGCTCACAATAAAAAAAATATTAAGCGTGATGACAAGTCCATAAAACCACGTCTTGAAGTCCGCATCTTTATCAGAGAAAAGTCGGCTGACAACAAACACCAACATATTGATCACCGCCACCATCCCAATGAACGCGTAAAACAATCCATCGCGCGAAATAGTCAAAGGCGTTTCCGCTTCTTGCAGCGTAATCTTCTCTGGCAGAGCAGCATAGTCATAAATGAACACCACCAAAAACACCAGCAACGAAAGAAACCAGACCCCTTTGAATACTTTTAACGCCATGTAGGTTAACTTTGAAGTGCAAATTAAACGTAAATACTTTGAACCTCCACCCTACTCCATTACAGCAATCCATTAAAATAGTTATAAAATCTTTTTTGGCGGCCTGCCACGCGAGGCGCAGTGGCAACGGGCTATCCGCTGCAAGCTCCCTCGTTGAAGTGTGGGGAGTTTATTCCGAGCGCAGTCTCGGGAGGCTTTCCACTACTATCCCTGGCCGAGTGCGCACGTTGCCGCATCATTTTGTATTTCAATCCACAAAGTTTCTGCCGCTCATCTTTTTCTTCCTTCTCGCTTGTGGCAAACCCCTACCCACTCTTGAAAACCTCGACATTGCCAAGTGGAAAGAAGACAAAGCCGCCTGTGGACAAGTGCGGTTGAAGTCCATCGAAGAGCTAACGAAGCAAAAAGACAAACTCAAAGGCCTCTCGCAAGATGATATTGTTAAACTCCTTGGCCGCCCCGATCAAAACGAATTGTATAAACGCAACCAAAAATTCTTTTACTATTTACTTACACCAGGCAAAGAGTGCGGCAGTGATTCAACTGCCCATCGACTTTCTCTGAGATTTAATGCAATGGGTTTTGCGAAAGAGGTTTTGGTGGAGTAGTTACTAATTTTATTTACAATTTTTTAGGAAAATAGCTTTTGAAAGAAGGTTAAAAGCTGGTTCCAAGAATATCCAACTGACTGGAATTCTAAATACAAAAAAGAGTCACATAACTGTGACTCTTTTTTTGTTATCGGCAAACTGAATTAACAACTATCAAAATCGGTAGTTAGTATCTACTGCCAATGGTTGTTTTAGGCATAGACGCTTCGATAATATCAAAATCGGTTTGAGTTAGTTGCACATTTCAATGCACCAAAATTCTCTTCCAATCAGTGAATTTTTCTTGTACCCTTACCTACCATTTAAAGCAACATAGCCAATTTTGAAACATAATTGATTCCATTAAAACTATACAATAAACCCCATTTTGTATAATTTGACAACATTGTAACAAGACGACTTTTGCATAATAATTTAAAAACAATAAAAAATGCTAAAGACGATGACAATTCTCGGACTACTTACAATGTTTAAGTTTGGACAAATTAATGGACAACCGGTTAATGCTCACAAAACAGTCCTAATTACAGGTGCAGCAAGTGGCATCGGAAAAGCAACAGCTATGGCATTTGTTAAAAAAGGATATACGACTTATGCAACCGATAAAGACACTACAAATATGCAAGAACTTGAAAAGTTAGGTTGCAAAATACGGCAGATTGATGTTACTATTGAAAGCAGTGCGGTTGATGGAGTTAAATCAATTGAAAATGAATCAGGAAGAATAGATATTTTGGTAAACAATGCAGGTTACGGCCAAAATGGGGTAATAGAAGAACTATCAATAGATAAAATTAGAAAGCAGTTTGAAGTGAATGTATTTGGTCTATTAAGAATGACACAATTAGTCCTTCCAAATATGAGAGAGAGAAAATCAGGGAGAATTATTAACATCGGTTCGGTTGGTGGCGATTTCACAACGCCAGGGGCAAGTGCATATCATTCCTCAAAATGGGCGTTAGAAAGTTTTAATGATGGGCTGCGTGGTGAACTTAGACAATTTGGAATTGAGGTAGTATTAATAAAGCCAGGTGGTGTTTATACTAACTTTATGAATACAGCGAATAAACTATACCCTGAACAATCGACAGATAGTGCCTATAAAGAATTTAGAGAGAAATTTATAAAACAATCGAACGCAATTTTTGATCCTAGTAAGAAAACTTATGGCATTCTAAAACCAGAGAAAGTTGCAAGCTCAATTGTAAAAGCAGCAGAAAAAAAGAAACCAAAAACACGTTATAAAATTGGTGCTTTAGCAAAGATAACACCAATAATACATTTTTTGCTTAGTGATACAGCTTTTGATAAATTTATGTTGAGGCAATTTAAACTTTCAACAAAAAAAGGAAAATCGATATACAACAATAACTAATTTATGAGCGAATTCTTAAAAATAAAGTCAATTAATCAGCTTCACGAATTGCTTGGGTATGAAAAACCCAAACATCCTTTAATTACAATAATTGATTACTCTAAAATAAAACCAAATCCTGACCATTATAATATAAAAATTGTAACTGATTTTTATATTATTAGTCTTAAAAGTCCTTCACCAATTTCGCTGCAATATGGCAGACAATATTATGACTTTGAAGAAGGAACAATGATGTTTATGTCACCCCACCAAGTTTTTTCAGTAAATGAATTTAATGAGCAGATAAAATACGAAGGCTGGGGCATTTATTTTCATCCTGACCTTATTTTAAATAGTTCTTTAAACAAGAAAATAAAAGATTCTCACTTCTTTTCTTATGCAGTTAATGAAGCACTCCATCTTTCAGAAGATGAAAAAAAGACCCTTTCTATAATTGCTGAAAATATTGAAAAAGAGTATAACGGAAACATAGATAAGTACAGCCAAGACCTTATCATTAATCACATTGAGCAGTTATTAAATTATTCTAAAAGGTTCTATGGACGACAATTTATTACACGAAAAAAATTGAATGATGATTTACTATCAAAATTCGAAAGTTTTGTTAGTTCATACTTCAACTCATCAGATGTGATAGAAAATGGGTTACCAAATGTAGAATATTTTGCAAGTAAATTAAACTTATCACCAAGCTATTTGACAGACCTTTTAAAAAAGGAAACCGGCAAGACAACAAAAGAGTATTTACAAATACAGGTTATTGAAAGTGCAAAAAATAAATTACTAAATTCAGCAGAAACAGTAAATGAAATTGCATACTCCTTGGGCTTTGAATATCCGCAATATTTCAATCGACTATTTAAAGAAAAAACAGGTATGACACCTTTGGAATACAGAAACAACTGACGAAAAAAATGCGAACTGGGCGAGATAACATGCAAGCTTTTATTAATTAGTCTACAAGGGAGATATTAATGGAAGTGATAAAAGATTCAAAGCCCAATATCCATTATCGAGCTTTGAATTCTCTTTTTATCTATTTGAATGTGGCACTGATGGCTGTTCGGCCAGCTGAATAAATTAGAGCTTGGCTTTCTTTATTTTCTTTCCGTAATTTTTTGGCAAACGTCATTACATCACGCTCGATGGAATTGTTGACAAACCCATAAGTAAGCAAGGGGATTCCCTTCACTCCTCCCCACGTTGAATTGGAGACTGAATAGGTCTTAAGAGGCTCGGCCAGAATATATACTTCAAGGCCGAAATACTTTCCGACTCTAGCGATGCCCTTAGTAGCAGAAGTAGACTCATCCGTAAACCTCACTGCTCTCACCTCTTTGCCACCAGTATATACAATTGCATCAAATGGTTGTCTTGTTTTTTTCATTGCCTTTCTAATGGCTCTTCTCGTAAATTCGTTTGCCTTATCGGTAATCGTTTCGTTCACAAATCCACGTGTAAGGATGGACGTGAGCTTCAAACTTGATTTTACTTTTACTACCGTTTCAAAATTTCGAACTGGTTGACTGAGAATGTAAACCTCTTTCCCTTGAACGTGATTTACACTAGCCAATCCATCACTAACTTGGGCACTCATTGATGTAACTATTCCTAGAATAATCATCGCCATCACAATTCTTTTCTTCATAGCTGTTGTTTTTTTATAATGTTTAATAATATTGAAAGGCAAAAGTCATTATTAATGTAGACTAACTTCATTGACTTATGTTAGGAAATCACGGACATTGATTGTTTTTAAAGGCGTATAAAAGGCATTCCCATCACTCCTTGTGCTAGTGTAAATAAAACATAAGCCAAGTAAATGATTGAAAAAGACCAGACGGCTAGAACCGAATAATTGATTTTTGAGTACTTCTGCATACCCATTGCAAACAATGGAATGATTTGCAAGCTGTGAATGCCGAAGAAGTGGGCTACCCGCAAATCGCCAAACGTTTTACTCCAATTTAAAAACCATAAACCCTCAGTACCATCAGCAGCGCCTACAGTGTGACCCGGTAGGCCGCTGATGTAACCCCCGAATAAACTAAACATCACAAAATAGATTAGCCCTATTCTAATACTCAATAGGATTGCAGGAGATAGGTCAAATAGCTGTTGTTTACAAAAAATGTAAGTGATATAGGCCGTCCATAGTGTTAGTGTAAGTATAAACACACCCATGAGCGAAAAAAGAATTATCCCATACGCACTATTGATGTTGAAATGTGAGAGTTCACCTCGTAACGCCTGTGTGGTAATAGCCAATTGCTCAAAGCTCATGACAATTACTGCCATCCAGGAATAGGCTCTTACCTTACCCATATCTTTTAGATGGTGCAGAATAAGAGCCATCGTCCAACTATAAATCCAAATGCTCAACGCAAATTTCATTGGCTTGACCACCGAATTAATTCCCAAAACAACAATGTTGTTAAAGGGAAAATAAATCAAGAGAAGAAGAAAAATAAGTAAGTGACTTGCACCAAGCCAAAACAGTAATCGGTTTTTATGAACTATCTGTCGTATCATTTTTTGTCGTTCTAAAGTTTCGTGGCTAAACAGTTGCCAATAATGCCGTAATCATAAAAAGCCTCTCATGGTCAGTATCTTTGAACGTCAGTATTTTATTTATATCTAATTCGCAAAAGGCCGTTTTGAATTTATCTTGATTTTCTAAAATAATTTCCCATCTCAAACCAATCTGGTCGATTTCCACCAGCAGACCATCAATCGTTTCTGACTTTAAGTTATTCATGAGCTAATAACTTTCTAAAATTTTATACCAGCTAGTACTCCAAAATTAGAACTCACGAAGGTCTTTTTTCCAATCCCTGTTACCTCTCCAATGCGAGTGTCGTATTCATATTCAAAGCCAATTGTAAACATGGTTCTCTTTGCACCTATCGGCATATCATATCCTAGTCCAAATACAATACCATTGCCAATTGCAAACTGATGGTCATACTCTAATTTTGAAACCGTTCTATACTTTCGTGTAAACTGATTGATAAACGAATAATCCGTTTGAAGGTAAATACCTTTTCTTGCCATCTTATCAAAAGGAAAATACTTTATCGAGGCAGAAGCTCCCCAATAGTTGAAGAACAATTCTTGTCCATTGTCTCCTTTTGAAGGGAAAGCTCCGAGCGATTTGTATTTGATTCCAAAGTTCAAATGGTCAATCTTTTTAAATTTTCTATATAAAGCTACCGAAGCCAGAAGACCTCCCGATGTCGAGAAGTTTTCTGCGTCATATCTTTCCTTTAAACCTTCTCCAAACGAACTGATACCATAACCTAATCTAAACTCTCCGTATGTGAAGGAACCTGCTTCATCATTTGTCTGTGCAAACCCAAAAGTTTGCACAGTTAAAATCAGTATTATTATTGATGAATTTTTCATAAATATTTTTAACTTCAATTCTTACCTCCAAATGTATAACCGATGCCGATGTTGATAATAAGGGGCGAGTTGGCAAGACCTACACTAGGTGCTTTAAGTGTCTCAGTTTTGCCGGTTGTTTTATTTGCATACGTAAATTGATCATCTCTTAAAGTAGTTCCTACATTTTGCCACCATCTTATGCTGGTACTTGTCGTAATCCCCTGAAGAAATTTATTGTCGCTGTTCTTAAATGGAAAGTATCGATAGTATATGCCAATGCCCAGCGTCATTGTTTTAAAGTCCTTGATCTTACTTGATTCAGTTTGATTCACACCTTTGTAATATGCTTCCCAACTATGAAGCTTGGGCTCAAGCCGAATATCAAGAAAAGAAGTAATACGATATCCTACGCCAAAACCAGTGGATGAAGGTAAATGCCAAACTACGTTCTGGTCTTTTACATCGCCCGTTGCAGGTGGATCAAGTGAAATGCCATGAGAGTAATCAAAACTCATCCTCTTAGTAAAATAATTCACCTCTATATTAAAGCCATCTAGTGCCATTGGCTGAATCATCCCCGCGAGTATGCTGAACTTGTTGCTGTATAAAAAATCTTTCTTTTCTACTGATTGAGCAAAACCATTTGCAATGCCAATAGTGATTAGCAACACTGATAAGATTATATTTTTCATTTTATGTTTGTCTTTGATTTAGAAATTCACACCGATTACCAAATTGCCTTGAATGAAATTGTCCTCCTTACCACCACGTGGTCCAATATCACCAACGATATTGCCAATCATGCCAAACTGTGGAATTAGATACAAGCTAGTCTTTGTCTTATTGGTCAATCTAAATTTGTAACCAACATTGCTCTCCCAAAACCAAGTAGGAGTTTCATAATCTTTCCCGTCAAATAAGTTTTTTGTTCCCCAAGCATAACCCATATTTGATTTAGCTTCAAGGTGCAGCCCTTTCCATAAGTATTGGCGATAGCCTAAGATTACCATGTACTCATTGATTTTTTGAACAACATCATGTTTTACATTTGGTCTGATATAGGCACCAAATAATAAATCGCCTTTAGATGTAATTGTCCGAGTACCAGTAAGTCGTATGATGCCAACTTCTGGTAAACCAGGTTGAACGAGTTCTGTTTCAAGTCCCCATTTTTTGGGTTCAGTTGAATTAGATTGAGCGAAAGCTTTGCCACCAAATAGCAAAAGCACTACGAGGAGAATTTTTTGTGATCTTTTCATTTTTACAGTGTTTTAATTTAACACTGCAAAAGTGCATGGCTGAGAAGGCCAAATTCGTTGATCTGAGTTAGGAAATTACTTATCCGTTATTCTTTTCCTAATACGGCTGAGAGATTCTGGCTGGATGCCCAAATAAGAAGCTATATAATGCTGTGGAATTTTCTCAACTAATTCAGGTCGTTGCTTCAAGAGATTCAAGTAACGTTGCTCAGGCTCTTCATTGGCCAACATCTGATTTAACTTTGAAATCGAGAGGAAAGCATTCTCGGCCATCACCCTCCCTACTCTATCAAATACGGGATATTGATCGTACAACTTATAAAGGTCAGTTTTCTTAAGCTGAACCACTTCGCTTGGTTCAAGGGCTTGCATATTTTCAATGCTAGGCCGTCCTGTTAAAAAGCTGGAGTAGTCAGTGTACCAACTGCCAGCAAAGAAGAACTGAACAGTATTTTCCACAGCTTCCACATTATAGAACAGCCGCATACATCCGCTATTAATAAAGGAAATCCTTTCACAGAATAGCCCTTCTCGAAGCAAAAAATCCTTTTTCTTAAACTGCTTTACTTCCAAAATTTTAGCAAATGCGTCTTCCTCCACTTTGCTTAAAGGAACGATGGATTTGATGCTTTGAAGAATTTGTGTAGTCATCTAATGCAACTAAAATTATTTGTATCAAAGGTAATCTTTTTAAGAACTCATCTTTTGGCAGGCCAAATATGGAGAAATGATAAAATAACAGAGATGGCCATCCTAATGCTTTTTAGTATTTTTGTTAAAAATCTGCTATGCCAACATTAAACACTATATTAAAAGAGATCAAAGATGTTCCTGTAAATAGACTGGAAGAACTTTATCAATTTGTTCATTCAATGACACCATCCACCAAACAAACGGAGCTATTGCGAAAAAAAATCCTTTCGTTTGGTGGTGCCTTTAGTGATATGAGTGAAAAAGATTATGCGGACTTCTTGAATCAAACAAAAAAATCCAGAATCAATCTTTTTGATCGTAATATTGATTTATGAAGTCGGCATTGGTCGATACCGATACACTGTCTGAATTCCTTAGAGGCAACGCAAAAGTCATGTCCAATATGGATGAGTACCTGAAGGAATATGGCTTCATCAGTTTAAGCATCATTACCTATTATGAAATATTGAATGGGCTTTACTATAAAGATGCCAGAAAACAATTGGTTCGATTTGAAGAGTTTGTAGAGTTGAACAAAGTAATCCCGCTTACCATACCAATGGCCAAGGCTGCTGCAACTATCCAAGTCGACTTAAGGAAAAAAGGAAATGAAATCGGTCATACCGATACTTTAATTGCTGGAATAGCAATGGTTTCCGATCTCCAACTAGTCACTAACAACACAGATCATTTCAAACGAATTAAGGGTCTTGACCTAGCGAACTGGGTGAGATAAATCTTACCAAAACAAATATAAACTTCTATATGCAAAAAATTGCTGTTATCGGATCTGGCACTATGGGCAACGGCATCGCCCACGTCTTTGCTCAAAACGGATTTCATGTTTCTATTATTGATATTTCGGAAGACGCTCTAAAAAAAGCATTGGCCACTATTGATAAAAATCTTTCGCGTCAAGTAGAGAAAGGAAGCATCTCTGCCGAAGTAAAAACACAAACACTCGCCAATCTTTCTACCACCACTTTTATGAAAGAAGGATTGAAAGATGTAGAGTTGGTAGTCGAGGCCGCCACCGAAAATATCGACTTGAAATTAAAAATCTTCAAAGACTTGGATGAGAACACCAAGCCAGGAACTATTCTCGCTTCCAACACTTCTTCCATCTCCATTACCAAAATCGCCTCGGTAACAAAAAGCCCAAGCCATGTCATTGGTATGCACTTTATGAACCCTGTGCCTATCATGAAATTGGTGGAGATCATTCGTGGTTACAACACCAGCAACGAAACAACACAGATCATTATGGAGCTTTCCAAGAAGTTGGAAAAAATTCCTGTAGATGTAAACGACTATCCTGGCTTTATTGCCAACCGCATCTTAATGCCCATGATCAACGAAGCGATTTATTCTTTGTACGAAGGCGTAGCTGGCGTAACTGAGATTGACACCGTAATGAAACTCGGCATGGCACACCCCATGGGGCCGTTGCAACTGGCTGATTTCATCGGATTGGATGTTTGTTTGTCGATTTTGCGAGTACTGCATGACGGCTTCGGCAATCCTAAATATGCGCCTTGTCCGCTGCTAGTGAATATGGTACAAGCAGGAATGACTGGAATAAAGTCGGGAAATGGATTTTATCAATATGTTTCTGGCAGCAAAGACTTGGTTGTGGCGGAAAAATTTAGGTAGCTTTGAAATCCAAAAAAAACAAAACCTTAAAAGTAAAACCTAACCCTTATGAAAAAACAAACATCAATCAGTTCATTGGCACTATTCGCCCTCATCGCTATCGTGCTTTTTGCATGCGGCCCTAAAGACGAAAAGATTGCTGAAATGGCGAAAGCATCTATCAGTGCTATTGCTCCTAACGTAGGCGTAGCGGTAAAAGATGGCAAACTATCTCTCACTGGTGAAGTTGAGTCTGACGAAATCAAAGCAAAGATCGAAGAAGCTGCGAAAGCCATTAAAGGCGTGAAAGGATTGGCTAATGAGCTGACTGTAAAGCCTAAAGGCCCAACTCCACAAGAGCTTGCAGCTATGGCAGACTCGGCATTGGGAACTTCTATCTCTACAGCGTTAACAGCCTTGAACATTCCAGGTTTGGCTGCGTCTGTAAAGGATAGCGTGATCACTCTTACTGGCACAGTAAAACGCGCTCAATTGATGAGCGTAATGAAAGCTGCCAATGACCTTGGCCCAAAGAAAGTAGAGAACCAATTGACTATTAAATAATCTACACATGAGCGCCCTTACCGATAAATACAAGAGCTTGATCGCTCTGGCCAATTCTTCTGGCCTTAGTAATTTTAAGATGGAAGAAAAAGGAACTGTTTTGAAGATGACTGGCAACGCGTCATCAGAAGCAGTAAAAGACAAATTGTGGGATGCCTATTCTAAAATTGATCCAGACATGCGCGCGGGCGATTTAGTTTTAGATATCAATGTAGTAGCTG
>JBJXEB010000084.1:0-11467 GCA_046155095.1 Cyclobacteriaceae bacterium
AATCTGTCCAGTATTGGTGCAGGGGTGCGGCACTCTTGGCAAAGGCTTTGGATTGTGCGGTTGGAGGTGTGGACTTTGGCAAGTGTGCTGCCTGGGTCGGCCTCACTGTCGGGTAAAATATGCCCAAATCTGGTCAAATTCGATGATTGGTCAGGAGAATTGAAGTCGCGGGTGCGAGAATTCTAAATGCGGAAGCGAGAATTCTACTCGCGGATGCTCCATTTCTACTCGCGGAAGCAAGAATTCTTCTCGCGGACGCGAGTTTTGAAGTCGCGGAAGCAAGAATACTACTCGCAGGTGCGAGAATTCTACTCGCGGAAGCTCCAATTCTAAAGCAGGTCAGGAGATTTCTAAATCATCCTGCCTACTTTATGAATCAGGTTGCTTACTTCTTACTCAGCGGTCGATCTTGTGAACTTTAGTCCGCTTACTTGCTTGTATTGAGGGCTAGATGCGCCAAAAAGGGACTTTACATACTGTTTTACGTCCTGCGCTACGTCCAAAATGCCTGTCGTTTCTCCGTAAAGGGCTTTGTCGCTCGCGATACGGGCGTTGCTTAACGCTGTGGTCGCGGAAATTACGGCTGTGTTCTTTGCTCTCAGGTCTGTCAGCAAAGTGTTAAGCGTTGCCACTTTCAATTCATTCTCGTTGGGGAGATATTTTGGCTCGGCTGTCAGTGTTGCTATCAGTTGCGCAAAGTGATCTATCAACTTGTCGTAACTCTGTTGAGAAGTTGATGTGGTTTTTACGGGTTCTGCTCCCGCAGCCAACGCTTTTGCATCTGGCTTTTCAACGGCCTTTGCTCTCTTGCCTTGAATCTTGTTGTTCGTTGACTTCACATCGTCCACGGTTTGCGCTGTGGCTTCTGTTGCTGCTAATCCATTTACGATTTTAGTCGCTAATGATTTGAGTGGTTTGAAAGACAACTCCCTTGCATTGGTTGCATTGTCGTAAGCTGTCTTCGCTACTTTTACTGCTTGCAGTGCTGCAATTGCCCCTGTGTTTTGGGTGGTCAAAGCTGGCAGTTTTAATGCCGCTTTGCTCGGATTGTACGTTGCTCCGTAGCCTGTGCAAAAGCTAATGAGGTCTTCAAAGGTGGCTACATTTTTTGCATGACCTGTTTCTGTAGTAGATGCCATAGGTTTTGAGTTTAGAGGTTGGAGTTAATGTTAAAAAAATCTTCTTTTCTGCATTTCAAGTGTTGTATTATTTTGTCGAGGTAATCGAGTGTCATGTTTATTCTACCGTTTTCCAATCTCCAAATGTATTGTCTGTCTGCACCGAGCCTATCCGCTAGCTCTTGGAGCGTCATATTTTGCCGCTCCCGCTCCCTTTTAATAATCCGTCCTATGATTTCTTTGGCAGTAGTCATAGCAGGACTGCTATAAATAAAAAGTATTTCAACGATTTTGGTGTAAACCTGATATGACTACATTCTATTGCAATGCAGTCAATAATCTTTAAGGTGGACAATGGAAAATCTAAACAGCACATATCTTTAGAAATTCCATTATCGCAATGTTTAGGTTACTGGCTGAATAAGGTTGAAAGTAGCTTGCTTCCCCTTTAAAACCTGCGCCTTTGACTTGGCCGAGCCAACCAGCACCTACTGTTAAATCAGTAAGGTATTTGCCTGCTAAAACTTGCAAAATGTAACCCGATTTAATGACTTTGTATTTCGTTCTTATGGTAGTTAAATCGAAGCTTTCAGAAATGTTACTGGCCGGGCTGAGAAACTTGTATCTGTTTCTCAATTTCGTATTCTTCCTAAAATCTTCTGTGATAATTCTGGAAAACGAACAAATGCTGCAATCCAGACTAAAACTGAGATTGCACAAGGGGCAATGATACTTATGCCATTTACGAGATGTGTCGCAATGGCGCCTCCCATGTAAGCGATAAGCAGAAGATTTCCTATAATTCCAGTTCGTGGAATAATAAATACTACAGTGCATAGTATTTGAAGAATACCTATTTCAATAACAGATGATGGTGTGACCCCCAATTTAGAGGCACTATCTAATGTTTCTGGCGAACCCAATAGTTTCATAAGTGCACTGCCAATAAAAATTAGAGATACGACTCCTGTTAGTATCCAGCCGATGATCGTTTTTGATTTCATTTTAAAATGTTTATTGAATTGTAATGGCAACTTGAGTCTCCTTTTTGTCTATAACTAAAACCGCATCGCTATATTTTGGCGGACCCATCTTACCTTTTGCTCCCTTAGTTGCACCTGATGCTTCTGTTGGTATTCCGAAGAAATTGGTGTTAAATTTTCCATCATTGTTTTTATCATGGTGTACGGCAAGGGCATAGCTACCAGGAGCCAGTCCATCCACTTGAATTTTCATGGTGCCCTTGGTTGCATTTGCTGTTACGCATTTAACGGCAAGCTTTGTTTTTTGTGGGAATGCATCCGCCTTATCAAACACACAAACTTGTACAATGCCTTCATTAGAGGAAACATTGCTTACAGTAACCGTCACGTTTACTGTTTGGCTTTTCGCAGAAAGGATGGAAAAGATGCTGATGAATAATACTGTTAGTTTTTTCATGATTGTGTTGTTAAAAGGTTTACTATGTTATTGTTTGTCTAGCGGCACACGCAAACTCACGCCCGCCCTGATGTACAAAGATGATTGTATGTCGTAGCTCTGATTTTTTAATGATTCAAAATCCGCGTTTACTAGCTCCATACTTCTGATAGGTGCGTAACCAACTTTTAGATGGGCAAATACACTCTTATACATCCGATGTGAAACGGATGGAGCCACCACCAATTGAAAAGCCCTGAGATAATCCGCAGTCTCATTGTTAAAGGTAAGAGGTGATATGCGCGAAATGGCACCTTCTACCATAGCGAACAAACCGAATTCAAAATTGTCCGATTGTTTATAAATGAAATTAGCTCTTGGATAGATAAGTTCTACTTTTACTTTTCTACTATCATAGCGTAAAATAGCGGCCGGCAATATAGGTCTGCCTGTAAAATCATTGTCAATGATTATTACACCTAATCCTACTTTAAAATTGGGATTGCCTTTTACAGCATGTACAAAGGTTATAAAGCTGGACGCAAATAAATCTTTTCCAGACAACGATTGATTCAAATCACTTCTAATCAAAACTCTAGGCACAGCCAATAACTCCCAATTCTTGCGAAGTTGGACAAAGATGGTTGCGTTGTATCGGATGTCGTGCAATGTACTTGGAAACAACTGGCTGTTGGCAAAATCATCTGAGTAACTAAACTGACTGTTTTGATAATAGAGCGAGTTGATGAATCTAACTCTTTTTCCGATCAGTATAGGTGGTGTTGATAAGTTGAATTCAAATCTGCTGATGCTCATGTTGCCACTGTGTGCTTTAAAATCTGTTTGGGGAAGCAAACTGTAATTGAAGTAGGTCACATCGTTGATGGACTGCGAATATGTAGTGCTTACGATAGCCAAGAAGTAGACTAAAAGCCCATTTTTAAGTTCCATTTTTTATTTTTTTAGCCGTGAAACGATGTTATACATTCGTGAAGTGCCCATTTTTTTTATGATGATACAAAACCAGTTATCTTCATTTGCTACGGTATATAAGTACAAATAATCTGCTTTAGCGAAAGCGACCAAAGACAGTTTTTAATACAACGCAACGGCTAATTGAGTAAAACTAAAACGAGCGGAGGTGAGCAATATCAGATTGTCGATTTCCCTAAACTCAATATCATTTTCCTGAAAACATTCTTTGATACGCTTTGCTCCATCTTTACTCTGAAAGCGATAGTGTAGAAAACAGTCCATTGGTTCTATGCAACAGAGTGTTCGCTAGCTATCTCTTTATTCTTTGCTCTAAACTTTGCAAACCACGCTTTTATGTTGTCTACTATTAGATAGACAGTCGGTACAATGATGAGCGTAAGCAACATCGAAGATGTTAGCCCTCCGATCAATACCCAACCTAAGCCGTTCTTCCATTCGGCCCCGGCTCCTTTGGCAATGGCAATCGGTATCATACCAAACACAAGGGCGAGGGTGGTCATCAAAATAGGTCTTAATCTTGTCTTGCCTGCTTCCATCAATGCATCTATGGTGGAGTGCCCTTTCTCTTTTAGTTGATTGGTAAAATCAACAATCAAAATCCCGTTTTTCGCCACCAAGCCCAACATCATAATGATGCCCAAACCTGTGAATAAACTAAAGCTCGATTTTGCCATGGCCAATGCGAGCAACGCACCTATCATGGCCACGGGTATAGAGAACAACACGACAAACGGATAAACAAATGAATCGTACAACGCCACCATGATAAGATAGATGAGTAGAATGGCAATGCCAAGCACGCCCAGCAAGGTGCTAGTGGAATCTTTTTCTCTTTTGATTTCACCCGCCCAACTGTACTCAATCGTCTTGGGGAGGTTCATCTTATCCATGCTTGCTTGAATGGCGCTTGCTAACGTGCCACTTGGTGTGCCCAACACTTGGCTTCTAAACGTAACTGAACTTCTGCGGTTTTTTCGTTCCAGTTTAGAAGCTCCTACGCCATACGATAAGCTGGCAAATTGGTCGAGGCGAATGGCTTGACCTTTGTTGTTGATAAAAGTAAGAGCGGCCACATCGGCTTCACTCCGCCTATCGAATTTATCCAACTGCACTTTAATATCGTACTCATCAAAGCCATCGCGAAACTTGGCCTTGTCATTTCCCGCAAATGCACTTTGCATGGTAGCACCCACCAGGTTGATGTCCAGCCCCAGCTTGGCCATCTTATCTCTATCCAATGAAACTTTCACTTCAGGAAAACCTTCCTTGATGGAAACTTTGGTATCAATCGCACCGGGTATTTTTTGCACCATGCGTTCCACTTTTTTCACTACGGCTAGTACCGAGTCCGGATTTTCACCAGAGAAAATAATTTCTATTGGGTCGTCTTCATTGCCACCTAGGAAGGAAGGCTTGGCAGAGGTTACTTTTATTTGTGGAAACAACTTTTGCAATTCTGTTTTGCACTCGGTGGCTGCTTCATCGGTAATTTTTTCAAACGTTTCGTTAGGATAAATTTTCACGTTTATCTCCGACTGATTATTGCTATTGCCGAGGCTTATCAAATCGCTGGAACCGCCTACGTTGGCAAACACCGATTTCACATACGGCTTTTTACTTAAAAAATCTTCAACCTGTTTGGTGGTAATGTTATTTTGCTGAAACGTTACACCCTTATCATATTCCAGTTTGATGATAAACTCACGTTGGTCTCCTTGTCTTACAAATTCGCTGCCTATAAAACCAAAGTTTGCCAACTGACCCGAGGCCATGAGCATGGCCAGAATGCTCAGCATGGTAACGAGTTTATGGTTCAAGCACCAATTCAATGCGTTGGTGTAGAAGTGAGAGAGATTCTCAATTCCTTTTTCGAGTGAACGAATGAACCAGCCCCATAGACCCGTTTTAGTTTTTACGTCTTCTACTTTTGCATAGCGTGATGCCAACCAAGGCGTAACGGTAAACGATACAAACAAACTCATCAGGGTAGAAACCACCACCACGGCAGCGAACGGGGCCAGTAGTTTTCCAGTTGTATTGGTCAGCAACAGAAAGGGTACAAACACGACCACGTCAACCAATGTGATGGACAGAGCCGTGAAGCCGATTTCATTTCGCCCGTCAATGGCGGCTGTGCGTTTGTCTTTACCCATTTCCAAATGGCGATAGATATTTTCAAGCACCACAATGGAGTCATCCACCAGAATGCCGATTACCAGCGACATGGCGAGCAGGGTCATTAAGTTGAACGTGTAGCCTGCCAAATACATGACAATAAATGCAGACACCAGCGAGCAAGGCACGGCAACCATCACAATAAACGAGTTGCGGATGCTGTGTAAAAAAACGAGCATCACGCCAGCCACTAAGAGAATGGCAATGAGTAAATCGTGCTGCACGGCCTTGGCAGCCTCCAAGGCAAACGAGCTGGTATCAATGGCTACTACAAATTTTAAATTGATGTTGCTGTACTTGTTTTCGAGTTCGGTTATTTTTTTTCGCACCGCCTCGCTCACCGCCACCGAATTAGCATCGCTTCTTTTTCTTACTTGCACGCCAATGGCTTCTTTGCCATCTAGGCGATTGATGTTGTTGATGTCCCTCTTGCTATCAATTACCTCAGCAATGTCTCCGAGTTTAATCGTACTGCCTGTTCTGGACGTAGCGATAATCAGGTCTTTGAGTTGTTCTACTTTGGTGAACTTCCCCGTTAGCCGCACCACGGTTTGCGAATTGCCTTCCTCAATTCTTCCTGTAGGGAAATCAAGATTGGCATTGTTGATGGCTTGGTTGACTTGTAAAATAGACAGGCCGTAGGTAGCGAGTTTTTCCTGATTGATGTTTACACGGATTTCTCTTTCTTCGCCACCCAGCAACTGCACGCTGCCAACACCATCTAATTGCGAAAGCTGCGGAATGATTCTGTTCTTTAATTCGGCAAAAAATTTGGTGGCAGGCAAGTTAGAAGTGGAGCTGATACGCAACACGGGCAAATCGTTGAACGAAAGTTCTGAAACCGTTGGAGTCTCCGCATCGGAAGGCAACGAACTTTGAATGCTGTTTATCTTGGCAATCACATCTTGCTTCACCGCTTTTAGCGAAGCATCGGTTGATAACTCCAGCGAGATGAGTGAAAGCCCTTCGTACGAAGAGGAGGTGATGGACTCAATACCGTTTTGATTGGAAAGCTGGTCTTCTATTTTTTTGGTCACCTGACTTTCAATTTCATTGGGTGCCGCACCCGGATAAATCGTGGCAATGGTCAATAGCTGAGGCGTGAATCGCGGAAGGATTTCATACCCTAAGCGATTGTAAGAAAGAATGCCGCCCAAGCCAAGTGCTAAAAATATGACTATAATAAAAGACGGCCTCTTGATGGCTAATTCTGTGAGTGTCATAATCGTTTACTTTGAAATTGTTATTTTATTCGCTGGCCTGTACCTCTTTGCTCACCTGTGCCACTTTCAATCCATCTGCCAGATTCACCAGGCCGCTGTTGGCAACCAAATCGCCTTCTGCTAAACCTTTTGCTACTTCTACTTGGTCTCCCAGAATTTGCCCCAAGACTACGTTGGTCAATACGGCTACATTGTTTTTGATAATGTACACCTGTGGATTTTTGGTGGAACCAGCAATAGCGGTGCGGCTCACCGCTAGCGTATTCTTTGGTTGAAAGCCCTTGAAGTAAGCTTTGCCAAACATGCCAGCCCTTATAAGATTGGATGAAGTATTCGCTACTTTGATTTTTACAAGGAAATTTTTTGAATCGTCTGCTTTTACAGCGATGTAGTCTATCACCCCGGTGAATTGACTGCCCAAATACGCATCGCAGTAGACATTGAGCGTGCTACCTTTTTTAAATTGAGCAATTGCGTTCTCGGGAACAAGTATATTGAGTTTAACAAATGCGATGTCGGTGACCATGGCTATCATCATACCGGGCGAAACAATAGAACCCAGCTCAAAATTTTTGGAAGTGATGTACCCACTCATCGGGGCATACATATTCATATATGTCAGTTGCTTTTTCAGCACGTCAATTCTGTTTTGCAAACCCTTCAAGGCGAGTTCTGATTTTTCAAAAGCAGTTTTGGTAACGGCTTCGCCAGAGGCTAATACTTTGTTTCGTTCAAACGTGCGCAGTGCATCATCATACTGAGTTTGATTGTCGGCCAGTTGCAATCGCAATTCGTCACTATCCAAGTGGGCAATCAATTTTCCTTTTGTGACAAAATCGCCCAGCTCAATTTCGGCTTCGGTGACTTTGCCGCTGCGTTCGGGCGAAATCTGCACTTCCTTGTTGGGTTCAAATGAACCCGAAAAAGTAAACGAAGGGTTTATCATCTTGCGTTCTACTTTTTCCCACGTGATAAATACGGCTTGTGTGCTGTCTGCTCTATATACTTGTTCGTTCAACTCTTTTTTATTGTTGCGAAGTGTGAGAAAGGTGAAAATGGCAAATGCACAGATAATTGAAATGAGAATAACAATGCTTGATTTTTTCATATTCTTGTGTTGTTAATTTTTTATTAATTGTCCGTTTGCCTTTTTAATATCTAATTCTGCTACTTTTAATTTTACCAGTGCATTCAGGTAGTTTGCCTGCGCAGATTTCAAGGTGTTTTCTACAGCAATGATATCGTTGAGAGAAGCCGTACTGTTTGTGTATTCTAGTTGTTTTTGTTTATAGAGTTTATTGGCCAATTCAAGGTTTTTGGTTTGGTAGGAAAAGTCTCTGACGTAATGGTCATAATTATTGACAGCGTTCAACTGCTCCATTTGGAAGGTATACTTTAAATTCTGCAAACTGTTTCGGTTTTGTTCTTGCTGAAATCTGTTCTTGAGCAACTGATTACGTTTTTTAAACCCATCAAACACTGGGATTTCCAGATTTAACTGTACCATATTAATGGCATTCCATGTGCTTCCATAGTTTTCAACAAACCTGAACTCTCTGTTCAATCCGTTATAACCAAACGAACCAACCAAATTGAGTGTAGGCAACCGTCCTGCGGTTATACTTTTGCGTTGCAGTTCCAGCAAATTGCCGGTTTGCTTGAGAGAAATATAGCCCGAGCGGCTGCTGTAAGCCGAAGAATCGGTTTCGGAGATTGGATTATACGTAACATTCTCTTGTGTGTACTTTTCCACTTGCATCGGATAGCTGGGGGCCAGGCCCATGTAAATCTTTAAGAGATAGTACAATTGATTTAATCCATTCAATTGATTGCTCAACACCGTTTCGAGGTTTACTACACTCACGGTTAAGTTGTCCACATCTGAGCGTAAGGCAAGCCCTTGGTTGTACAACTGCGTGGTCAACTCTAAATTCTTTTTCAGGTTGGCAATGTTGGATCGGGTAAGCCCGGCTTGCAACTCGTTGATTTGAACATTGAGATACGTAGCCGAAATATCATAGACAACAGACTCCAGTTTGTCTTTGGTGGACATGGTACTCATGTCTTTGCTGAGCTTGCTGATTTTTAGGGCGGCCAAGATGGCAGGGTTGTACACTTGCCACTCCACATCGGCCGAGGCGTTGATATTTTGCGGCACCTGAAACTCCGCGTAAGTAAAGTCACTTGGAGGACCGCCAAATATCGCAGAAGACACCAGCGACTTCGGCACATTCAAGTAATACTGATAGCTGCCTTTAAGTTTTAATTGTGGATACAAATCGGCCTTGGTTTCATCAATCGTGCCTTGGTTGATTAGCTCATCCAACTTTTTGTTTTTGAGGTTCTGATTGTTTTTGATGGCGATATCCACACATTGATTCAGCGAAAGCGTATCGGTGGTTTGAGAATATGCCACACTTGCTTGCAGCGATAATAGAATTACCATTGCTGAAAGTATTCGCAGAGACAGAATTTTTTGTTTGCTCATTTTTACAATCATGTTTTGATGATGCAAAAATGGCACGGTGCTTTTTGTTAGGATTGCCTGATTGGAGCGTTAAGTAGGATAAAACACGCCATGATTTGGGTGGAGTTTCTGTTAGAATTGGGTAAGGTTTTGAAAAAAAGTATCTCTTTAAAGGGCAAAACCTCTCATTTTCTGGCTTTGAAATAGGCGGATTGAGTAGGATCGCCTAACCTGTGTTGGGCTTTCTAAACGAGTAGGTCAATCAGGCCGCATAGCCCCGCTCCAATTATTATAGTCCAAGAAATCCAGTCTTTAAATTCATTGTTCTTATGTTTCAGAAACAAAACATGAAGCCCCAAATGCACCATCATAAAAATATTGAAGCCTTTGATAAATGCTTCTGGGTCTTGATGGTGGGTCAGTTGCCAATAGATAAAACAGAAAAGTGGAATGTGTGCGAATAAAAACACAATGTGCCCTAATTTGTTGCTGAGCATTGAAACGCTTGGAAAGATCCGCCACTCTCGGCAACGTATCGCATCCATTTCGTGCATTGTTAAAAGAGAAAGGCCGAGGTAAAAGAAAAGATGGGTCATCGTTGTTTTAATTGGTTTGCTGGTTATTACATTATGTGATCAAAATTTCAGCGTTTGGTCACTGCTCTGTTCTTTTTCTAAAACTAGTGGGCGTACTATTCGTATGCTGTTTAAAAAACCTGCCAAAATGAGCGGCATCTTCAAAGCTAAGTTGATAGGCAATTTCAGAAACAGTGAGTGTTGTCTCTCGCAGCAGTACTTTCGCTTCCAGTATCAGCATTTTGTAGATAAAGTCCATGGGCGTTTCTTCGGTAGACTGCTTAACGCACTTGGTGAGGTGCTTAGATGTAATGTTTAGCAAATCGGCATATTCTGTCAACGTTCGCTTCGATAAGTAGTGCTTGTTTACGAGCAGCAAAAATTCTTGTGCAATTCTATCAGAAGAAGTGAGCTTTTTGTTTTGCTGACTTATTTTTTCATAATACAAATTGCACTCCTTAAATAACGAAAGAATGTATTGGCAAATAATAGGTTTTACGTTGCTGTAGTTTTCAGTAAAATCTTGATTTACTTTTTTTAGGATGAAGGAAAAAAATTGGGCCTGTTGGTCTGATAAACTAATAACTGGAAAGGCATCTAAATCAAAGAAGGCAAAGCTGCTCAGCACGTTTGGAATGCCCGAGTAGGTGTCCATAAACGTTTGGTCGAATAGGCAGTAATACCCTTCAATATCTGTTGATAGTTTTTTGATGGAATTTATTTTGCCGGGCACTACAAAGCGGATTTGCCCTTTCCTTTGTGTTAACTCATTTAAGTTGTCAGTAACCATGCAATAGCCATTGGTTATGAATATAAATTCATAAAAGGTTGTTTTTATGCTCTCCTTCGGAAAATTGATATACTTGGTACCCACTTCAATAGCCGTTATTGAAAAAAAGCAATTTTGTTCTTTGGGTGAGATAGCATGGATGTTAAAGCCGTCTTCTTTCATCAACGCATGGTCAAAATAGTCCTTTATAAAAAGCTGCGGGTTAACCGTAGGAATGCTTTTGTTTTTCTTCATTTGGGTGCTCTTGAAACGATAAGATGAATAATAGCAAAATTATCACTTTTTGTGGGTAAGATTGGCTCTTGTCATTGCTTTGGTATCGCGGTGGCATGAGCGGCAATGGCAAGTGCCAAAAGCGTGGGCAAGAATCTTTTTAGGTTGCTGTGCGGTGGGCATTGTTAGCCGAGTCTTTGTTCTTCAGCCGAGTCCAGTCCCAGTTCTGTTTTTCTTTTTTAAAGTCCCACGTTGTCTAAGCAAACGATTAGTTGTCCCCGTGGAGAAGCTTGATTGGTAGGATGTCCAACGTTATTTTATTGTCGCGGAGAATTTGTCGGGTTACACGGAAGGGCATTGTTGCTAGTCGAGTCACCCAAGGGAGTTTCACCCTTAGGTTCTCACGGAACCGTACGTGAAAGTCTCCCTTCATACGGCTCTTCCTGTTTGATCACAAATGTATTTCTACATCATGGATATACCAACTTTTA
>JBJXEB010000085.1:0-18483 GCA_046155095.1 Cyclobacteriaceae bacterium
GGTAAAGGAAAAACAGGAGTTAAATCCCAGTCAGTCTGATGATTATAAGTCAGCATCCCGTTTTCCACAATCAAGGGTGACCCAATATTATTAGTGTAGATCATACCTGTTCCCAACCCCTGCGGCATTTGAATGGGGTAAAGCGAAGTGAATTGTGCAATCGCATTCAGCCCAATAGACGATTCCAGTGCCGAGGTCATCCACCAACCGATGTCATTACTCTCCGCCAATTGAATCCACTCTTCACACGAGTGCAGCCCTCCGTGTAGTGATGGTTTTAAAATGATGAACGTGGGCTTGATCCGAGCGAGCAATTCTTTTTTCGCCTCCGCAGATTGTACGCCAATCAACTCCTCATCCAACGCAATGGGAATAGGCGATTGCCTGCACAGTTCCTCCATCTCTGGCAAACCAGGTTTGACTGGCTGCTCAATAGAGTGCACATTAAATTTTTCCAACTGTCTTAACTTATACAGAGCATCTTCTGGTTTGAACGCCCCATTGGCATCCAATCGCACCACCACATTTTCTCTGTAATATTTCCTGCGGATATATTGAAGTATGTCGCACTCCTTTTCAAAATCGTGTCCGCCTACTTTCATTTTAATGCACCGAAAGCCATCCTTGATTTTAATGTCTATCTGTTGAAGTGTATGATCCAATCCACCCATCCAAATCAGTCCGTTGATGGGAATGGGGTTGCCTTCCAAAAATTTTGTTTTAAAAATCATTCGCTTGCCCCCGTTGGCCAAATCGAGCAAGGCTGTTTCTAAAGCAAAGCGCACCGAAGAAATGAAGTTACCCAATCCAGAAACAAAAGATTCCAACTCACCAAGTGTTGCAAATCCATTTGAAGGAAGTTTTATTTCCTTTCTTATAATCACTTTTTCCAACTCAGCTAAAGCAGCCTCCGTTTCCTCCGCAGATTCTTTACTCAATCCTGTCAGTGGCGCGCATTCACCCAAGCCAAATACATCAGCAGTCTTGTCGTCCCAAAGTTTTATGAACCAAGAAACACGTTCCTTCATCAAACCACGCGAGGTGCGCGCCTCAAAACTAAATTGGAAGCTATGTTTGTGAATACTTACACGAAGGGGCATCGTTAAAAATTAAACAGCTAAAGTTCGGGTTTAAAAATGAATAACAAAACTACTTGGCGGCTTGCCCACCGTAGGTTTATAGAAGGTGCGGCCTGCCACGCGAGGCGCAGTGGCACCGGGCTGTCGGCAGTCGCCACCTCACGCACAATCCATTTCGGGCTCCAACAATGCCTCCATCCCTGACCGAACGCACCTACATAATTCATCTTGTTACCTCATGTGCATCTATTAACTTGCGCCCTCATGAACAAACTGGACATCAACGATTACAAATACAATCTCCCGCAAGAGAGAATTGCACTTTATCCATTGGCCGAACGCGATCAATCAAAACTCTTAGTGTATAAAGAAAACCAGATAACTCATTCCCATTTTCATCAACTCTATCAATTCCTTCCTGAAAACTCTATTCTATTTTTCAACGATACCAAAGTAATCCCCGCCAGATTGCTTTTTCAAAAAGACACAGGCGCGGAAATAGAAATTTTTTTATTGAATCCCGTTTCACCATCGCCCATAGTGGCCATTGCTATGGAGGCTCGCAGCTCTGCACAATGGCACGTAGTGGTTGGCAATGCCAAACGCTGGACGGAGGGCAAATCGTTAGTAAAAAAAATTGGCGACATCATCTTCACGGCTAACTACATCGACCCGGAGAAATCAATCGTACAATTTTATTGGACACCAGAGAGCTTCACTTTTGCTGAGATTGTTTCAATAGGAGGAGCTACTCCCCTGCCACCCTATTTAAAAAGAGAAGTTGAAGCAAGTGATCGCGAACGGTATCAAACCATCTATTCTAAAAAAGAAGGCGCAGTAGCCGCACCCACCGCAGGCTTGCATTTTACGGATCGTGTTTTCGCCAAGTTGAAAACAAAAAACATAGCTACCGATTTTGTCACGCTCCACGTAAGTTCGGGCACTTTCCAACCGGTGAAAGTGGAAGATGCGACTGAACACATTATGCACTCTGAGCAAGTTGTGATTTCTAAAACTAATTTAGAAAACTTAATAAATGGAGATCGCAAAATCATTGCAGTTGGCACTACTTCCTTGCGCACACTAGAAAGTCTTTATTGGTATGGTGTAAAACTTCATTCCAATCCAGAAGCAGAATTCACCATTTCTCAAGAAGATCCTTATGTAAACAATTTTAAAAATAAAAATCAAAACTTGTCTAGAAAAGAAGCTTTTGAAAACGTATTAAAGAAAATGAATCGTGATGGTACTGATTTACTACTCGGAGAAACCTCCATTTACCTCATGCCAGGCTACCTCTTTCGCACAGCCGATGCACTTATCACCAACTTCCACCAGCCTAGCTCCACGCTTATGTTACTCGTTGCCGCTTTCATTGGAGATGATTGGAAAAGGGTTTATCAGCAAGCCATCGAAAATGAGTATCGGTTTTTGAGTTACGGAGATAGTTCTTTGTTGTTTAAGGCAGAACGGTAATTTCGAGCCACATAGCTTGATCTGTTTTTCTCTCCTATGCCATTTCCTTGTCGCAGGCCACCTTAGCTTCTTCCAGATCAAAGTGGTCTATCTTGAAATTCTTTGCTTTAACATATTCTACAAAACTGATATCAATCTTTATGTTAGGAAATCTTTTGATAAAATAAAATATATAGGAAGGCCACATCCAAACACCATCCGTAAAAATTTCATAAGGTCCAATTAGCTTTCCTTTCTCATCAATTGACATATGCATAAAACTTATTGCACGTTTGCCATTAGACAAGTATTTGGATATATTTGAAAGTATCTCTTCGTCTAAAGGGGCATCAGTTATATGAATAGTCTGATCAAATTCAACAAGTCCAAACGTCTCCTTTAAAAAGCCTAATCTTTACATTCAAATTTTCGAAATTCTGATTATCAAATCTCCTCCGGCTCCAAGCTCCATTTCTCTGGTGAACGCCACAAACTTGATAGTAACAATTCACGCATGAAAATAAATTCTTTTGGAAGTTTATCGTACATGCGCTCAAACAACTCTGCGTGAGATAAGAGTTCGTTTTTCCATCCTTCTCTGTCTACCATCATGATGCTATCAAACTGTTGCTTGGTGAAATCAGATCCTGTCCAGTCAATATCATCGTAGTGCGGCATCCAACCAATCGGGCTTTCTACTGCATTTGATTTGCCTCGGATTTTTTCAACTACCCATTTCAATATACGCATGTTATCACCAAAGCCAGGCCAGATAAAATTCCCTTTCTCGTCTTTGCGAAACCAATTCACACCAAATATGCGCGGTGGGTTGGGTATATCGCGACCGAATTGCAACCAGTGATTAAAATAATCGCCCATGTGATAGCCGCAGAAAGGTAACATAGCGAATGGATCTCTACGCACTTTACCTACTTCACCAAAGGCAGCAGCCGTCATTTCAGAACCCATTGTTGCTGCAAGATATACGCCTGAGTTCCAATTGTGCGCTTGATAGATCAAAGGAATTGTTGTGCTTCTTCTCCCACCAAAAATAAATGCACCGATCGGTACGCCACTTGGATTTTCCCAATCCGAATCAATGCTAGGGCACTGAGAAGCGGGTGCAGTAAAGCGAGCATTCGGGTGTGCTACTGGTTTGCCTGATGCGGGATCGTGCTTCTGTCCTCTCCAATCGATAATATCTTTTGGCACTTCTTTGGTCATGCCTTCCCACCATACATCGCCATCTGGCGTCACTCCTACATTAGTGAAGATTGTATTTTTATCAATCGTCTTCATTGCATTGGGATTGGTCTTGAGGTTGGTGCCAGGGGCCACTCCAAAATAACCTGCCTCAGGGTTGATGGCATACAACTTTCCATCTTTGCCTGGTTTGATCCACGCAATGTCATCTCCTACAGTCGTTACTTTCCATCCATCAAATTCTTTTGGTGGAATCAACATGGCGAAATTTGTTTTCCCGCATGCACTAGGGAACGCAGCAGCCACATAACTTTTTTCTTTGTCGGGGCTCTCTACTCCCAATATCAACATGTGTTCTGCGAGCCAACCTTCTTCTTGCGCCATGGAACTAGCTATGCGAAGAGCAAAACATTTTTTGCCGAGCAGCGCGTTGCCACCATAGCCTGAGCCATAAGAAACAATCGAACGCTCTTCGGGAT
Source organism: Cyclobacteriaceae bacterium (assembly GCA_046155095.1). Classification (GTDB taxonomy): domain Bacteria; phylum Bacteroidota; class Bacteroidia; order Cytophagales; family Cyclobacteriaceae; genus ELB16-189. Next base: position 4,217 of record JBJXEB010000085.1, read on the forward strand.
AATGCACAATATATTTTGTGGTTGCGTTCGTTGGCCACTTGGCATCTTGCTGCCCAGTTTTTAATGGAGCACCAACCGTATGAAGACATTTAACGTAGTCGCCATCTGCACCGAGCGCATTAATCACTTTAGTTCCTACTCGAGTCATGATGTGCATGTTTACCACTACATATTCTGAATCGGTGATTTCAATACCTGTCTGCGAAATAGGTGAACCCAACGGTCCCATGCTGAATGGGATCACGTACATGGTGCGGCCTTTCATGCAGCCAGCTAGCAAACCATTCAAGGTCTGCTTCATTTCTTTTGGCTCTACCCAATTATTAGTGGGGCCAGCATCTTCACGTCTACGGCTACAGATGTAAGTGCGGTCTTCTACACGCGCTACATCGCTAGGGTCAGAGAAGCAAGCAAAACTATTGGGGCGTTTTTTAGGATCGAGCTTGATGAACGTTCCCTTTTGAACAAGCGCAGCACAAAGCTCATCGTATTCTTCTTTAGATCCATCACACCAGCGAATGCTATCGGGTTGGCATTGAGTGGCAACTTCCTTCACCCAGTTAAGTAACTCTTGATGTTTTACTTGATAGGCATTTTTTGCTACGAGTGTATTTTCCATAAAGCCAGTTTTTAGATTCGAAGGTTGCAAATTAACAATGAAAAGCCATATTTCAATCGTTTGAAAAGTGATTTTTGATAGGTTTTCGTCTTTGAGGATTAAACCAAAGGATAGTCTTCATTAAAGACCAAATGCAAAACTAAAAATAGCTAGTGGGAGAATTTAGAGATATTCTTTGCTCTCAGTTGATTAAGTTACAACTGCAGAGCAAGAGTTCTATTTTCTTAACTTCTTTTTAAGATCAGGAATATCCGTTTCAATTATTTGCCAAATCAGGTTGCTGTCAATACCAAAATATTCATGTACCAAGATGTTTCTTAGTCCAGTAATTTCTTTCCATTCTATTTCAGGATATTTGTTTCTTGTTTCCTCTGTAACGTACCGCGCTGCCTCACCAATAATTTCCATTTGTTTGATGGAAGCAAAACGAATCATGGAATTAGATTTGAACTCCAGAATATCAATGCCCTTAGTGTAACTCTCAATTTCAGCAATGGCTTCTTCAATATGTAACAATCGCTGATCATCACCCATTTTATCGTTCATAAATCATCCTCTTATCCTTATTGATGAAGGGAAGAATATGGTTGGATACAGCAGCTTCAGAAACCAAATCAACCTTTCTATGCAATGCTTCCTCTAATTGATTTTTCATCTTCACAAAACCTAGTCCAATGTGATTGGAATAATCCAACTCAACAAGAATATCAATATCGCTATCAGCCGTAGCCTGATTTCGAGAAAAAGAACCAAACAGATAAGCTTTCTTAACCGGCTTATTGGCAAAAAAGACTTTGATCAAATCAATATCGGTCTGAGAGAGTACCATGCTCAAAATTACCAAATTTTAATTATAACTTTTTCACTTCCACTTCTCCACATTCCTTATGCTCTTCTCCACACTTTCAATAGATGAAACCGGATACGCTTCTTGCTCTACATAAAAATGTTTAAGTCCAGCTTGTTTGGCTTTGGCAAAAATGGATGGGAAGTCGATGCGCCCCGTGCCTACATCTACTTGCTTCTTGGGATCAACCTTATCCATATCCTTCACATGCCATTGTTCGAAACGGCCAGGGTGTTTGGCAAAATAATCGAGGGGGTTTTTTTGAGCATAGTTGACCCAATACAAATCCATTTCCATTCCTACCAACTTAGGATCGAGTTCTTTCAACATCAAATCATACGCGACCACGCCATCAAATTCTTCAAATTCAAATTCATGGTTGTGGTAGTTAAGCCTAATTCCATTTTTCTTGCAAAGCTCGCCTCCTTTATTCAATGCCTCGCAAATTTTTTTATAATCATCTAGCGAAGTGCGCTCATCGGCAGTGAGGTAGGCGACCACCATAAACTCCTGTCCTACTTCTTTGGCATCCATTACTGCACGCTCCCAGCCATTGATCAACGTGCCTTTTACTGCTTTATTGGATTCTGATTTACCCAATAGATGATGACCACTAGTTACTTTCATGCCCAAACCTTTTACGAGGTCGGCAAATTCTTTGTACTTAAGATTGAATATTTTGCCATCGTTGTAACTGTACGCCTCCAACTCTTTATAGCCAAACTTTGCTACTTTTTCCAATACGCCTCTCACATCTTTGCCAATCACATCCCGTAAGGAGTACAATTGCAAACCGATTTTTTTCTTTTGTGCAAATGTGAAAGAAGATAAAGCAAATGCCCCGGCTGTGGCGAGAGCTGATTGTTGGATGAATTCGCGTCTTTTCATGGTATCCTAAAGTTTGTAAAGTCTAAAGAGTATTATTGCTGCAATCTAATCCATTCATAAGCCTCTTGCTGATTGGAGAATACCCCAAGGTGAACGTTATATTGAGAAAATTTTGATTCAGCGTCTGATTTGAACTTTTCCATTGGATAGTCAGCAAAAATACTTTCACCCAAAATCACTGCATGAATTTTTACGCCCGCATCAACAAAAAGCATCTGCTCCCAAGTATCAACCAGCCATTGCTCAATTTCTTCATCTAGTTCACCTAACTGGGCGGCATCTACCAACCAAGCTAAATGATGGTATGAATTTGAGAGGCTCTTATACTCGCCCAATATACGTTCCAATGTAAACTTAAATTCTTCAGCTGGCGGTTCTTGCTTCCATCGGTGTATCAATACTGGAAGAGAATCATCCAATTGCACAGTTACAAACTCATTATCGAAAATGCCTAAGATCATATTTCAACATATTGAAATGAGCCAGTAACCATCAACTACTTAATTTCCCTAATCTTAATATTCTTAAACCATACAGGATCGCCATGATCTTGCAACGAAATACGACCTTTAGTTGCTTTACCAAAGCCTGGCATATCTTTGAACTTGCTGCCTTTCACCATTGCTTCCCATTCAGGCGTGTGCATAGTAAATTCCACTACTTTAGTTCCATTCAAATAAAATTCATAGTTGGCTTTGTTAGATACGATGCGCACTTTATTCCACTCACCAGCAGGCTTAGCCATTTCTCTTTTGCTCGTAATCAAATCATATAGATCACCTGCTCGATGCTTGATAATTTTAGCATCAGGATGGCAAGCATTATCAAGTACTTGCATCTCAGGACCAGTCTGCCAAACATATTGATATTGATCGGCTTCGACCACATTAAAAATAATACCGCTATTGCCGCACTTCGATATCTTCCATTCCAAGGTGAATTCGTAATTTTCAAATTCATCGGTGGTCATCAAATCACCTCCACCTTTTACTTGAAACCCTTCTTTCTTAAATGCATCCAAGTGAATAGCGTTGTCATTGATTACCCATGCTTCGCCAATCTTATCGCTTTTAAAATTGCGCCATCCTGAAAAGGATTTACCATCGAACAATAGTTTCCAACCAGCTTTTTTTTCTTTGGGAGACAACGTATTCTCTTGGGCATTCACACCCAAAATAAAAAGTACTAGGCAAAATGTTAGTAAGTATTTCATAGTTTCATTTGGTTAGTGAAGTTAGACTTGAGAGGCTTGAAGTTTAGAACCACTTAACTCTTACAATTTACCAAAACATCAATGCTCCGTCTCTCCATCTAGAGACAAAACATATCTTGCCATCTTCTCTGCATCCGCCTGAGTAATATCAGTATGGGCTGCCATCGGAATTTCGCCCCACACACCTGAGCCTCCTTTGATTATTTTACCCGCTAATAATTCCACATTTGCCTTGGTGAAATCATACTTCTTGGCAACATCAGTATGCGAGGGCCCAATGATCTTATTCACGGAGTGATGGCAAGTCTTACAGTCACTCGCCTTCACCAATGATTCACCCTGAGTAATAGCATCACTAGCTGTAACAGGAGCTGCCGCTTCTTCTTTCGGTGTCCCGTAGTCTTCTGTGTTCGTTGCCTCTTTTTTCGAGCCACATGAATAAATGACTAACGAAGTAACCACAAGGAAAATAAAATAGAAAGTGTGTTTTTTGTTCATAGTGGGTTTAAGTTAAATTCCTAGAATTGATTTATTGAGCTTTGGATTCTTTCCTGCGGAAGCGAAATCATCGAATGCTTTTTCGGTTACTCGAATCATATGATCTCTTATGAATGGTGCCCCTTCCTTGGCGCCTTGCTCAGGGTGCTTGATGCAGCACTCCCACTCTAGCACCGCCCATCCATCATAGCCGTATTGCGCAAGCTTGGAGAAGATGGATTTAAAATCGACTTGTCCATCACCCAGTGATCTGAACCTGCCTGGTCGGTTGATCCAATCCTGATAGCCTCCATACACTCCACTTTTTCCTGTAGGACTAAATTCCGCATCCTTCACATGGAACATTTTGATGAATGAATGATAGAAGTCGATGTACTGAAGGTAATCCAACTGCTGCAACACAAAATGACTAGGGTCATAGAGAATATTACAGCGTTTGTGTTTACCTGTTGCTTCCCAAAATCGCTCGAAGGTAATTCCATCATGCAAGTCTTCGCCTGGATGGATTTCGTAACAAACATTTACACCTACTTTATCGAATGCATTTAAAATGGGCAACCAACGTTTTGCCAATTCTTTAAAACCATCTTCCACCAAACCAGCAGGGCGCTGAGGCCAAGGATAAACCGTTTGCCACATCAGTGCTCCAGAAAAAGTTGCATGCGCATTCAGGCCTAAATTTTTACTGGCCTTCGCGGCCAACTTCAATTGCTCTACTGCCCATCTGGTTCTTTCTTTTGGTTTTCCATGAACTGACTTTGGCGCAAAGCCATCGAACATCGTATCATAAGCGGGATTGACGGCCACTAATTGACCTTGCAAATGAGTAGAGAGCTCAGTGATTTTCAAGCCGAATGATTCAACTGTTTCGCGAACTTCATCTGCATACGTCTTGCTTTCTGCAACACGCTTCAAATCAAAACAGCGCGCATCCCAACTTGGTATTTGCACGCCAACGTAACCTAAGGAAGCAGCCCATTTACAGATAGACTTTAGGTTATTGAACGGAGGCTCATCGCCCATGAATTGGGCTAAGAATATGGCGGGGCCTTGGATGGTTTTCATTAACTAATAAATTCTAACTAAAATTTAAACTTTAAACTTTGTCCATTTTCTATTCGAGAGCGCTGACTTCACTGCAGTATTTACGAACGCCATGCCTCTCACACCATGATCTACATCTGGGAAATCATACTTCTCTGGATTGATTTTTTTGCCTGGCTTAAAATCATGCACCGCATTTCCAAATGCTTTGTAAATGTTAGCGAATGCCTCCAAATATCCTTCTGGATGACCGGCAGGCGTACGCACATTGCGCTTAGCAAGATCAGATAGATAAGGCCAACCAGCCCTCATGATTTCCTTAGGGCGATCCAACCATTTCACCACTAAGGTATTGGGTTCTTCTTGTCGCCATTCCAATCCACCTTTCTCTCCATATACACGGATGTTTAAATTATTTTCATCGCCCGCAGCAACTTGCGTGGCCAGCAAAACACCCGTTGCATTATTGTCAAACCTCAACAACATCGAGCTATCATCATCCAATCTCCTGCCCTTCACCACGGTGTTCAACATAGCACAAACTTCAGTGATGTCCGACCCTGTGATGTACTCTGCTAAGTTGGCGGCATGAGTACCAATATCACCAATAGCACCACCTGCACCCGATCTTTTGGGGTCGGTGCGCCAACTAGCTTGCTCGTTGCCGCTGCCTTCCAATAAAGTTGAGAGCCACCCTTGCGGATATTCAACAAATACTTTTCTCACTTTTCCGATTTTACCAGCTTTGATCATCTCTTTTGCTTCCTTCACCATTGGGTAGCCAGTATAAGTATGAGTAAGGCCGAGGATCATCCCAGTTTTCTCTACTACCTTTTTTAATGTTTTGGCTTCCTCTAATGAAAACGCGATGGGTTTTTCCACCAATACATGGAAGCCACTTTCGAGTGCCATTTTAGAAGGACCGAAGTGCACATGGTTGGGTGTCACTACAGATACAAAATCCAGTCGCTGGTCAGCGGGCATCTTCATTTCCTTTTCAAACATCTCTTGGTAAGATTCATAAACCCTTTTAGGATTTAAGTGAAGCAGCTTACCTGTAGCGGCTGATTCGCCAGGCACTACGCTAAAGGCACCGGCAACCAATTCGATATTGCCATCAATGCCAGCCGCTCTGCGATGAACGGGGCCAATAAATGAGGTGAGGCCACCGCCTACCATACCCATTCTTAGTTTACGTTTCATATTCTGATGTGAGATTTAAGATTTGAGAATTAAGAATTAAGGTTCAGGTTGAAAGTTGATGTTATTGAATTACGAATTTGAGAATGAAAAGTACACAATTTCTTTAACAGAAATACAACCGATTACATAATTGGACTAAAGTTTTTTTTACAGCCTTACAATCGGTAGCAAAAAAAAGGAATACCACCCAAGATGAGATTCCCTTAATTGCATTTTACTTCAATAAAATTTATATCTGCTTTCTTACACCACTAAGTACTATCTCTATCGGCTCGCCTGATTCCAAAATAGTTTCTGTTTTCCCCTTCGATACTTTCACATTTATAACTCGCCCCCTGAAATCAATCCTAAAAGAATACGATTTCCACTGATCTGGAATAAATGGATTAAAGTGCAACATGCCATCTTGTACCCTCATGCCACCAAAGCCTTTCACCACGCTCATCCACGTACCCGCCATGCTTGTTATATGGCAGCCGTCTTCTGTGTCGTTGTTATAGTCATCTAAATCCAAGCGAGAAGTACGCAAGTACATTTCATACGCTTTTTCTTTGTAGCCAATCTTAGAAGCAAGTATAACATGCACACATGGTGAAAGTGAAGATTCATGAACCGTTAGTGGCTCGTAGAAATCAAAATTGCGTTTGATAGTCTCGTTGTCAAATTTATCATCGAATAAATAAAGTCCTTGTAATACATCGGCTTGCTTGATGTAGCAAGAGCGAAGGATGCGATCCCACGACCATTTTTGGTTAAGCGGGCGATCTTCCGGGCGAAGGTACTTTACAGGGATCAATTCTTTATCAAGAAAATTATCTTGTTGCAAATAGATGCCCAGTTTTTTGTCTTCGCCCAAGTACATTTTAGCTCGAATATCTGTCCAACGCGATGTTTCTTCTTTCTCTTTAAAAGTGATTCTACTTAATAATTTCTGAAGTTTAGTTGCATCTTTTGATCTAACGTAAGCAAGTGCCTTCTCAGCGTACTCCATTGTCCAGCAAGCTATATAGCTAGTGTACCAATTGTTGTTCACATTGTTCTCGTATTCATTCGGGCCTGTAACACCAAGCATCACATATTGCTTCTTCGCTTCAGAATAAGTAATGCGTTGCGACCAGAAGCGAGAGATGCCAATCAACACTTCTAATCCAAACTCAATCAAATAATCTTCATCATCAGTATAACGGATGTAATCGTAGATGGCAAATGCAATGGCTCCATTGCGATGGATTTCTTCAAATGTAATCTCCCACTCGTTATGGCATTCTTCACCATTCATTGTTACCATTGGGTACAACGCTGCGCCATTCGTAAATCCTAACTTCTCAGCATTTTTTATCGCACGTTTCAAATGTTTGTAACGGTACACCAACAGATTGCGAGCGACTTTGGGATCAGATGTTCCCAAATAAAAAGGCAAACAATATGCTTCTGTATCCCAATAGGTGCTGCCTCCATATTTCTCGCCAGTAAATCCTTTCGGGCCAATGTTCAATCGCTCATCAGCACCTGTGTAGGTTTGCATCAATTGAAAAATATTGAAACGTATACCTTGCTGGGCAGCAACATCTCCATCAATAGTAATATCGCATTTCTTCCAAATGTCCGTCCACACTGCCACATGATCTGCAAATAACTTGTCGTAGCCTTTGGCAAGAGCTGCATTTAATTTCTTTTTTGCGCTGTCTTGTATTTTTTTCTTTGTGTGATTTTCTGAAGTGAGGACAGCGGCATACTTGTAAATCACCGTCTCCACTCCCTTCTTCAAGCTAATAGTTACTTCATTATCAGCATATTTTTCTTTTTTGTTTGCTTTCACCTTCCCTTTCACCACTTTTCCATCAGAACGAATAGAATATGAAATAGCAGTAGTGAGATGGAACAATGTCTTTTTTGTTTCAGCAGTTACAAGCGCTAGCCCAGCCTTTGACTCTTTGGAGACTTCATTCCAGAATTTTTCATCGTAGTTAGAATCTTTGTTCACTACATCGGCATCAACGGAAAGTGTGATTACAGCCGTTGCTGTAAAATTAATAGGAGTAATCGAATAGCGGATCGCTCCAATTTCTCCATCGGCCATGCTACAAAAACGTTTGGCATCTACCTTCACTTGCTTGCCGTCTGGCAAGACGGCCATAAATGAACGATGAAGCAGACCTTGCTTCATATCTAACACGCGCTTGAATTCACTAACCTTGCACTTGGCTAAGTCCAATTTATTCTTTCCAATCTTTATTTGGATATTCGTCCAACTAGGCGCGTTCAATACTTTGGCAAAATATTCTGGGTAGCCATTCTTCCACCAACCCACGCGAGTCTTATCAGGGTAATAAACGCCAGCCACATAAGTACCTTGGTGCATATCACCCGAATACTCTTCTTCAAAATTGGCGCGCTGCCCCATGCGGCCGTTGCCCAAACTAAAAATGCTTTCTGAAATGCGATGGTGACGAGGGTTAAAACCTTGCTCGATGATTTGCCACTCGTGGTTTTTTAAATACTGCTTCATAAAGTTAAATTCTGAGTTCTAAGTTATAAAGTTCAAAGTTTATTAAGTTCGCCAATATTAAAATCTCCTGTTTTTCGTATCACTTGATTTGCTTTACTTAATTGTTCAGGTGAACCAATCCCTACACATTTCATCCCCGCTGCGATCGCAGCCTCCACTCCTGCTTCTGCATCTTCAAATACAACACAATAGTCAGGATCAACCCCCAGCTTAGAGGCTGCCAACAAAAATATTTCAGGATCGGGTTTGCTATGTGTAATCATGGTGCCGTCAACCACCACATGAAACAGGTTTTTAATTTGAAGTAGGGTTAAAACCATCTCAGCGTTTTTACTGCTGGATGCTAATGCGATTTTATATCCTTGATCTCTAAGCTTTAAGATCATTTCTTTTACTCCTGGAAAAATCTCTTCTGGTTTAATGGCTTCAATATACTCCACAAACCAACTGTTCTTTTTAGTGGCCAACTCTTCCATTTTTTCTTTGCTGAGCGATACGCCTCCAATTTCTAAAATGATTTCCAAAGACCGCATTCTGCTAACTCCTTTGAGTCGCTCATTTTCTTTTTCAGTAAAGGTGATCCCCAATTCTTTGGCCAACCGCTGCCAAGCAATGAAATGATAATGTGCAGTGTCTACTATAACACCATCTAGATCAAAAATTATGGCTTCTATCACGCTTTTCTTATTTAGTTTGCGCGAATATAGCCGAGCTTTATTATTTTTTCCGTTTCTGCTTGTGATTTAAATACGGCAAATGTTTTTCCTTGTGTGCGAAGTGCACCCAGTGCATTGCCATACTTAACCGCACTTAGATAATCTTTGGGGTTTTGCAAAAGACCAAAACCAACACCACCTGCAAAAGAATCACCACAGCCAGTGGTGTCAATGACCTGATCAACTTTGACTGCGGGCACCAAATCTTCTTTCAATTTTCCGCGTTCCTTTCTGTATACCAAGCAGCCCCGAGAATCAACAGTGATGCAAACGCATTTCACCCCTAAGTTCAAACAATGGATGGCAAATGCTCTCATCTCTTCGCGATTTGGATCTTCTGAGATTGTAAAATCTTGGCTCTCATATTCTTTCTTATACCACGATGCTTGCGCTTCTTCCAAATTCATTTTAAGCACATCAATGTAAGGAAGCCATTGGTCGCGGTCGATCCAAAACTTGCGCTGTCGCTCACCGTTTGCCAAACATGCTGTTGTTGGTCCATGTGCATCGAAAATAATAGTGCCTTTACTCCGCTTCTTTAAATATTTCAATGTTTCCAGTGCTATTTCGTAATCACTGATTGGGATGAAGACGAAAACCTTGCAATCGAGCAGGTTTTTAAAATCCTCAGGCATGATAGGATCCATGAAACCTGTCTGCCGCTCTAATCGATTGTTGACATCTACAAATCGTAGGCTAATTATATCGCCTTGATCGTTCTTTGTTGAAATAAATTTAGTATTGATCCCTTTGTAACCTTTGAACACCTCGTATACATTATCTTTATCTACTTTACGCAAGTGAGTAACCGGGATGATCTCTAACTTATCTCCCGCCATGACAGAGAGGGCGATAACAGGATGTGTAACGCATCCCCATTTCTGAATCAAATCGCCTTGGTGAGTAACGATGTGATCGCGCGGGATGGGACCAATGATTGCTATTTTTTTCATATTGTAAGAGGTCTAAAATCTATACAGTTAAATAAGCCGCACCAAATACACCTGCACTATCACCCAAACTTGGCTTTACAATGGGTGTATCCAAAACTCCATTGTTAAAAGCAAATTTCCTAACCGATTCCACTCCATCTTTATAAATCTCATCAATGTTACCAACACCTCCACCAATGACAATCACATCAGGGTCAATAATATTTATGATTACACTCAGCGCTAATCCAAAAAAATGAGTCATCCTTTGAATGGTCTTGGTAGCATTGCTATCTCCTGTTTTGTATAAATCGTAAATTTCTTTGAGCGGTTTGTTTTGACCAGAAATGGATTGATAATATTTTTCCAGCGATGGCCCAGCCAATACTTTTTCCACACAACCACTTTTGCCACAATAACAAGGCCCACCCGATTCATCTAAAAAATTATGACCCCATTCGCCACCAATTCCCTGAAGGCCATTCAATACTTTACCTTCCACTACTAATCCCCCCCCAACACCTGTACCCATGATTACACCAAACACCACTTTTGCTTCTGGGAATTTTTCTTTCACCACACCCATCCTTGCCTCAGCCAAAGCAAAACAATTTGCATCATTGGCAATAAATATTTCCATACCTAGTAATTTTTCCAAATCACTTTTCATTGGCTGAAAGTTCATGCACTCGCTGTTACATCCTTTCATCGTACCGAGTTTGGGATCAAGCGTACCGGGTGTGCCAATGCCCAACTTGGCTGGCCGATAACCCATCTTTTGCTCCATCATACCAACTAGCTTATTGATCTGGCCTAAGATGTGTTGATAGCCATTCTCCGCTCCTGTTGGCACGCGGTCGCGGAACAAAATATCATTCAGGCCGCCTGGACCAAGTACAACGCCTTCGGCTTTTGTGCCACCGAGATCGATGCCCCAGAGAGTATTTTTTTGGTTGGTCATAGTTTTAAAATAATCGCCTCCCATGGACGCAGGTTATTACTTTTATCTTTATCTAAATAATTCCCCATCAACTTCTCACCCTTCATCTCAAAAGGAAAGTTACTACTCTCATCAGAAAAATTCAGCACAATCTGGTATTTTTCTTTCTCGCTTTCGCGGATGTATGTGAAGATTTTGTCGTTGGCTACTTCAACGGGTTGGTAGGAGCCGTAAGTTAAAGTAGGATGTGCCTTTCGCAAAGAGACCATCTTCCTAAAATAATTCAGAATCGAGTCGACTGGCAATTCTTGCTTAGCAGCATTAATGCGATCTTTATTGGGATTAACTGGCATCCATGGACTGCCTTCGGTAAAACCTGCCTCATGCTCTTGGCTCCATTGCATAGGTGTCCTCGCGTTATCGCGACCAGAGTAGTTGGCTATTCTTATAAACTCACTTTCGCTCATGCCTTTCTTTTGCGCTTCACGCCAGCCATTTTGGGTTTCAATGTCTTTAGAGTCAGTCACTGAATCGAGTTTGGTGTTTGTCATTCCAATCTCATCACCTTGAAAAATAAAAGCCGTGCCTCGCATGGAGAGCAACAGTGTAATCAACAGCTTCGATGATTTCTCCCAATGCTCTTTATCGTTCCCCCAACGCGAAACCATTCTGGCAAAATCATGATTGCCTAAAAAGATGCTGCCCCATCCTTTTCTGGCAAAGGCATCGTCCCATGTTTTGAACACTTGCTTAAAATCTTTCATCGACCAAGAGATGGGATCAAACCTGCCTCCTGGCCCTTGATCCATAAACATGTGGCCGAAGTGAAAGATCATGTTGAGGCCATTGCCATTATTGAGGTAATCCATCGCGTTATGTGGAGTGATTCCTGGTCCTTCACCCACAGTCATCGCATCGGGGTAATGACGAAGTACTTTCTCTTTTGCTTCGCTGATAAATTCTTTTAACCGAGGGCCGTTAGAATAATATTTTCGAATAGTTTCATTGAAATCTGTTGTATCTGTATTAGGGAAGTCTGTGCGTTTGGAGATGGCTGAGATAACGTCTAACCGCAAGCCATCCACGCCTTTATCTAGCCAAAATCTCATCAGTTGATATACTTCCGATCTCAGCTCTTCATTCTCCCAATTTAAGTCGGGCTGTTTTTTTGAAAAGAGATGGAGATAATATTCATTCGTGGCTTCATCTAACTGCCAAGCGCTTCCCCCAAAAAAAGACGGCCAATTGTTGGGCGGCCCACCGTTCTTCCCCTTTTTCCAAAAATAATAATCGCGGTGCGCATTGATTTTAGATTTTCTTGATTCTATAAACCACGGGTGCTCATCTGAAGAATGATTAAGCACCAAGTCCATAATCAATTTCAATCCACGCTGGTGCATGCCAGCAAGGAGTTCATCAAAATCATTAAGCGTTCCGAATTCAGGTTGGATAGAATAATAATCACTAATGTCATAGCCGCCATCATCATTGGGCGATTTGAAAATCGGGTTGAGCCAAATGGCATCTACGCCCAGACTTTTTATGTAATCCAATTTGGAAATAATTCCACGCAAGTCGCCTATTCCATCTCCACTGCTGTCTTTAAAACTGCGCGGGTAGATCTGATAAACGATGGCTTCTTTCCACCATGCTTTGGTATTAGGCATCGAGATTTAGGGATTAGGACTTGGGACTTGGGCAAGTGGCTTAGTGGAATATTTTTCAGTTTGCGGATGAAACTGTCTCCACGAATGCCAAAACTCTTGATACGATTGAACGTACTCCAATGACATACCTTTCAATTTTCCATTCGTGCATTTGCCCGACCAATCCCAAACAGATTGTGTGTTTTGATCAGTTAACGTTTTTAAGCTGTCAGAATAAATAAATTGAAGTGTATCATATAATACTATTCTACTCCAGGCGTGGAATGAAGTAGAATCATTGTCTAACACCAACACAATTGGTTTCTTACCTACCTTATCATTGATTGCACGAAACTGCATCAAATCATTCCAATCATACGCTTTGGCAAACAAACCCATCGGTATGCCCACTACCCACGATTTATCTTTCCAAGAAAGTGAATCGCGGCCTTCCAGCTTTCCCTTGATGGTGCCTTCATCATATTTCTCCAAGTCCTTGTATTGATCTTTGAATACTGAATCAGGCTGAAGAATGAGCGAGTAAGGATATCGAGCCAACCATGCACTCAAACTCATTTGTTCGGATGGAACCTCTTTCAAAGCTTTCCCTTTTGATGGCCCAACAATAGCCTCACCATTTGCTTGGCGCCACCAACTTTTTGTTCTGCTATCCTCAAACATGGCATTGAAATGATCCATGCCTGCTAATCGGAATTCCTCCACTTTTCCATCAACGACAGGGCTATAAACTCGACCCGTACGGCACACGGTACAGTAGGTGATCATCACTTCTTCGCCACCAATGGTATCGCGCACTTGGTGGTGGTAGCCAATAACTTCTATTGGATAAGCCTTCGCTTTGCCATTGATACTAACTCCTATAACTAGCTGATTTTCAGCAATTTTATTTTTATCGACTGCTACCAATATTTTACTTTCAGGTTGGTAGAAAATTTTGTCTGCTTGGAAGCGAAAGTTGACATTATAAAAAACCATGATCCAAAAAAACAGAAGCACTGCGGCCGTCCATTTGAAATATGGATTGCTGCCACGTAAGAAAGAAAAAGCGGGATAGGCTATCAACAACAAGCCCGCTATCCTAAAAATCCAGATATAGTTTTGAATGAAATAGGCTACCTCAACCATCTCGTCCACCTGGCTGCCAGGGAAAGGCATGATGTAGTAAACACTCACGATTTCAATGCCGATTAA
>JBJXEB010000086.1:0-5044 GCA_046155095.1 Cyclobacteriaceae bacterium
ATGAATTTATGAATGGGCAATCCCATCCTCTTCGCAAATAATCCTGCGGTAAGGTTTCCAAAATTTCCGCTAGGAATAGAGATAACTACTTGACTTTGCTTTTCTTTCAATTGAGAATACCCATGAAAATAATAAAATGACTGTGGAATCAATCGTGCAATATTGATCGAGTTAGCAGAAGTCAAAAAAAGCTTTTGCTTTATCTCTTCATCCATGAAAGCCTGCTTTACCAATCGCTGGCAATCATCAAATGTGCCATCTATCTCCAAGGCCGTGATATTCCCGCCAAGGGTAGTGAATTGTTTTTCTTGAATGTCACTCACTTTGCCTGATGGATAAAGTACAATCACTTTTGTTCCCAGCACATTGAAGAATCCGTTAGCCACCGCACTGCCCGTATCCCCAGAGGTAGCAACTAAAATTGTAATCTCTTTATCTTGCTGACTGGCAAAGTAGCCTAATAAGACTGACAAAAAGCGTGCACCAAAATCTTTGAAGGCCAACGTAGGACCGTGAAATAATTCCAACGAAAAAACATTTTCTTCTATTTCAACTAGTGGCGCATCAAACTGAATAGTGTGATCAACTATTCGCTTAAGTTCACTTGTAGGAATATCATCCCCAATCAAATTTTTCGCCACTTGAAATCCAATCTCTTGAAAAGAAAGTTTGTGCAACGTTTCAAAAAAAGAAGATGGTAAAGTCGGGATACTTTCAGGCAAATAAAGCCCGTTGTCAGGTGCTAAGCCTTGAATCACAGCATCTCTTAAACTTACTTTTAGATTTTTATTGTTGGTGCTGTAATAGTTCATTATGAGATTTAAGATTTAAGATTATTTAGGATTTGAGATTTGAGAATTGAGATTTAGGAGTTTTGATTGATCTAAACTGTCTGACTACGTGCAAGCACGTCAATCAAAAATCAAAAATCATAAATCTAAAATTTTCGCCCCCTCCTGATTCACCTTCGACACATACACTTCACTATTCAAATGATATTTTAGAAATTCTAGTTGCATCGCCTCTCCTACTTTGCTTGCCGCTGTATGATCCGCACTCAACGCAAACATAGTTGGTCCTGAACCGGAGATACCACAGCCCAATGCACCAGCACCAGTTGCCGAATTTCTAACCTGTTCGAAACCAGGAATGAAAGCGGAACGGATTGGCTCAGCAATTGTATCTTTTAACGAGCGACTGATGAGCGAATAATTTTCAGTTGTCAATCCAATCATCAACCCAGCAATGTTGCCCGTTTGTGCGATGGCATCTTTCAAATTGACAGTTGGCTTCAACACTCTACGAGAGTCTGAGGTTTTTAATTCGATATGCGGATGCACTAATGTACAATACAAGTTTTCTGTTGCGGGAATTTTGATCACGTCCAGCGGATTATAATCACGCACTAATACAAATCCACCCATCAGGCAGGGAGCTACATTATCTGCATGGGCAGAGCCACACGCCACGCGCTCGGCCTCCATGGCATGAACAATTAGTTGATCTCTTGTGAAAGGATTTCCCATCAAGTGATTGATGGCAACCAATGCGGCCACACCACTCGCAGCACTAGAGCCCATGCCACTGCCAAGTGGAAGATTTTTGTACAACTCTATTTCAACACCTTGCTGCTTTCCAATCAACTTTAGAAAAGATTGTACTGCTACACCCGCAGTATTCTTAGAAGCTTCTAGCGGAAGCCTTCCACCATCTCCAATAATTTTTGAAATGGTAACTTCATTGCTATCATTTAATGTCAACACCACTTCATCGCCAGGAAAATCCACAGCAAAGCCCAGCACATCAAAGCCACAACAAACGTTGGCTACTGTGGCGGGGGCGAAGGCTTTTATCGTTTTCATTTATTAATTGATTGCTAAAAGTAGGCAGTAGGCAATAATCAGTAGGCAAATTGCCTATTGCAATTGCTTACTGCCTATTTCTAATTACTATAATTCCCAATCCTAATCACATCCGCAAACACACCCGCAGCCGTTACTTCTGCACCTGCGCCAGGCCCGCGGATTACCATCGGTCTTTCTTTGTAGCGTTCTGTAGTCAACAAAATAATATTGTCACTTCCCGACAGCGAATAGAAAGGATGAGATGCGTTCACAGAGGCAAGTGAAACTTTTGCTTTTCCTCCTTCCAAGATAGCCATGTAGCGCAACTTTTCATTTTTGCGTTGAGCTTGATCTCTCAACTTATCAAAGTCGGAATTAAAGGAAGAAAGCTTATTGAAAAATTCATCCACCCTCATTTCGCCTCTGCATTTCTCAGGCACTAAATTCTCTACTTCTATATCTTTTAATTCAAGGTCGAGGCCAATCTCACGCGCTAAGATCAACGCCTTGCGAGCCACATCCATTCCGTTTAAGTCATCGCGCGGATCTGGCTCTGTGAATCCTTTCTCCTTTGCTTCCCTTACAACTTCACTAAATTGTTTTCCCTCAACAAATGAACTGAAAATAAAATTCAACGTGCCACTCAATACCGCTTCAATCCGAAGCGCTTTGTCACCACTAATTAGTAAATCGTTTAGTGTGTTGATGACAGGTAAGCCTGCACCAACATTCGTTTCATACAAAAATTTAACACCACGCTTGGCTGTTGTTGATTTCAATTTTTTGTATCGATCTAGAGGGCCAGAGTTTGCTTTCTTGTTGGGGGTTACAATAGAAATATTAGCAGAAAGTATGCGGTCATAAAAGCCCGCTACTTCTTCGCTAGAAGTGCAATCCACAAAAATACTGTTGGATAAATTGAAACTTACCATCCTTTCAAAGTACGATGACAAAGTCATTGCCTCACCTTCAGTCATCATCTTTTCCACTGCATGGTCCAATCGGATTCCATCTTCATTGAAAAGCATTTTCTTGCTGTTCGCAATTCCAACCAGATTAATCTCCAAATGATTTTGAGTTGCCAACTTGGTAAACTGTTGATCGATCATCTTCACCAATTCTTTTCCGATCAAGCCTGTGCCAACTAAAAAAACATTCAGCACCTTTCTATCTGAAAGGAAAAATGCTTCGTGCAATACATTCAACGCTTTGGATGTATCTGCTTGACGGATTACCACAGAAATATTTAACTCAGAAGAGCCTTGCGCAATGGCATGTACATTCACGCCTGCTTTACCAAGTGCACTAAACATTCGTCCACTCGTGCCAGGATTGTGCTTCATGCCCTCTCCTACTATGGCTACAATAGCAAGATCATTTTCCATCACAATGCGATCCATCTCTCCACCCAAAATTTCATAGTGAAATTCTTTTTCGATTGCTGCTTTCGCTTGCGTGGAAAAATTACTTTCGATAGCAAAACAAATCGAGTGCTCGGAAGATGCTTGACTGATCAAAATCACATTGATCTTTTCTTTTGCCAACGTCCCGAACAACCGCATCGATACACCTACTACACCCTGCAAGCCACTCCCTTGCAGATTGAACAAACTGATGTTGCCCATGGAAGAAACACCTTTGATGATCAAGGTTTTTCCATTCGCATTGGCACTGATGACTGAACCCGCGAAAGTCGGATTGAAGGTGTTCTTAATCCAGATAGGAATCTTTTTGCCCATGGCTGGTTGCATGGTGGCTGGAAAGATCACCTTCGCACCAAAGTGAGAAAGCTCCATCGCTTCCTCGTAGGTCATTTCTTTTACTGTAAATGCCTTCTTCACTTTACGTGGATCGGCCGTCATCATTCCATCTACATCGGTCCAGATTTCTAACGAGGAGGCATCTAAAGCTGCAGCGAAAATAGCTGCCGTATAATCTGATCCGCTTCTTCCTATGGTGGTCGTTTCACCTGAAGAGGATGATCCTATAAAGCCGGTGACCACTTGGAGATCAACATGGCTTTTAAAAAAATCTTGAATCAGCTGATTTGTGGTTTTAAAATCAATTTTAGCATTGCCGAAATTACTGTCTGTTCTAACCATAGAACGAGCATCTAAAAATTCAGCTTTAATACTTCGCCCACTGATGGCTTCTGAAATAATATAGGCAGAGAGCCGCTCACCAAAACTCATGATATAATCCAATGAGCGAAACGTTCTTTCCTTCACTAAAAAGATACCGTGAAGAATATCTTCCAATTCGTTGACGGTGAACTTTACCTGAGCAATAACGCTACTCTGTTTCTGAATATCAACTAATTCACGTACTGCTTCCAAATGCTTTTTCTCCAATTGCTCTAACTGGGTTTTGTATTCAATATCTCCTGCAAGGGCTCTTGTGCTAAGTTGGATAAGTGAGTCTGTAACTCCGCCAAATGCAGAGAACACCACTGTAATTTTTTCTTGTTGGATGTAGGGTAATAAGATATCAATAACTGACTTGATCCTTTCTGGGTTGGCGACTGAGGAGCCACCGAATTTTAAGACTTTCATTTGAGAAAAGCGTTGATGTTAGTATGTTAATGTTCTTAAAATGACACTTTTCATTTCAAAAACTAAAAAAAATAATACACTGGGGAAATGGGGGATATATTGGGAGCTACCCCGTAATGGTAATAATGGTTGTAATGCTTGTAGCAATTACAAGAGATGGAGAGGATGTGTAGCTGGTTGCCATAAATAACTTGTGCAAGAAGCAAATAGAGTTCGGTTAATGCAAAATATTTTTCTGATTTTTGTACGAGATAAAAACAAACTAACGGTTAGTAGTTTTATCTATAACCACAGATTCACTAATTGATCTCAGAAAATATTTAATCTGTGAATCTGTGGTCAAAATCTTAATTCTAAAACCTTAAATCATTTCATGGCCCGTAAGAAAAAACACCCCAAAGACTCCTTCGTGAGCATGACCGAACTGGTGCTGCCCAACGATACGAATACCCTTAATAACTTAATGGGCGGACGACTCATGCACTGGATGGATATTGTCTCTGCCATAGCTGGGCAAAAGCATTGCAATAGTATTGTAGTAACCGCATCAGTTGACAACATCTCCTTTCGGGAACCTATTCGACTGGGAGATGTCGTCACCCTTCGTGCGAGAGCAACGCGTGCGTTTAATTCATCATTAGAAATACG
>JBJXEB010000087.1:0-5408 GCA_046155095.1 Cyclobacteriaceae bacterium
CCAATGTTTACGTGCGGTTTCGAGCGGTCAAAATTTTCCTTTGCCATATTGAAATCTAATTAAAGTTTAAAAGTGTATAAATTATTAAAATAGTTACTATTCTAAGCTTCTTTTACAAAGCATACACCCCAAACATATTTAGCCTTTCGAATAAGGGTTATTCGTTTGAACTTCTGACACCTAACTAAATGGCGCTACCCACTGGTGTCAAGAAATTCTTTTTATTAAAAATGTCAATCTATAAATTGTTCCAGATCGTTTTCTGAAACGCTTTTCATTCTTCTTACTTCGATAGAGCTGTTGAAGGGAATTGAACCCTCGACCTCTTCCTTACCAAGGAAGTGCTCTACCCCTGAGCTACAACAGCCTAAAAGGTGAGCGGGAGACGAGATTCGAACTCGCGACCTATAGCTTGGAAGGCTATCGCTCTACCAACTGAGCTACTCCCGCTTGTCGGGTGGAGACGCAAGATCTTGCGTCTTTACCACTCCTAGTGGGGAGAACAGGATTCGAACCTGTGAAGACATAAGTCAACAGATTTACAGTCTGTCCTCGTTGGCCGCTTGAGTATCTCCCCCAACGATTTTGTCTTTTAAAAGAACGTTTTAAAACCAAGTGGCTTTTTTAGGGCTGCAATGGCTTTTTCCTATTTTTTGACCACAGTCAAAAAACGGGAACGCAAAATTATACGGTTTTTTGGTATAGACAAACCTTGGAGGTAGGTTCTTATATTAATTTTAGCGTAAGGCCGCAAGCTACAGGCCACAAGCTTATCAGTTACACCAAACAGCTTGCAGCTTGAAGCATGTGGCATGAAGCCAAAATTCTAAGGCTACATAATCACTATCTCCTTCACTACATCCTTTCCAAACTCTTTTTGGAGGATTTCAATGATTTGGCTCTTGTGAAGATTCAGGTCATTTTTCATAGAGGGTGATTCCAACTCCACGAAAAGGACTTTGCCCCGGATGTACAGTTTTTTGGTGCGCTTGGCCACTGGCTTACCAGCCAATCGCTCCCATGAGCCTAGTAAGTTGGCCTCATCAAACTTAGCTTTTAAATGGTAGCGATTGAGCAACTGCTGGATTGCCTGCCCGATGTGCTGGGTGTTACCTTCCTCATTTTGAGACTTAGCCATGTGTAAAAGTACCATTTTCAACACTAAAAACTTGGCCGCTTACATTGGCTTCTTTTAATATCTCCTGACTTCGCCCTTGCCGCGCATCGGTAATAAAGAGTTGGCCAAAGGTGCCTTGTGATATCAAAAGCATTAGTTGATGGATCCGTTGATCATCTAGCTTATCAAAAATATCATCTAATAATAAAATGGGCTTGAATTGTTTTGCTTCCGCAATGCATTGGAACTCGGCCAGCTTGAGGGCAATTAAAAAAGATTTTTGTTGGCCTTGCGAGCCAAATTTCTTCAGTTCATTGGCGTTGATCAGAAACTCAAAGTCATCGCGGTGGATGCCTGATGATGTCCTTTGCAGAAGAATATCACGTTGAAGGTTTTTGCCAAGTAGATCGGCAAAGTCTGATTTTTCTAAGTCGGAGCGGTATTGGATATGGACTTCTTCTTTTGATTCGCTGACTAGAAATTGATAATGCCTTTTAAAGAATGGCAGGAAGTCTACCGCAAACTGCTTTCGCTTGGAAAAAATGTAGTTACCAGCAGGGATTATCTTTTGATCGTAACTGGCCAACAAGTCGTGGTCGATCTTGCCGCTCTCTGAAAAAGTGCGGAGTAGGCTATTGCGCTGTTTGAGGTGATTGGTATAGATGATCAAATTCTCTAGGTAATTTTTATCCAACTGAGAGATGAGCGTATCGAAAAATTTCCTCCGCATCTCGCTGCCATCCCAAATCAGTTCGATGTCTTGCGGGGCAATCAAAACAACTGGGTATCTGCCCACATGCTCAGAGAACTTGGTGCAATCTTGGCCGTCTTCGCGGATGATTTTTTTTTGACCTGACTGGTAGGCGCAGAGGAGATGTCTACTTGCGGGTGTTGGCTTCACCCCGTCCCGGTCCGCGGGAGAGGGTGACTCTCTGATTGAGTTTATCAGCTTGGCATCTGGGTTGGAGTCTTTCTCTTTAATGGCCATGTCAAACTCACCTTTGATGATGAACTGAGATTGGCCTTGCCGAACATTTTGCCCATCGGATGGATTGATGGCGCTTTTGGTGAATGACAAATAATAAATAGCATCAAGCAGGCTGGTTTTGCCCGTCCCGTTTTTGCCCAGGAGACAAACTATATCGCCTTGAAACTCGAGGTGAGCTTCTTCAATGTTTTTGAAATGGAAGAGGTTGAGTTGGCGGAGATGCACTGCTGTAAGTTTGGTGCAATTTCACGCAAAGGCGCAAAGGCGCAAAGTTATTGGGGATGATTAAATTGAAAAGCGTTCAAAGAAACGACAGTCGTGCCACGACTAGTTAGCGCAAGAGGCTGGGGCGCAGAGCGGAAGGCGATCGGCAAGGGATGGAAGTGGAAAGCCCGAAGCGCGTAAGAATGGTGTGTCGGCCGGACTTGTAACGGACAGCCCCGTGGCCGCTGCGCCTTGCGCGGACATGCCGCACCTTCGTTAAAGCTTCGGTGGGCAAGCCGCCTACTCCTTCAATGAAACTTCGGAGGGCAGGCAAAAGAATTTTTTCATAAAATTATATAACATACAAATGCCCGTTTGGCGGTTGTTTGGCTGTGATGTATTTTCGCAACTCACAAATGACTGAATCTATGGCAACTGCGGCAAAGGGCAAAGCGAAAACAGAGTACTCGAAAGAAACATATATGTTCTGGTTTGAGAGCATGTTGCTGATGAGGAGATTTGAAGAGAAGGCGGGGCAACTGTACGGGATGCAGAAGATCCGCGGGTTCTGTCATTTATATATTGGGCAGGAAGCTTGTGCGGCAGGTTCGGTATCGGCATTGCGCAGGGGCGATAAATACATTACGGCTTACCGTGATCATGCTCATCCGTTGGCGCTTGGCACGCACCCTAATAAAGTAATGGCCGAGTTGTATGGAAAAGAAACGGGCGCATCGAAGGGCAAGGGCGGCTCGATGCACATTTTTGATAAGGAAAATCATTTTTTTGGCGGGCATGGAATAGTGGGCGCACAGATACCACTGGGTGCTGGTATCGCTTTCGCGGAAATGTATAATAAGACGGGCAATCTTTGCATTTGCTACATGGGTGATGGGGCCGTGCGGCAGGGGGCTTTTCATGAGGCATTAAACTTGGCGATGTTGTGGAAGATACCCGTGATTTTTGTGATCGAGAACAATGGTTACGCAATGGGGACTTCAGTGAAAAGAACTTCTAATGTGACGGAGCTATATACATTGGGTGAAGCGTATGACATGCCATCGGAGCCTGTGGACGCCATGAATGTAGAGGCCGTGCATGACGCTGTGGCTCGGGCTGCAGACCGAGCGAGAGCGGGTGAAGGGCCAAGTCTATTGGAATTCCGTACGTATCGCTACAAAGGCCACTCGATGAGCGACCCTCAAAAATACAGAAGCAAGGATGAGGTGGAAGAATACAAGCACAGAGACCCCATTGAACAAGTGCGACAGGCTATTCTCGATAAAAAGATTGCTGGGGTAAAGGATTTAGATGCCATTGAGCAGAAAGTGAATGCGCAAGTGGAAGAAAGCGTAAAATTCGCAGAGGAATCCAACTATCCTGATCCATCGGAGGCATTGAAGGATATTTATGAGGAGCCGAATTATCCGTTTATATTGGATTAAAATAGGGCTTGGGGCTTGGGCATTAGGGCTTAGACACTAGGACTTAAAAAGGAAAAGAGGATTTGTGGAAGTAGCTGTTCTTTGGAATTAGGTCTCTATGCCGCCATCGTTCCATTTTTCATAGAATTCTTTTGGTGAGACTATCCAAATCCCTCGGAATTGTTCCATGCCAAAATCTTTAGTGTTTCCTGTAACGACATAGCTCGCATCTGCCTCTACTGCCAATTCAAGAAACATATTGTCATCTTCATCGGAAAGTTCACGAATAATCTCTTTTGGCTCGAACCAAAAAGCAATCTCTTTTATGGCCAAAATTAGTTGCAGAGCCTTTTCTTGAAAGCCATCGTATTTTGCAAATTTCTCACGTTGTGCAACTTCTTCATACTCAGCTAAGACTTCTTTTGACAAGCATATTTTTACTTCGTTGGTAAAAACAATTTCATCAAAGATTTTTCGTGAATAACCTACCTGACCGATTAGGGAGGAAATGAATACGTTGGTATCAATGACTACGTAATTTTTTCTCACTTCGATAAGCCTTTATTTCTGAAATGATGTCTTCCATTGATAAGTTCACTAAATCGGTTTTGCTAGAAATCTTGTTGATTTCATCGAATATATTCTTTGCCTTTTTATACCCTTCAAAATAATCAACCGAATCAATAAAGTCCATCGACTTGAGCACTTGCATCAATAAATTGGCTTTATCTGGCTCTTTTACCTTTATCAAAAGTGTTTCCATGGCTTTCTGCTTTTGTACGTACACAAATTTAAACAGTTTTAACTAAGGAAAGTCGGCTTTTGATTAATAGCCAGATTTCTTAGTTTTGCGTCCCGTTTCCTTAATATCTATGGAATCGGGACTTTTTATTTAAAAATATCATGGCAAAGAAAGAAGAAAGCAAAGATTTATTAGAGGACCCAGAGGTACTTCAGGAGAAATTGGAGGGCATTGAGCATTGGGTTGAAAAGAATCCTAAATTGATCATTGGAATCGTTGGGGCATTGGTCTTAGTGGCTGGTGGTTTCTTTGGGTACAAATACTATGTGGGCAACCAAGACGGCCAAGCACAAAAGGAGATGTTCCAAGCCGTTCGCTATTTTGAAGCAGACAGCTTGAACTTGGCTTTGAATGGCGATGGCAATAACCTTGGCTTCCTTCAGATTGCCGATGATTATGGCCTTACTAAAGCTGGCAATCTCGCCAACTTCTATGCAGGAGCGATTTATTTGAAACAAGGGAAATTCCCTTTGGCTATTCACCACCTAGATGATTTTAAAGTAGATGATCTTTTGGTACAAGCCCGTGCTTACAGCCTCATTGGCGATGCTTATATGGAACAGAAGAAATTTGAAGATGCTGCCAAGTATTACGACAAGGCAGCCAGCTATAAGCCCAACAAAGAATTCACCCCGACATATTTGATGAAAGCTGCATTGGCTTATGAGAAATTGAACAACCCAGAAAAAGCGAAAGCTGCTTACCAAACCATCATTGATGCCTATTGGGAATCCAGCGAGGTGCAGAACGCAAAAAAATTCAAAGCGAAGTTGGAGGTCAATTCTTAAATTAGCTTTTAACTCTTCAAGGGTTTTAACCATTGAAGAGTTACTAAGGGGATGGATTTATTCTATCCCTTTTTTATTTCCAAAG
>JBJXEB010000088.1:0-10150 GCA_046155095.1 Cyclobacteriaceae bacterium
GCACTTGGTCAAGATGCTTGAACTGCCCAGTTGGCACGGGCTTTAGTATGTATTGCCCACCTCTCTCAGTCAGTATCAGCTTTCTATCTTCTAGCCCCAATGAATACTTTACCTGCACACCTGAGATCGACATTTTCTTTGTGAGATCGCTGTACAAATTCGATTCTTCTTTATTGGGTGAGTGGAAGGGTAAAATGGAATCCACCCTTTTGCCATCAAAAAGTTCTTGGAGGCATTTCCTACAAAATCCCACCTTTGCTGAAGCTTCGGTGGACAGGCCTTCTTGTTCTTGTTGTTTGAGACACCCAAGGCAAATCATACTACCTCTTTAACGGTTATCGATCCGATCGTATCTGAATGTGCTGTGCTCAGCAATAGGCTAAAGTGATCATTTTCATCAATTCGTAATAGCCTGCATTGTGTTTGCTTGTTCACACCTTCCGAAAGCAACCCATAGAAAAAAGGAAAAAGTGTTTTCGAGCGAAACTCGATTTGCTTTTTAGGGAGTGACAGACTTATTGCAGTGAGTTGAACGTTGCCGTAATAGTGTTCATCGTATAGGAACACATAATCATTACCGTCTGTCTTCTCCAGCGTTCCAGCCAACAGCCCATTATTAAATATCTTTGCTTTTCTTGCCATTGTTTAATTACTTATTTCACTGATGTTACGCTAAATAACTAAACGAAATGTCAGACTGAGTTTATCGAAGTCCATTTAGAGTTCAGGTAGTCAGTTTTCGACAAGCTCAAACTGACAACACCAGTTATTTTGTGTAAAATCAATTATTTCATTACCTCTACTTTTATTTCCATGCCCAGCACCCCACATATCCTTAACAAAGTTTCTAGCTCTGGATTTGCAACGCCTTTTTCAACATCTCGAAGTGTTCTGAGGGAAATTCTTGCGATGTCCGCCAAATCTGATTGGGCAATATTTCGTGACTTCCTCCTCTTTTGGATTTCATTTCCAATTACCTTTAAGTCCATAACTCTTATTTTAAATCGGCAAAGTGTTGCCCCTTTCAGTAAATATAGATAAAAAATAAACTTAAAAACAACAAAATGGGCAATAAGTTACCTAAAACGAAAAGCTGTTTAGCGCTTTGCTTCATTTCCTTTTTGTGCCTCTACGCATCTGGCCAAAGCAAAGTAGAATTGAAATTGACTGGCCTTCATCAATCTGTGGAAGTTATTCGCGATGAGAATGGGGTCAACCACATTTATGCACAGAACGAACACGATTTGTTTTTTGCGCAAGGCTACTGGGCAGCAAAAGATCGGCTGTTTCAATTTGAACTATGGCGGAGGCAAGCGACAGGCACGATGGCCGAGCTACTTGGTGCGAAAGAAATCAAACGCGACCAAGGTGCGCGACTTTTTAGATTTCGAGGAGACTTGAAAAAAGAATTCAATCATTACCATCCGCGCGGAGAGCAAATCATCAACGCATTCACAGAAGGTATCAATGCTTATATAAAAGAGACTCAAACAAAACCTCAGCTCCTTCCGCTTGAGTTTAAACTCTTGGGAATGAAACCAGCACTCTGGACTGCCGATATAGTGATCTCTCGCCACCAAGGTTTGTTGGGCAACATATCAGAAGAAGTTTTATTTGGAAGGCAAGTGGCGGCTCTTGGCACGGAGAAAGTAAAAGACTTGAATCTGTTTGAGCCAGGTGAACCAGATTTAAAAATTGATCCCGTCATTGACGCGCAGCGATTGTCTGATCCCGTTACAGAATTGTACGATGCCTTTCGGAAGCCGTTGAACTTTGCTCCGCAAGACATAAAAATTTCTTCCAATCAAAATTTGGATCAATACAAAAGTTTTGCAAAAGCAGATGACGAAGCGTATCAAAAATTAATGAATACAGAAAAACATACTATTGGCAGTAACAATTGGATTGTGAGCGGGACAAAATCACAAAGTGGTTTTCCTTTGTTGGCTAATGATCCGCACCGCGCTTTGTCTGCGCCTTCGCTTCGCTACTTGGTTCACTTGAATGCACCTGGGTGGAATGTGTTGGGTGGCGGTGAACCGACCATCCCTGGTATTTCAATCGGTCACAATGAATATGGAGCTTGGGGACTCACCGTTTTTGATTTGGATGCAGAAGATTTGTATATATATCAACTCAGTCCCCAAAATAAAAATCAATACAAATACCTAAATGGTTGGGAAGAGATGCACGTCATCAAAGACACGATCAAAGTAAAAGGCGCCCCCGATGTTTTAGTAGAACATAAATACACGAGACACGGCCCAGTTACTTTTGTGGATGAGAAAAATAATTTGGCGTATGCGGTGAGGTGTGGTTGGATGGAAATAGGGGGCGCGCCTTATATGGCCAGCTTACGAATAGATCAAGCAAAAAACTGGGAAGAGTTTAGAGAAGGTTGTTCGTACAGTCACATTCCTGGAGAGAATATGATTTGGGCAGATAAGAAAGGAAACATTGGGTGGCAAGCAGTGGGCGTGGCACCTATCCGAAAAAATTGGGATGGACTTGTGCCCGTGCCTGGCGATGGTAGATATGAATGGAGTGGCTATTTGCCAATCAAATCGTTGCCATCTGTATTCAATCCCGCCAAGGGATTTTGGGCAACGGCCAATGAAAATTTAATTCCGTCTAACTATGAGCACCGCGATGCAGTTGGCTGGACATGGGCGGATTCTTATCGCGCAGATCGTATTAATGAAGTGCTCGGTGGAGGAAATAAATTTTCATTGGGAGACGTGATGAAACTGCAATGCGATTACTTATCCATTCCCGCAAGGAAATTAGTACCACTACTGAAAGGACTAAAATCACCAGATGAAAAAACCGAAGCAGCGAAATCGCTTTTGTTAAATTGGAATTTTGAAATGCAAGCTTCTTCTGTGGCCGCAGGCATCTATGCAGCTTGGGAAAAAAAAATTTCCGAAAATATACTTCCACTCTTCGTGCCTGAAAAAGGAAAAGAGTTGGTCAGGAATATTTCATTGACTAAAATTATTCGTTGGATTGAAACTGCACGGTCCGAATTTGGAACGGATACCATCGCTTCGCGCAATGCATTCTTGATTTCGGCTTTGCAGCAAGCAGTGGATGATTTAACAAAAAAACTTGGAACGGATATGAAGAGATGGCAATATGGTCAACCAGCTTACCACCATGTATTGATTAAACATTTACTGAGCAATGCTGTGGATGACGCCACCAGAAAAAAATTAGAAGTTGGTCAAATGCCGCGTGGAGGAAATGGCAATACACCGGGCATGACCACAAATAGTGATAATCAAAATGCAGGCGCAACTTTTCGCATAGCTGTAGATGTTTCCGATTGGGACAAAGCGATGTTCACCAATGCGCCCGGCCAAAGTGGAGATGTGAACAGTCCGTTTTATAAAAATCTTTTTGAACGCTGGGCAACGGACAA
Source organism: Cyclobacteriaceae bacterium (assembly GCA_046155095.1). Lineage (GTDB taxonomy): Bacteria > Bacteroidota > Bacteroidia > Cytophagales > Cyclobacteriaceae > ELB16-189. Next base: position 3,422 of record JBJXEB010000088.1, read on the forward strand.
ACACTTTCCTGTTTACTATAGTCGAGAGAAGATTGAAAAAGTGGCGAAGGAAAAATTGATCCTAAAGCCCCTGCGTTAAACCCTTAAACAATTCTGGAGCATACCAAACCACCGCACCATATCCAGCAAAGCGGATTACACGAGTGATGCAGATCAATAAAAAATGTTTAAAACTTAAATTTACAGAACCCGCCAGCATACACGTAGCAGCAAAGGGTACAGGGGTGACAGCACCTACAAAAACCAAATAACCACCATACGTTTTCAGTTTACCCTCATACTGTTTTAAATACTTTTCGCGAATGCGCTCTTGATAGAATTTTGTTTTGGAAAACACCTTGCCAATGTAATAACCTAAAACACCTGCTGCATACGAGATGACGGTAAGAATGGCGAGATTGGTAATGAAACCGTTCAAATCTATCTTATCGATTATCCAGATCATCATAAAAATTTCGGGTGGTAAAATACCACCAGCTACTTCTGATAATGTATAGATACCATAGAGAATACCAGGATTAGCACGTATCGTTCTGATGTGATCTTTGAACTCTGCCTGGATGTACTCTTCCAACAAAACAAAAACCACAATGATAACAGCGAACCAAATCAGCCCTTTAAATAAATTGCGGAATAAAAAACTGGAACGCGTTTCTTCTAATGCTACAGGCTTATCTGCTTTCTTCTCTTTGGGCTTCATGCTTAATTTAAAATAGGGTGCCTCTTGAACGGCTTCGATTCGTCAAATAATTTTCGGTACGTAATATGGGTTTTTGCCACGATCCCACCAACTTGTTCTACCACATTGATCATTTTTGGGTTGAAATCGCCAATCCAATTCATTTCATATTCATCATAGCGCTTATACTCATCTTGCAATACTTTGCGGGCGGCCATCACCATAGCGCCATCTGCTCCCTTGCCTTGGTGCGATGGCACTACACCAAACAAAATACCAAAAGCTTTTTTATTCACTTTTCTAAACTGATACCAAACAAATTTCAATTTGCCGAGCCAATCCATCTTACCATTCACAAACTTGAAGATTTGGTTTACTTCGGGCAGCGATAAGAAAAATGAAATAGGTTCGCCTTTGTAAAATCCAAAATAAAGCAGTTTCTCGTCCAAAATAGGTTTCATTTGTTTCACGAGCAACGAGGCTTGCAGCGAAGTCATCTCTGGATTCTCAGCGCGATTGGCCCAAGCTTTATTGTAAACAGCGCGCAAGTATTCACCTAATTTATCAATCTCATTTTTGCGTAAATGACGGAACTCGTAAGCGAGATCTTTACCTATTAGTTCGGCTTTGTAGGCTAACTTAGGCGATAGTGGTTCATTCACCTTCCTGGCAAAAGTCAATTGCTTGAAATATTCTTTGAACCCGAAAGCTTCAAAGAAAACTTTGTAATAGGGAGGATTGTAGTTGCATTGGTAATTGGGTTCTCGATCAAAGCCATCTACCAATACGCCCCACCACCGATCGCGGCTTCCGAAATTGATAGAGCCATCCATCGCTTCCACGCCTTTTGCTTGCAGCCATTGTTTGCATTGATCGAACAAAATAAAAGCCGCCTTTTGATCATCGATGCATTCGAAGAAACCCATGCCTCCTGTAGGCTGACTGTTTCCTTTGTTCAATGTCTTTTGATCGATGAAGGCAGCCACGCGCCCAATTGTTTCTCCTTGATCATTTTGCAGAATCCAACGTATGACTTCACCATGGCGAAAGGTTTTATTTTTTTCTGGATCGAAAACATTCTCAACATCCTTATCAAGTGGGCGAATCCAGTTAGGAATATTTTTGTATAGCGTTAATGGAAACAATAAAAATTCTTTCTTATCGACTTCGCTTACCACTTCTCTTGTTTTCATCTGAACCCGTGTTGATAAGCTTACCTTTTACCTTTTTCCTCTTACCTATTACCTCTTACCTCTTACCTCTTACCACTCACCACTTACCCCTACGCTAGCTCCTTAGTAACCGACTCAATCGTGTGGTTGGGCAACTTCAACTCAAAAGTGGTGCCTTTGCCTACGTCACTTGTCACTTTTAAAATGCCTCCTAATTTTTCGACTGCATTTTTCACAATATAAAGGCCAAGGCCAGATCCATCTGATTGTAGGCTGGCGCGGTAAAACATTTCAAATATTTTGCTCAAGTTTGTTTGGCCAATACCGATACCATTATCCGTAAAAAAAATTATTACTCTATCTTCTCCTACATTAATATTGATTTTAATTTCAGGATCGGTCCTGCTAAAATCTCGGTACTTGATGGAATTGGAAATCAAATTGCGTAAGATTTCACCAATACGCCAAGGGTCGCTGTAAAAATCACCACCTTCTATTTGTATTTCCTTTTTAATTTGATCTGCACCTTTTAGGTAGTTGAGATCGGTGTAGGTTTGATCGATCAGTTTTTTCAAATCGATTTTTTCAATCTTCACATCCAACTTCAAATTTTTAGAATGGCTGAGTACATCGGTAATGAAATGATCTAACTGTTGCACCTTTTGCCCGATTAGCTTGATATACTCGGCAAGGCTATCATCGTTACCTTCTAGTTTAGCTAAGTTAACCAAACCCAGCACTGAAGATAAGGGAGCGCGCAAATCGTGTGACACTTTGTATACAAAATTATCCAGCTCAATATTGCGCACTTTCAATTCTTCTTCTACTTTTTTCTGCGCAGTAATATCTACATAGACACCAAAAATACTGATCGTCTTATTCTCCAATGGCACAGGCACACCATACACAATTACCGAAAGTGAAGTTTTGTTTTTGTGCAGCCTTGTGGTTTCAATCTTCACTATCTGTTCGCTAGTGATAAGTGTATTGAGGTCGTTGCCTTCTGATTCTAGTTCTTGCGGAACAATAAAGTCATTCAAACTTTTGCCAGCTAAATCTTTTCCAGCGAATCCAAACATTTTCTCAAACCCCTCATTCACTTGCACCACCTTTCCCGCATCGTCCAACATCACCAAACCAAAAGGAGAGCTCTTGAATAGTTGAGAGAATAGAGTCTCTGTTTTAAGTTTAGCGAGCCGAGTTTCGCGTTGTTCTGTAGTATCTTTGATAATGATTTGAATAGCTGGCTTACCTCGAAATGTAAGGGTATGGGCAGAGACATCTACCATAACTTCTTGGCCATCCAACCTAATGTATTTTTGTTCAATGGTGGGAACAGGCTTGCCATCCAACAACGCTTTCAATCTTGCCAATGAGCTATCCATCGAATCTGGATGGACAAAGCTCAACGCAGACTTTCCAATCAACTCATCGGGTTGATTGGCGCCCAATAACTTGGCTGCTAACTTATTGGCAAAGACCAATACGTTGTCTTGATAAATAACAATGCCGAGCGGAAGGGTTTCAACCAATTCTCGGTATCGTCCTTCCGTTTCAATTGCAATTTGTTCTACTGTCTTTTGATTTTCAAAATCTTGGAGTGTACCAACACTTCGCAATGGTTTTCCCATAGCATCAAACTCAATGGTTTGGCCGCGCTCCAATATCCATTTCCAATCTCCGCTTTTTAATTGAAAGCGATAGACTACTTCATAAAAATCCGTTTCCTTTTTTTTATGCCTCTCAATGGCGGCAATATAACTTGGTCTATCTTTTGGGTGTACAAAATCTTCGCAGTGACAAAACATTTCCTCTAGCACGGCCTTGGGGTATCCCGTGATCTCCGCCCACTTTTCGTTGATTATCGTGGTATTTTTTTGATAATTATAATCCCAAATCCCCAACTCAGAACTTTTAAGTGCTAAGTCCAGTCGCTGCTTATTTTCCCTATTGCTCTGTTCAATTTCTTTTTTAGCAGTGATGTCCGTAACCAGCCCAATCCAGACCACGCTTCCGTCATTCATTTTAGCAGGGTCGGCAATGGCTTCAATCCATTTGGTGTTTCCAGATGGGATAACTATTCTACCTTCCCATTTGAATTTTTCGTGGTGAGCTATACATTGATCGTAATGCTGAAGAAATGACTCTTGATCTTCAGCATTTACATGCGACACCATCGGCTGAATGCTACTCATCAACTCCTCGCGAGAGGTTTCAAGGATTTTTTCGCAATACGGACTGATGAAAGTAAAGTCTCTGTGGCCGTCTGGAAAAAGTGTGTACTCAAATACGCCAGCCTGTAACTTGCTGATGATTTGGCCGTGGCGATCTTCTGGTGACAAGAGCTGATTCATAAGAACCTTAAATATAGCCTAACCAACCAAATGTGCGAGGGAGGAAGTAATAAAATCATTGAAATAGGACAAAATCAATGATTGGTTCTTTTGTAACGGACTTGGCTCAAGTCCCAATCGATAACCAAACCTTTGGCAATTCCATCGGCCACTTTTTTGCCGTAAAGCAATTCTGCCAGATACAAAGCGGCATCATACGATTTGGCTCCGCCTGCAGAGGTGATGGCATTGCGATCGTGCACGAAGCTCACTTCTTTGTGAACAGTTAATTGGGCAAATGTTTTTTTAAAGCGATCTATGTCACTGGGGAAAGTGGTGCAATCATGTTGATCCAACAATGTTGCTTTGGCCAGTACAAAAGCACCATCGCACAAAGAGAAAATATACGCGGCCTTTTTTCCGTTTGTCTTTACAAAGCTAATGAGAGCTTCGTTTTCCAAATCGCTATCCATACTGTGCTGCGCACTAGGCACAATCAAAATATCTATGTCAGGATAGGCATCATCAAATGAATAATCGGGCAGGATGTTGAGCCCTTCAAAAGTAGTAATCGTATCTTTTTTGGGAGCGATGGTAAAAACACTTATCCCCTTATCAGTATGAAAAATAGTATGTTGAAAAACATCCATGGGAGCAATCAACTCAGAATTGTAGACACCATCTACAATCAAAAAGGCAGCATTCAACTTTTTTGTAGGGAGAATGGGTGGCCCCATTTCCCCAGAGCCATTGCTTTGTTGCTGGCACGACATGACCCAACTTAGAACAAGGCTTACTAGAAAAAATCGCATAGTGTTTTTATTAACTAAAGATTACCTCAAATTTGCAATAACAAACCGTAAAACCATAAAAGAGATGAAAATTATAAAGATTATCTTGGTCTGCCTAGTAATTCTTATCCTTGGTTTCTTTAGCCTTGGGCTATTTGTACCTTCTTACGAATATCAAAACTCGATTACAGTAGCGGCTTCTCCGCAAAAATGCTGGGACACTTTTCACAACACATCGCTAATGAGTCAGTGGATGGATGGCTTTGAATCTATTTCCTTAAAAAGTGGAGAGCATCTAGTTGTAGGAAGCACCTATGAAATAATTGTCAATTCAGATAATGAGCGAATAGTCATGCAAGAGAAACTTCTGCAAATCAAAGCTCCCGAAAAAATTACGTATCAATTGGATAACGATGTATTGAAATCAGAATACATTTTTTCATTTGAGGGAGCCGAAACAACCACCATTACCAGTCGCTACAAAATAACGGGCGCCAATTTAATTTGGAGATCAGTTCTTTTTCTTTCAAAATCATATATGGCAAACCAGAGTCAAGCTCAATTGGATGGACTGAAGAAAGTTATCGAAAATCAAAAATAGATTTATGGATACATCACTTAAAAAAAAGTTGTTGACCAAGGAAGGCTATTCGGTTTTATTACTGAATCCACCTAAGGATTTTAGGACGATGATTAAGTCAGGGCAAAAAAAACCTGCTGATGTGGTGATCGCGTTCGTGAAAAGCAAAGCAGACATTGTTAAGTTAAGTAACAAAGCCATTGAAGTCGCGAAAGAAGATGGCGTGCTTTGGTTTGCTTATCCTAAAATAAGCTCGGGAATCAAAACCGATATTAATCGAGATAGTGGTTGGGAGGTTTTACAAAAAAAGAAATTTGAGCCCGTCACCCAAATTGCCATTGACGAAACGTGGTCGGCTTTGCGCTTTAAGCCAGTTGATAAAATACCGAAGATGACCCGTAAAACAGCTATTGGTTCAAAGCAACAATTTGAGGCTATCCTTGAAAGTCCGAACAACGGAATGGATGCCACTTTTGTATCAATACCCTTTGATGTTGAAGAAGTTTTTGGCACGAAGGGAAATGTGAAAGTGAAAGCTACGTTTGACAAATATCCTTACCGTGGCATTATTGCGAAAATGGGCATGCCCCAACATGTGATCATTGTCAGACAAGATGTGCGAGCAGCCATCAACAAAAAGGTAGGTGATAAGGTGAAGGTGACGATAGAAAAAGATTTGGAAGAAAGAATAGTGGATGTGCCTATTGAGTTAGAAAAGATATTGAGCAAAAATGCCAAGGCGAAAAATTTCTTCGATTCTCTTTCGTTCACGAATCGAAAGGAGTATGCACTATGGATTAGCTCAGCGAAACGACCTGACACAAAAGAAAAAAGACTCACTGATATATTAGTGAAGTTGTTAGCTGGTAAGAAAAACCCGAGTGAAAAATAGCTCTGCATCGAGCAAATCAATTATCTTTATCGCATGAAAAAACTACTAGCACCTTTTCTTTTTCTACTAACGCTTGGCGCATCTGGCCAAATACAAACAGGCAAAGCTTCTTATTATGCGGATAAATTTGAAGGCCAACCAACTGCAAATGGGGAAAAGTACAAAGCTTCTAAGCTAACAGCCGCACACAGAACGTTGCCTTTTGGCACCAAAGTGAAAGTGACGAACCTAGCAAACAACGAGTTCGTGGTAGTAACGATTAATGATCGCGGACCATTTATA